>DASRAF010000346.1:0-16626 GCA_035638295.1 Pseudolabrys sp.
TCTGGTCGGCCGCCGGCAAGCCATGGTGTCCACGAACGAAATTTCTGACAACAGCGCGGTTTTGGCTGAGCGGGCAGTCGCGATGGCCCGCGCAACACCGGAAGACAAATTCGCCGGCCTCGCCGATCCGGACATGCTGGCACGTGAAATTCCCGATCTCGACCTGATCGACCCCAAATTGCCGACGGTTGGAGAACTTGAAGCGCAAGCGCGAACGCTGGAAGAAGCGGCTTTTTCCGTCAAAGGAGTCAGCAAGTCGGGCGGCGCGTCCGCCTCCGCGGGGATCGGCGGAATGGTGCTGGTCACTAGTCAAGGCTTCCGCGGCGCCTATATCGGATCAAACCACGGCCTGTCGATGACGGCCATCGCCGGCGACGGCACCGGCATGGAGCGCGACTACGACTATTCGTCCGTGCGTCACGCCGCGGATCTGGAGCGGCCTGAAGACATCGGTCGCAAGGCAGGCGAGCGCGCGGTCGCGCGCCTCAATCCGCGCAAAGTTTCGACGCGCAAAGTGCCCGTCACCTTCGATCCACGTTCGGCTGGCTCGCTGGTCTCGCACCTGTCGGGCGCCGTGAACGGCGCTTCGGTCGCACGGAAGACCAGCTTTCTTCGCGACAAGATGGGCGCGAAGCTCTTTGCCGACGGCATTCGCATTGTCGATGACCCCCTTCGTAGACGGGGCCTTCGCTCCCACCCGTTCGATGGCGAAGGCGTCGCCTGCAAAAAGCTCGCACTGATCGATGATGGTTTCCTTCGTTCATGGCTGCTCGACAGCACGACGGCACGCGAGCTTGGTCTCGTCACTACCGGCAACGCTCAACGCAGTGGGTCGTCAGCGACATCACCCGGATCGAGCAATCTGTATATGGAGCCGGGGCTACTAAATCCGAAGGAGCTTATCGCCGATATCGCCGATGGATTTTACGTGACCGATCTGATCGGCGTCGGAGCCAATATGGTGACGGGCGACTATAGCCGCGGAGCTTCGGGCTTCTGGATCGAAAACGGCAAACGCACCTATCCCGTAAGCGAAGTGACGATAGCTGGGCATCTCATCGAGATGTTCCGCTCGCTTACGCCTGCCAATGATCTCGAATTCCGCTACGGCATCAACGCGCCGACGTTACGCGTAGAGGGATTGACCGTTGCCGGCCAATGATTTCCTCGCGCTGCGGAAGCCACTTGCGACCGTGATGCGCGCCGCCGGCGATATCGCCCGCGCGACCGCGCGCGGTCCATTCAAACACTGGACCAAGGGTGCCGACCGCTCGCCGGTGACCGAGGCAGATATCGCGGTCAACGAGTTCCTGCGCGATCGCCTCTCGGACCTGGTGCGCGAGGCCGGATGGAAGTCAGAGGAGTCTCACGCAGAACAGCCCGACCGTGCCGTACCGCTTGTGTGGATAGTCGATCCGATCGATGGCACCCGCGCCTATATTTCCGGAAGCGCCGACTGGTCCATTTCCGTTGCCCTCGCCGAGCACGGCCGACCGTCGATCGCGGCCATTTACGTACCCGTGACCGACGAGATGTTTCTCGCTTTGCAAGGGTACGGCGCTACGCTTAACAACGTCTCGATCAGAGTGTCGGCCGGTGCAACGATCGCGGGCGCCAGTCTGGCCGGACCCAAGCGTTTCCTGGACCGGCTGTCCGCGATCACGCCGGGGATAATGGCCCAACCCAAGGTGCATTCGCTGGCCTTGCGGATCGCCCGTGTTGCACACGGCGTGCTGGATGGAGCGTTTGCGTCTGGTGGCAGTCACGATTGGGACCTTGCAGCCGCCGATCTTTTGGTGCACGAAGCCGGCGGCGCGCTCACCGATTTTGCCGGCCGGCCACTGACGTACAACGGGTCGGAAGCCGCATATGGCGCGCTGATCGCCGCCGGTCCTGCGCGCCACGCCGCCTTGATCGAGCTTGTGCGCGACCACGAAACCGAATTCGCGTAGGCTTGGCCAACCGCGAAAAATCACGTCGGGATCAATCAAATTCGAGCCATGGCTGAAGAATTGCCGACCGTGAAACAACAGCTACTGCATCTCGTCCTCGGCGGCGAACTGACCGAGCTTGGCAGCAATGAATTCAAGGATCTCAATAAAATCGACATCGTCGGTGTTTTTCCGAACTATGCGAGCGCGTACGTCGCCTGGAAGGCCAAGGCGCAGCAGACTGTCGATAACGCCCACATGCGCTATTTCATCGTCCATCTACATCGGTTGCTCGATCCCGAAGCAACAGCCCGATCGGTACGTTGAATGTCCATGCGATCGTTCAGACGGAACATTTCCACCTCGCCGGCTTTTCACGAGAGCGTCGGAGTTATGGCCGCCTGGTATCTTCGATTCGTGTGGCGCACCAGCCGCGTGACGATCGAGCCTCCAAACATTTACGACGAAGTCGAAATGCCGGCGATTGTCGCGATGTGGCACGGACAGCATTTCATGGCGCCATTCATCAAGAAAAGCGACAATCCCCGCCATCGCACCAAGGTGCTGATCTCACGCCACCGCGATGGGGAGATCAATGCTCGTGCCGCGGAGCGACTTGATATCGGCACCATCCGGGGCTCCGGCGCCCACGACGGTGGCTTTCACCACAAAGGTGGCCCTGCCGCATTTACGGAGATGCTTGAGGCTCTCAAGGATGGATACAATATAGCCTTGACCGCCGATGTTCCAAAAGTCGCGCGCGTTGCCGGGCTTGGAATCGTGAAACTCGCTCAGCATTCAGGTCGGCCGATCTATCCTGTTGCAATGGCGTCGAGTCGTCGCATCGAGATCGACAGTTGGGACCGCTCGGCCGTCAATCTGCCGTTTGCACGAATGGGAATAGTCGCGGGCGAGGCTATTTTTGTGCCGCCCGACGCCGACCGCGAGGCCCTGGAAGCGGCGCGGCAAAAGGTTGAAAGTGAGCTCAATCGGGCGACGGCACGCGCGTACGAGATCGCCGACAGGACCGGGGGCTAGGCACCTTGAGTGGTAAATTGCCGACTGGCTTGCGGATGTATCGGCTGTTGTCCGCGGCAGCCGGTCCGTTCACTCCCATTTTACTGGCGCGACGCCTCAAGCGCGGCAAGGAACATCGTCAACGCATGTCCGAGCGGCGCGGTGAAAGCCGCATTGGGCGGCCGGACGGTCCGCTCATCTGGCTGCATGGTGCAAGTGTCGGCGAACTTGCCAGTGTCCTGCCGCTCATCGACCGGATCCGGGCCCGGGGATTCGGCATGCTTGTCACAACGGGGACTGTCACATCGGGCGGGCTTGCCGAACAACGCCTTCAGCGTGGCGTGATCCACCAATTCATTCCGCTCGACATTTCACGGTTCGTCCGGCGGTTTCTCGAGCATTGGCGACCCGATCTCGCATTGTTCGTGGAATCCGAACTCTGGCCGAATCTGATGATCGAAGCATCGACGCGCGGCATACCGATGGTGCTGATCAATGCGCGTCTTTCCGAGAATTCTTACCGGCGTTGGCGCCGTGCGCCGCGTTCGATCGCCGACCTGCTCCGGCGTCTCGATCTCTGTCTGGCCGGCACTTCGTCCGATGCCCTACGTTTAAGTGATCTCGGCGCATCGAACGTCGTCACGACCGGCAATCTCAAGCTTGACGCACCGGCGCCGCCAGCCGAACCGAGAGCGCTTGCAGAATTGCAGAATGCGATCAATCGCCGGCCGGTGATTGCGGCCGCCTCAACCCATGCCGGTGAAGAGGAAGCGGTAATTGAAGCGCATGCACGTTTGCGCCGGAATTTTCCCGGATTGCTGACGGTGATCGCACCGCGGCATCCCGAGCGCGGCCCGGGGATCGCCGAGGTTGCGGCCAGAGCCGGCTTGCCCGTCGCTCTGCGCTCACGCGGAAAATTACCCCAGCACGAGACCGGGATCTATGTCGCCGACACAGTCGGCGAGCTTGGTCTGATATATCGGATGGCACCGGTGGTGTTTATCGGGGGCTCATTGATCAAGCACGGCGGTCAAAACCCTATCGAGGCCGCAAAGCTGGGTGCGGCGATCCTGCATGGTCCACATGTCTGGAACTTCGCGGAAATCTATTCCGCGCTCGACAACGTTCACGGCGCAGAACGGATAGAAAGCGTGGACAGACTCGTTGCGCATCTGGCGGCATGGCTGAACGACCCAGACGCGCGTGCCCGCGTGGTGGCGGCAGCAAATGGCGTCGTGGAGAACCTGAGCGGGGCGCTGGATCGCACGCTTGCTTCGCTCGACCCTTATCTGATGCAACTGCATTTGCAGCAACGGGCGGGTCATGCGTGAGCCAGCTTTCTGGTGGCGCGACGCCGGGCTCACCGCGGGGGCGCTCGCGCCGCTGGGGCTTACTTATGGCGTTGTCGCAGCAAGGCGCATGGCAGCGAAGGGCGTTTCTGCCGGGCTACCGGTTATATGCGTGGGCAATTTCACGCTGGGTGGCGCCGGCAAGACGCCAACCGTGATCATGCTCGCAAGAATGCTTGCGGACGCCGGCATGCATCCTTTTTGCCTGAGCCGCGGCTATGGGGGAAACGTCGCCGGTCCAAAGCGAGTGGACGTTCACAATGACAGTTCTGCCCAGGTTGGCGACGAACCGCTTTTGATCGCGCACTCCGCACCAGCCGTCGTATCGCGAGACCGCGTAGCCGGCGCCGCCTTTGCGCGCGAGCAAGGTGCGGGGCTGATCATCATGGACGATGGCCTACAGAACCCCTCGCTGCAGAAGGATTTTACACTCGCGGTGGTGGACGCGCGTCGCGGCATCGGCAATGGGTCTGTGTTTCCTGCCGGACCCTTGCGAGCGCCAATAGCCGCGCAGCTCGAACAGACTGATGCGCTGCTAGTGGTCGGTGAAGGCATCAGCGCAGAGCACGTCATTGCACAGTGTCGTGGCCGCGCGCTGCCGATATTCCATGGCCGACTCGTTCCCGACCTCGACTGCGTGGCCGTACTGAAAGGCCGCGGCGTGCTGGCATTTGCAGGGATCGCCGATCCGAACAAGTTTTTTGCAAGCGCGCTCGATGCCGGGATCGCCGTGGCGGAACGCGAAGCCTTCGACGACCATCATCGCTACACGGCCGAGGAAGCGGCTGGGCTGATCATGCGTGCCGAGCACAGTGGGTTCGCGCTGCTGACCACGGAGAAGGACCGGGCGCGGATGACGGGCGAGCACCTACTCGACGCGCTCGCCGCGCGCGCGCATGTCCTGCGCGTCACCATGGTCGTTGAGGAAGCGGATGAATTGCGCCGGCTCGTGCTGGCAAAGCTACGAGGCTGAGAGACTATTTTGTCGTCGCGCGAAGACGCTGCAAGACCGCCTCGGGCGTCGCATAGGCTTCCTGCAGATCGACGCTCCAGTATTTTAGCTCTTCGAGCGGGATCGGCACGCCGGTTACCGAACAGCGGACAAATGCACCGGGCCGAACGACTCGGAAATCGCCGTCGAGGTACTTTACTTCCGCCTCACCACTCATCGGTGGGTTGCGATCATAACGATTGAGCAAAACCGGCCTCCAATGCCCGACGCCCACCTAAACATAGTCGGTCGGCCGCGCGAGCGAAACCCTTGAATAGCGTATCACGAGCCGAACAGACTGCCCTGCCCGCCCGGGCCTTCTCCACCGCCGCGGTTTCGCACCTTGGCTTTTGCGATCGGTTGCGCGGCATGTTCGCCGTCGGCGGTTGCCCCAATTCGCCCATCAGCAAACTCGATGTCGAGCCGCGCGCCCGGTGCTACCGCACCCGAGGAGCGCAGCGGATGCCCTTCACCGTCACGAACAAGTGCAAATCCACGTGAGAGTACCCCTTTGTATGAGTAGGCAGTGAGGAGCTGACCAGCACTGCGGAGCCTTTGATCACGGCGATCCTGAAAAATGCGGAAGGCACGCCGGGCCCGACCGATAAAATTTTTCGTCTGCTCGTCGCACCGCTCAATGCGGTGCGACAGAAGCCGCCGAGACAGGCGCGACGCCACACGTGTCAGATGCGTGTGGTGGAGTTGCGCGTTTGCGCGAAGCGCCCGAGGCAGCCGGCCGGCACAGGAATCGAGGCGCTGGCGGGGCACCGACAATAGCTCATCAAGCGCCGGCATTGCGCGGCTGAGCAAGGAGAGTTCCTTGCGATGCCGATCGACGTTGCGCTTCCAGCAGGCGTGTTTGCGGGCGTTAAGATCAGACAGAGACATCATGAGCTCGGCACGCACCGGTACGGCAATTTCGGCGGCCGCCGTAGGTGTTGGCGCGCGGCGGTCTGCCGCAAAATCGATGAGCGTGATGTCAGTCTCGTGCCCGACGGCGGATATGAGCGGAATCATGCTGGCCGCCGCGGCGCGCACGACAATCTCTTCGTTGAATGACCATAAATCCTCGAGCGAGCCCCCACCCCGCGCAACGATAATCAGATCAGGACGGGGCACCAGTCCAAGCTCGGGCAATTCGTTGAACCTGCGGATCGCGTTGGCGACTTCCGCGGCCGATGTCTCGCCCTGCACCCGAACCGGCCACACCAGAACTCGGCGGGGAAAGCGGTCCTCGAGACGATGAAGGATATCGCGGATCACCGCGCCTGTCGGCGAGGTCACCACGCCGATGACACCGGGCAGAAACGGGAGGAGCTGCTTGCGCGCTTCGTCAAACAATCCCTCGGCGGCGAGCTTCTTTTTGCGCTCCTCGAGGAGCTTCATCAACGCGCCAACGCCGGCGGGCTCCAGCTTGTCGATGACGATCTGATAGCTGGAACGACCTGGATAGGTCGTCAGCCGGCCAGTGACGATAACCTCAAGCCCCTCCTCGGGCTTGACGCGCATGCGGCCATAGCTGCTTTTCCAGATGACGGCTTCGAGGCGGGCGCCCTCGTCCTTGAGCGCAAAGTACGCGTGGCCAGAGGAATGCGGGCCCTTGAAGCCGGAAATCTCACCGCGCACCCGTACATAGCCGTAGGCATCCTCGACGGTGCGTCTGAGCGCCGCCGAAAGCTCCGAGACGGTCCATTCCACAACGTTATCGAGGGCAGCCTCTGTCATCAGTGCCGAATCTCTTGCGGGCGCAAGGCGCCATGCTACACCAAACCGCAACCAGTCCCTAAAGGCCGCCTGCGCGTCTCATGAAGATCCTCATTCTCGGTTCCGGCGGCCGCGAGCACGCGCTCGCCTGGAAAATCGCCGCCAGCCCACTTACCGACAAGCTCTATTGTGCGCCCGGCAATGCGGGCATAGCACGCGAGGCCGAATCCGTGGCGCTTGATCTCGCCAACCACAAGGCCGTCATAGCGTTTGCCAAGGACAAGGACATCAACCTTGTCGTGGTCGGGCCCGAGGTGCCGCTCTGCGCCGGCATTGTCGACGATCTCGAGGCAGCAGGGATCAAGGCGTTCGGTCCAACCAAATGGGGAGCGCGCCTCGAAGGTTCAAAGGGCTTCACCAAGGATCTGTGCAAAGCTAACAATATCCCGACCGCAGCTTATGAGCGCTTCAAAGGCGCGAGCATTGCAAAAGATTATGTGCGCAAAAAGGGCGCGCCCATTGTCGTGAAAGCTGACGGGCTGGCCGCCGGCAAAGGCGTGGTCGTCGCGGAAACAGTGCAAGAAGCCGAGTCGGCGATCGACATGATGTTCGGCGGCGGCCTGGGAACGCCTGCATGGGAAATCGTCATTGAGGAATGCCTCGTCGGCGAAGAGGCCTCCTTCTTCGCGCTCTGCGACGGCGAGACTGCGATACAGCTTGCGTCCGCGCAGGATCACAAGCGTGTGTGCGACGGTGACAAGGGACCGAATACAGGCGGGATGGGCGCCTATTCGCCCGCGCCGATCATGACCGAGCAAATGAACCGCCGCGTGATGGAGGAGATCATTCATCCTACCGTACGCGCGCTCAAACATGCCGGCGCGCCATACAAGGGCGTGCTGTTCGCCGGCCTGATGATCACGAAAGATGGCCCCCAGCTGATCGAGTACAATGTTCGCTTCGGCGATCCCGAGTGCCAGGTGCTCATGCTGCGCCTGATGTCAGATCTCGTCCCCGCCCTGCTGGCCGCACGCGATGGGCAGTTGAAGAATTTTGATCTGCGCTGGTATCCGGACGCGGCACTCACGGTGGTAATGGCGGCCAAGGGTTATCCTGGAAATTACAACAAAGGTACGGTCATTGAAGGGCTCGACGCAGCGGCACAGGTCGACGGCGTGGAGATCTTTCACGCCGGCACCAAGGCCGACGGCAGCCGCATCCTCGCCAATGGCGGACGCGTGCTGAACGTATGCGCGCGCGGTAAGAGCGTTCGCGAGGCACAGAACCGCGCTTACGCTGCTGTCGATCTCATCCGCTGGCCCGACGGCTTCTGCCGGCGCGACATTGGCTGGCGCGCGATCGGGCGAGAATAAGTTCCGCCGAGCGGCCTCTCCCACAAATAAGCCCCGTCAAGTAAGGTATTTTCATGCCCGACTTGGCTGACCTGTTTCCGGGTTTTGCTTCGCACTGGATCGGCACAAGCGCCGGAAGAATCTTTGCGCGAGCCGGTGGCAATGGCCCGCCGCTCTTGTTGCTGCATGGTTATACGCAGACAAACGTGATGTGGCATCGCGTCGCTCCGGTGCTCGCCAAACGCTTCTCCCTCGTGATTGCGGATTTGCCCGGCTACGGCTGGTCGGATGTGCCGCGAGCCGACGGAACCCATTCGCCCTACGACAAGCGTTCGATGGCGAAGATCATGATCGAGGCAATGGAGCGACTCAGCCATGTGCGCTTCAGGCTGGCCGGCCACGATCGTGGTGGGCGCGTCGCATATCGGCTCGCGCTAGATCATCCAGGCCGAGTCGAGCAATTGGCGACCCTCGACATCGTTCCAACGTACGACATGTGGCACCGCATGGACCGCAACCTGGCGATGAAGGTCTGGCACTGGCCGTTTCTGGCGCAGCCGGAGCCGCTGCCGGAAATGCTGATCTCGAAAGCACCGGTCGAGTATCTGGAGTGGAAAATGGCCAGCTGGACGAAGGCCAAAAACCTGTCTGCCTTCGACCCGCGCGCGCTCGATCACTATCGGGCGGCGTTTGCCGATCCGCTGCGCATCCACGCCCATTGCGAAGACTACCGTGCAGGGCGCTATGCCGATCTCGACCGAGACGAAGCCGACCGCGCGGCCGGACGGACGATCACATGTCCGATGTTGGCCTTGTGGGGCGGTGTCGGAATTGCGTCGGAGACCGGAGGGCCGCTGAAGATCTGGCAACAATGGGCACCGCAGGCTACGGGCAAGCCGGTTGACTCTGGCCATTTCCTAACCGAGGAAAACCCCGAGGCAACCGCGGCGGCGTTGTTTGATTTCTTCGCCGGGTGACGCAGGAGACCGATGAATGCATCCCGTGCTGCGGCTTTACGAGGACGTGCTCGCAAGCGCCGAGAAGATCGAACTCACACTACCGCCCGTGCCGCGTTTTATCTTCGTTGTGCACGGCTCAGCGGCAATCGGCGAAGAAACCGTGCGCGAGGGCGAGGCCTGGCAAGGGGAGACGACGGTCAGAATCAAGCCCGGCGCAGCCGGGGTCACTTGCTGGCGCTGGGAACTCGCGCGCGGCGATCAGGGCAGCACGACCGCGAACGCGCCCGGCATGGTCACGCATGAGAAGCTGACCGCTTTTCTGGAAACGCTGCCGAAAGGCGAATTACTGATGCGCGGCGACAGCGTTGCTTTTCCGCCGGGCGGTTGCGCCTACCTGCATCGCCATCAAGGCCCCGGCATCCGCTGCCTGATCGAGGGCGGCATTCGAATCGACACGCACGGGCGCTCAACCTCGTTTGGTCCCGGCGGTGCGTGGTATGAATCCGGACCTAACGCCGTGTTCGCGCAGGCGTCGTCCGACAAACCGAGCCGCTTTATTCGCGTGATGATATTGCCACGCGAACTTCAGGGGAAAAGCTCGATTCAATACGTCAATGAGGAGGACAAAACGAAGCCGAAATCGCAGCAATACAAGATTTACGCCGACGCTCCGATATTCTTCGGAACGCGCAAATAATCTCGTTGCGGCGATGACATCCGTCGACCGCCAGCAGGCTTTTTCGGGAACCAAGGATGCAGCACCGGCGCTGCGCATCGATGCCGGACAGCTTGAGCGCTATCTCGATGCCCAGATAGCCGGCTTTGCGGGACCACTGAGTGTCAGGCAATTCAAGGGCGGTCAATCGAACCCGACCTATCTCCTCGAAACGCCCGGTCAACGCTATGTTCTGCGTCGCAAGCCACCAGGCAAATTGCTCCCTTCTGCGCATGCCGTAGACCGCGAGTATCGCGTCATCAGTGCACTCCATGCGAAGGGTTTTCCTGTCGCCGAACCTCTCGTCTATTGTGCCGATGAGAGTGTGGCAGGGACAGCGTTTTACGTTATGGACTTCATCGATGGCCGTGTTTTCTGGGAGCCGCAGATGCCGGGTTCAAATCCGGTCGAGCGCGCCGCCGTCTACGATTCGATGAATGCAACGATATCGCGTTTGCACGGACTCGATCCGAACAAAATCGGCCTCGGCGATTTCGGCAAGGGCGAAAACTACGTCGGCCGGCAAGTGGAGCGCTGGTCGAAGCAATACCGCGCGTCCGAAACGGAAAAAATCGACGCGATGGAGCGCCTGATCGACTGGCTGCCGAAACATATCCCGCCGAACGCATCGGTGCGGTTGGTGCATGGCGACTATCGACTCGACAATCTGATCGTCGCGCATAACGAATCGAAGATCGTCGCCGTGCTCGATTGGGAGCTATCGACGCTGGGCGACCCGTTAGCCGATTTTAGCTATCACCTGATGGCGTGGCACATGCCGCATTCCGAGAGCACTGCCGGTACAGCCACCCTGGTCGGCCACGATCTGCGCGCACTGGGAATTCCGTCGATGAGCGATTACGTCGACGTCTATGTCTCGCGTACGGGACTGGACCCACGCCCGCATCTGTCAGTCTACCTCGCCTATAATTTCTTCCGCATCGCCGCGATTTTGCAGGGCATCATTGGGCGCGTGCGCGACGGCACAGCGACGAGCGAATTTGCGCCGGCAAAGGCTGAGATGATCCGCCCCCTTGCCGACAAGGCCTGGGAATTCGTAACGGGCGGTTGACACGCTTTGCAGGGTCAACAAATTTTTTCGAGAAGCGCGGATTTGTCATGCGGATGATGCACATCATTGAGACCTGCGCGCCTAAGTTGAAACCGAAGCCCTCGGCGCAGCAGGCGAGCGAAGCCGGGCACGTGACAGCGCCCGTCGTCCGGCAGGCCCGGCCTCCGCCGGGAATGGGCAAGCTCGTCGATAAAACCGCCTGATCGAACTTTTTGGGAATTATCGGCGCGCCTGAAAGAAGTCTTTCAGTAGCTCGGCGCATTCGCTTTCGTTGATGCCGCCATAGACCTCAGGCCGATGGTGGCAGGTTGGCGCGGCGAAGAAGCGCACGCCATGCTCAACCGCTCCGCCTTTGGTGTCGGCAGCGCCGAAATAAAGCCTGCGAATTCGGGCGAAGGACATCGCCGCCGCGCACATGGCACACGGTTCCAGCGTGACGTAGAGATCGCAATCCGCGAGCCGCTCGCTGCCGAGCGTCGAGGCAGCGGCGCGAATGGCAATGAGCTCCGCGTGCGCGGTCGGATCATGATCAGCGATCGTTCGGTTGCCGGTCCGCGCGACGATGATGCCGTCCCTCACGACGACGCAACCGACAGGCACCTCGCCCCGCGCAGCTGCAGCACGGGCCTCTTCGAGGGCGATGGACATGAATGTGGGCGATGGCATGTTCAGTCATGACCGGGCTTGTCCCAGCCTCCCACGTCTTCTATGCCGCTCCGTGTATAAAGGCGTTGGTGAAGAAATCCATATGGCAGCGACTCCCACCAAGGAAAGGCCCGGCGAGCGCATCGCGAAGGTCATCGCGCGCGCGGGTCTTGCCTCCCGGCGTGAGGCCGAAGCGTGGATCGAGACCGGACGCGTCTCAGTCAACGGCGAGGTTATTTCTTCGCCCGCCCTCAACGTTACACCATCCGACCAGATTGCGGTCGACGGCACGCCTTTGCGGGCGCGCGAACGAACACGGCTTTTCCTCTATCACAAGCCACGTGGATTGGTGACGACGCACTCCGACCCACAAGGGCGGGATACGATTTTCCGGGCAATGCCAAAATCACTTCCGCGGGTCATCAGCGTCGGACGGCTCGACATCAACACCGAGGGTCTGTTGTTGCTCACCAATGACGGTGGTCTGGCACGCGTGCTGGAATTGCCGGCAACCGGCTGGCTGCGCCGGTATCGCGTGCGTGCACTGGGCCGCGTCCGCCAGGAGGCGCTCGATCGTCTGAAGAACGGCATCACCATCGACGGAATACGCTACGGTCCGATTGAAGCGACGCTCGACCGCGAACAGGGCGCGAATATCTGGCTGACCTTCGCCATTCGCGAGGGCAAGAACCGCGAGGTGCGCAAGGTTCTTGAATCGCTGGGCCTGAAGGTGAACAGGCTGATCCGTGTCGCGTTCGGACCTTTCGACCTCGGAGCCATCGACGACGGAACGGTTACAGAAGTCGAAACTTCCGAGCTGCGCATAAAATTGGGTGAGCAGATCGTCGCCGAGTCCAATGCCGATTTCGATGCGCCCTTGGCCGCCGATGAACAGCGGCCGCCTTCGCGGCAGCCGCATCGGGACCGGCGACGCGAAACCCGCAAACCTCAAACGTCCGACAAGGACGCAAACCGTCAGAATGGACGCGACAAACATAGGGCAGGCCGGCGCGACCGCTCGGGCGGGCAGCGCCCGTTGAGGCCAAGATAATGCGCGTCGTCGGCGGCAGGCTTCGCTCGCGGCCGATCGCAAGCCCAAAGTCTGACTCCGTGCGCCCTACAAGCGATCGATTGCGCGAAGCGCTGTTTAATATTCTCGCGCATTCGTATGGCGATCCTGTCACCGATGCGCGGGTGCTCGATCTGTTTGCCGGCACAGGTGCGATTGGAATCGAGGCCATTTCGCGCGGAGCGGACTACGCGCTGTTCGTCGACGAGGGCGTCGAGGCGCGCGCGCTGTTGCGCGACAATGTCGAGTCGCTCGGGCTCGGTGGTGTCACGCGGATTTTCCGTCGCGATGCAAGCAGACTGGGGCCAGCCCACCCGCTGGATCCTTTTTCGCTGGTGTTTCTCGATCCGCCGTACGGCAAGGGCCTCGCGGAAAAATCGCTGATCTCTGCACGCGACGGTGGGTGGCTAATGCCGGAAGCGCTGCTGGTTGTGGAGGAAGCGGCCGACGCCGGGTTCAAGGCGCCGGACGGATTTGCCGAACTGGAACGGCGCCGTTATGACGACACCGAGTTCGTTTTCGTCCGACAGAGCTAGATCACCGTCGCCCGAACAGCCGCTCGATATCGGTGAGCTTCAGTTCCACGTAGGTAGGCCGGCCGTGATTGCATTGGCCGGAATTCGGCACCGCTTCCATCTCGCGCAGCAGCGCATTCATTTCCTCTGGTTTCAGCCTGCGTCCGGCGCGGACGGAGCCATAACAGGCCATTGTCGCCGAAACATGCATGAGACGGCGCTCCAGAGGCAATGAATCATCCCATTCCGCCCCGTGCTCCGCGAGATCGTTGATCAGCCCTCTTACATCGACATCGCCCAACATGGATGGAGTTTCGCGCACGGCCACGGCGCCAGGACCGAATGTCTCGATCACCAGGCCAAATCGCGCCAGCTCCTCGGCGCGGGTCACCAGCCGCGCGGCATTCGTTTCATCGAGCTCGACGATCTCCGGAATGAGAAGGATCTGGCGCGCAACCCCGGTCTTTTCGATGGCTGCCTTCATCCGCTCGTAAACGATGCGCTCATGGGCGGCGTGCTGATCGACGATGACGAGTCCATCAGGCGTCTGTGCCACGATGTAGGTCTCGTGCACCTGCGCGCGCGCAGCGCCGAGCGGGCGATCAATTTGATCGGCCGCGGGTTCGAAACGCGCGACCGCGGCGTCCGCAGCCGGTTCTCCTACGTCGAACGCCGCTTGCGCGGCGTCGGCAAAGCCAAAGCCTGCCGGTCGCGCAGGCGATCGCCGCCAGTCATAAGCGCCGCGCTGCGCCGCAGCGGCTGGGCGAAAAGTCGCTATCGTCGCGCTACCGCCAGTCGTTGCCGCGCGCTGGCCTTCGCGCGCCAATGCTTCCTTCAGCGCCCGCACGATCAGTGCCCGCACCCTACCGGTATCGCGGAAACGAACTTCTGTTTTTGCGGGATGGACGTTGACATCGACCTCACGCGCATCGAGTGTCACGAACAGTGCAAGCACCGGATGCCGGTCACGCGGCAGATATTCGGCGTAAGCCGCGCGCACTGCGCCAAACAGCAACTTGTCGCGCACCGGTCGCCCGTTGACGAACAGATACTGCCCAAGCGAATTGGCGCGCGAGAGCGTCGGTAATCCGGCAAAGCCCGTCAGGCGTATGCCCTCTTGTCCGCCATCGATGGCGACTGCGTTGGCGCGGAAATCGGGCCCGAGGACATCGCCAAGCCGGGCAAGGTAGTCGCCTTCGGCCGCGGGTCCCCAGGTCAATGGAGCGCGCTCTTCGCCCGACAGCGTAAAGCTAACGTCGGGCCTGCTCATCGCCAGCCGCCGCACGACTTCCCGCACGGCCTCGGCTTCGCTGCGATCGGCCTTCAAAAATTTCAGCCGCGCCGGCGTCGCGTGGAAAAGATCGCGGACTTCGACCGTGGTTCCCTGCCCGAGTGAAGCAGGCCGGACCTCCGACTTCTCGCCGGCGTCAACCGTAATGCTCCACGCATGGGGCTCGTCGGCGTGGCGCGTGGTCATCGTCAGCGTGGCTGCGGCGCCAATCGACGGCAACGCCTCGCCACGAAATCCAAGCGTGTGGATCGACAGCAAATCGTCTCCGACGAGCTTGGATGTCGCATGTCGCTCAACGGCGAGCTCAAGATCGGCACGGGTCATCCCTTCGCCATCGTCGGTGACGCGGATAAGCCTTCGGCCACCGCCGTCCGTCAGCACATCGATCCGGCGCGCGCCGGCGTCGAGCGCATTTTCGATGAGCTCCTTCACGACGCTTGCCGGCCTTTCAACCACCTCGCCTGCGGCGATCCGGTTGATGACAGCCTCGGGTAACTGACGAACGGGCATTGCGGGGGCCTGAATCCGAATCGAAACTACTCTACCGGCGCATCGCGACGGCTGCGAGACAGGGCAGCCCGCTGCCCCCGCTATCCCAGGCCTAATCCCAGCCGGGCTTGCTCCGGCGCAGGCTTTTGATGCCGGCGCGGTGCTTTTTGGCCTCTAGCCTTTCGCGACGCTGGGCCTTGGGCACCTTCGTTGGTCGCCGCGGGGTCGGCCTGACTGCAGCCTGTCGGATCATGGCGAACAGCCGATCGCGGGCGTCCTCTCGGTTGCGCTCCTGAGTCCGGTGCTGCTGAGCGACGATGACAATCACGCCTTCTTTGGTCAGCCGCTTGCCTGCGATGCGCATCAAACGCAAGGCAACATCGTTCGGCAAAGACGTGGAATGCCGCGCGTCGAAACGAAGCTGCACCGCCGACGAAACCTTGTTGACGTTCTGCCCGCCCGGACCGGAGGCGCGCACGAATGATTCCGAGAGCTCGGATTCGTCGATGGAGATGATGTCTGTGATCCGGATCATCCCAATGTCACGACATTAAATACTTTTTCGCAAGCACCTTGCCTTCTTCCACCGCCGGCTGGTCAAACGGGTCGACTCCCAGAAGATGCGCGGCGATGATTGTCTCCAGCATGAAATGCATCATCAATTCGCCGAGGGCCGCCTCATCGAGCCGGCTGATGTGAATCGTGCGCACCGGGCAACCGTTCTTGGCCAGCGTTTCCGCAGTTGCGCGCCCTTCGGCCGCGACCAGATCACCGATGCTCTTGCCGGCGAAGCCGGGCTCGCCCGCAAGCTTTGCAAGATCGCCATCCATCGACGGACCGCTCCCTGCCCCATCAGTCGTGACGACGGTGAAGAGCTTGTCACGCGGACCACTGATGAAGAGCTGCAATTGGCTGTGCTGATCGATCGGCCCGAGCGCAGCAAGGGGCGTCGTACCCTTGCCGTTCTTGCCAAGGCTTTCAGCCCACAGCTGCACGTACCAATGCGTGAAACGCTGCAAGCGGTCGCAATAGGCCATCAGCACGCTGATGGCCTTCCACTTGCTCTCACAGAGAGCGATCGAAAGCGCGGCGCCGACGGCAGCCGGAACCTGCGTCGCGGGTGTCCCCGCGAGAATTGGCGCCAGCGCGGTAGCCGCGCCGTCGCGCACCGCTGCAATATCGAGACCCAGCATTGCCGCTGGCAACAGCCCGACATTGGTCAACGCTGAATAGCGCCCGCCAACACCGGTGTCGTGGTCGAGCATGGGAATGCGGAATTTGCCGAGCAGATCACGCAGGCCGTTCGTCTTGCCGGACCTGGATGGCTCGCTGATCCCCAAAAAGATATCGGGAATGCGTGTCTGCAGCCCGGCCTCCCTCAATGCCGACAAGGCGGCAATGGTCTGCATCAAGGTCTCGGCGGTTCCGCCTGATTTGGATATGGCGACGAAGCGCGTGGTGGCATGCGGCACCGTTGCCAGCAGTGTTTCAAAACTGTCCGGATCAAGATTGTCGATGAAGTGCAGT
>DASRAF010000347.1:0-2488 GCA_035638295.1 Pseudolabrys sp.
GCCTGGATCAATTCAAGCGCCGCATGTGCCGCCCTTTCTGCGTCATCCTCATGGGCCTGCGGATAGCCGAAGTACACAAGCGCGCCGTCGCTCATGTATTTGGCGACAAAACCACCGAAGCGACGCACCGTTTCAGCCACACATTTCTGATAGGCCGAAATGACCTCGCGCAGGTCCTCCGGGTCCATTCGGACGGACAGCGCCGTCGAACCGACCAGGTCCGAGAACATCACAGTGACTTGGCGGCGCTCGGCTTGGTCGCGCGGCACCGCTTCGCTCGCTGTTTCAGTCGGTGCAGGAGCGACCCCATCGAACTCCGCGATCGCGCGCAGAATCCTACGACGATCCCCAAGCAGAACGCCGAGATCCTTGAGGTCTTGCTCCGTCAGATCGCGGATGACCGAGAGGTCAATGCCGTTGTCGGCGAACCGTTGGGCGTACTCACTGAGGCCGATCGATGCTAGCCATTCGGCAATGCCTTTCATGGCACGTTCCGTCGATGGCGTGCCGCATCATACGCGCTTAGTGTTCCGGCGCCATCGCGCAATGCTTGAATCTGGAGCAGGAGTTCCACCACACTGCGTCGAAGCCGTGCATTCTCGGCTTCGAGCCGCTCAAGGAATCTCCGCTCATCCAGCCCCGTGATTTCAGAATTCCACGGTGGCAGACCTAGTCTTTCGCAGGCATGTCCCGTCGAACCGCCTCTCAGTCGCCAAGCACGCTCACGTGCAAGCTGTAGGCTCAGTACATGACTCATGAACCATCCCCCGCCATCCCCACCCTGCCCATCCCCCCAATCAGTGGTTGGATGGTACCTACGTCTTCCGGAATGCCCCGATCGCCGACCTAAGAACGCAAAGAAGCCCCGCGTTGGCGGGGCTGAGTTCGGGAGGAAACCATCGAAGGTGAGCACCGCACATGCGGTACCCGACGAGTGTGAGACTAGCGCCGACGGTGCGCCAGCGATGTGATGGCGATCACAAAAATGCGCTTTTTTGCCAAGTGTTGCAGAAGATATCCGCCTGCTGCGAGCGGCCATGCCGCCGCGCCAGCGTGATGAAATCGCGCCGTCGCAATTGCGCGCTCATTCGATCTCATCCAACAGTACCTTGGCGTCCTTAAGATCGGCTGTGTCGAAACCCTCCGTAAACCAGCCGTAGACGGGAGCTAACAGATCGTAGGCCTCTCGGCGCCTGGATTGCGCGCGCCACAGACGTGCCAAGCTGGTCGCCGCACGCAGCTCCCAGGATTTTGCCTCCTGACGCCGGGCAATTGCCAGCGCCTCGCGAAATTGGGTCTCGGCGGCCACTTCAGCGTCAGGGATTCCCTTTCTCAGGAGCAAGTCGCCATTGAGTTGACAAAGCCGAGCTTGAAAAAAGCATTCTTTCGTCTCATCCACGACCCACAACGCTTCTTTTACCGCCTCAAGGCCTTCATCCGGCTGATTGTTGATCCCATAGGCTTCGGCCAGAAGCGCGAGCCAACGTGGCTTGTCCATCCTTGCTCCGGTTGCCAGAAAATCTGTGACACCGTTGCGCAGCTGAACAATTCCCTCCCTCGATCTACCCTGCGCAGCCGTGGCCCAGCCCGCCATAATGCCTGCCTCCGCCTGCCAAAACGGAAAACCGTGCTCGAGCGCCAATGTCTTCACCTCATCGGCCAATTTTTTGATGACTTGCGGTTCTCCTCGGCACTGGTGGATGAAAAGAGAATAAATGAGCGCCTGGGCGAGACTGAAGGGGTGGCCCAATTGGCGAGCGAGCGTGACAGCTCGGCGGCTCGTGGCCAGCGCCTGGTCCGCGTAGCCCAGCACCCAAAGCGCAAAAGCCTGATGGACCAAACAGGCAACCCCGGGATCGTTTCCGTACCGGAATGCGTGGATGCGGTGCTGCTCCGGATCGTAGAGGCGCCGGCCTTCCTCCAAGTGCTCCCTCGCGCGAACAATCATGCCGCGCCAGAGCAAGGTCATGCCAAGCGCCCGATGCGATTCAAGCTCGTACCCGATGTTCTGTTGGTCGTCCGCCAGAGCGAGCATCTCTTCGGCAAGATCACCCGCCGCTTGCCATTCCGCGCGTACCAGATCGTAAACCCACAGACCACGCAGAACCGAAAATTTCTGCGCGGGAGCTTGCGATTCGCGGCATAAAATTCTCGCGCGGTCGTATGCAGCCACAACTTCAGGAGCGGCAAAGCCCTTGACGGTTGTTAGCGTCGCTCCGAGGCGAGTTTGCAGGTCCAGTTCTCGCTCGTCTCGCTCCCCGCTTTCCGGCAAGGTAGCAAGGAGAGCCAGCGCTTGCCGGAAATGGTTGGCTGCTTCCACATTAGCGGAACGCTGAAGCGCCCGCTCCGCAGCAGTCTGCCAGTAGCTGATGGCCGGATCAGCGAGCCCTGCTCCAGCATAGTGCAGGGCCAGCAGCTCTGGTTCGGTCTTCGCAGTTTCCGGAAATTCCTTTTCCAACGCTTGGGCAATGCGCTGGTGGAGCACCTG
>DASRAF010000348.1:0-6001 GCA_035638295.1 Pseudolabrys sp.
TGCATTGCGGCGCCGCCACAGCCTGCTCGACCGAAACGACCAGGAGGCCATCGAGCGGCAGCGTCATCTTCAATATGACCGGGGAAGACCGAGCACGTGCTCGGCCAGATACGAGAGAATCATATTTGTCGAGATGGGTGCAACCTGGTACAGGCGCGTTTCCCGAAACTTTCGTTCGATATCGTATTCCTCGGCAAATCCGAAGCCGCCATGGGTCTGCACGCACATGTCGGCGGCAGCCCAGGACGCATCGGCCGCGAGAAGCTTCGCCATATTGGCTTCGGCGCCGATATCCTCGCCGGCGTCATACTTGCGGGCAGCTTCGTGCACCATCAGTTCCGCCGCGCGCATCTGCGCATAGGCGCGCGCGATGGGGAATTGAACGCCCTGGTTCTGTCCGATCGGCCGGTCGAACAACTCACGCTCCTTAGCATATTTCGTTGCCTTGGCGATGAACCACTTGGCATCACCAATGCATTCGGCGGCGATCAGAATGCGTTCGGCATTCATGCCGCCAAGAATGTAGCGAAAACCTTTTCCTTCCTCGCCGATCAGATTTTCCGCCGGGACGCGCAGATCGTCGAAGAAGATCTGCGTGGTCGCATGATTCATCATTGTGCGGATCGGATTGATGGCGATATTCGCTCCTTGCGCGAGCCGCATATCGACCAGAAAGACCGACAGGCCCTCGGTGCGCTTCTTGGCCTGTTCCTTCGGCGTCGTCCTTGCGAGCAGCAGCATCAAGTCCGAGTGTTCGGCTCGCGAGGTCCAGATTTTCTGGCCGTTGATGACGTAGTGATCGTTGCCTTCCCGTCGCGCTACCGTGCGCAGGGACAACGTGTCGGTTCCCGAGGTCGGTTCGGTCACGCCGAATGCCTGCAGACGAAGTTCGCCGCTCGCGATCAGCGGCAGATAGCGCTCTTTCTGCGCGTCGCTGCCGTGACGCAGGATTGTACCCATCGTGTACATCTGCGCATGACAGGCAGCGCCATTGCCGCCGGAGGCGTGTATTTCCTCCATGATTGCGGCTGCCGCAGCAAGGTTGAGGCCGCTGCCTCCATACTTCTCGGGGATAAGAGCAGCGAGGTAGCCGGCCTTTGTCAGCGCGGTCACAAACTCAGTCGGATAGGCTCGCTCCCGATCGAGTGCGCGCCAATATTCGCCGGGAAACTTGGCGCAGAGCGCGCGCACGCCGTCGCGAACGTCGGCAAATTCCTCGTGCTCGCCGCCGCGTTTTTTCATGGTCCCACTCTATGCGGCCGGATGGGCCTGACAAGTGCGCCTAGACCGGGTCCCAATTGAACACGTCTTCCGAGCGTTCCAGCGGTGTGAACGAGGGCGCCAGAGCCGACTTCAGGTTTCAAGCCGTTCCGGCGTCCAGCCTTCGGCATGGTGGATCGTCTTGATGGGCCGTGGCTGGTTGAACAGGTAGATCTCGTTGTTGCGAACCGAAAAAATCTGACCGGTGATGTCGGCTGCGGAATCGGAGCCCAGATACACCGCAAGCGGTGCGATATCGCACACCACAACGCGCGCGCCTTCCTGACCGAGCAGCATGGCAATGCCGCGCCCGATCCCACGCCCCGCCCCCGTGACGATGGCGGTCTTGCCTTTGACGATGTCAGCCATGGGAAACTAGCCCCCAGACCTCGTCAGCGAGTTCGACAATCATTCGAAGTTTTGCCCACTGCTCGTCCTCAGCCAGGACATTGCCCTCCTCGGTCGAGGCAAATCCGCATTGCGGCGAAAGGCAAAGCTGATCGAGCGAAACAAATTTGGCGGCTTGTTCGATACGTCGCCTGATCTCGTCTTTCGATTCCAGTCGCCCGCTCTTGGTTGTAACAAGGCCGAGCACCACGACCCTGTCCTTCGGCAGCATCCGTAACGGCTCGAAACCGCCGGCGCGATCGGTGTCGTACTCCATGAAGAAACCGTGGACCTTGATTTTGTTGAACAGGATCTCCCGCACGGCTTCATACCCGCCGGCGCCCATATAGGTTGATTTGTAGTTGCCCCGGCACATATGCATGGTGATCGTCATGTCGGCGGGAATATCCGACATCGCTGTGTTGACGAGATCGCCATAAAGCTCGCCGAGCCACTCGGGATCATCGCCGCGGTCTTTCATCGTCTGCCGATACTTCGGATCGCACAGCATGGCGATGAAAACTTCATCAAGCTGAAGATAGCGGCAACCCGCATCGGCAAAGGCGCGCACGGCTTTCTTGTAAGCCTGGCCGAGATCGTCGAAGAAACGATCGAGTTTCGGGTAGGACTTCTCGGCGATTGGTGTCCGCATGGGCCTGCCGTAGGCCGCCGACGGCGCCGGAATCGTGATCTTCGGCGTACATTTTGTATGAGCCGCGACAAATTCGAAATGTTCGATCATCGGATGGCCGGAAAAGCCAACCTTTCCGGTGACCTCGAGACCCTCGTTACGGGTCGTTACCGCCGCGAACGACACGCCTGTATCCATTACATGCTTTTGGATGCCGTCGAGACCCCAGAGAAAATCGAGATGCCACCACGAGCGGCGGAATTCGCCGTCTGTGATCGACTGAAGGCCCACTTCTTCTTGTTTCCTTATGACGCGTTCGATCTCGCGGTCTTCTGTTTCCTTCAACTGCGCCGGCGTGATCTCACCCTTGGCGCGCTGCTCGCGCGCTTTCTTTAACGCCGCGGGACGAAGCAGGCTGCCGACATGATCGGCGCGGAATGGCGGTTTGGTACGCTGCAACATTAGTCCTTCCTCTGCTAACCCCAGATCTCTTCGGACAGCTCAACGATCATCGCCAGCTTTGCCCATTGCTCACCTTCGGAGAGGATATTGCCTTCTTCCGTGGATGCGAAACCGCACTGCGGCGACAGGCAGAGCTGCTCCAAGGGTACAAATTTCGCCGCTTCGTCGATCCGGCGCCTGAGTTCGTCGCGAGTTTCGAGCCGGCCCGTTTTCGAAGTGACAAGCCCTAGCACGATGGTTTTACCCTTGGGCACGAAACGCAGCGGCTCGAACCCACCGGCGCGATCGCTGTCGTATTCCATGAAGTAGCCGTGCACATTGACCGTGTTGAACAGCGTTTCCGCGACCGGCTCATAGCCGCCCGACGCAACGAAGGTCGACTGGAAGTTGCCGCGGCACAGATGCATGGCGATGGTCATGTCGGATGGGATATCGGACATCGCGGCATTGATCATGCCCGCATAAATCGTCTGCAGCTTTTGCGGATCCTCCCCGCGAGCGGTCACCTGCCCCCGCAGCTTCGGGTCGCATAGATAAGCGAAATTGACTTCGTCGAACTGCAGGTAGCGACAGCCCGCATCGGCAAAAGCGCGCACCGCAAGCCGATAGGTCTCGCCGAGGTCGCGGTAGAATTCGGTCATATCGGGATAAATCGTCTCTGGAACAGCGTCCCTGCCATAGCGAAAATGCAGCGACGACGGTGACGGGATGGCCATCTTCGGCGTCGTTTTCGTGTGCTCCTGGACAAACCTGAAATGCTCGAGCATCGGATGACTGGTGAACGTGCCGAGCTTTCCGGTAACACGCAGCATCATCGGCTTCGGGTTGACGCCCTGAAACTTGATCTTGCGCTCGCCTAGATAGGCTTCAACGCCCCGCAGCGCTCCGAGAAAGTCATAATTCCAGAATGCGCGGCGGAATTCGCCGTCGGTGACAGCGCGAAGCCCGATCTCTTCCTGTTTCTTGATGACGGCCGCGATTTCGCGATCCTCGATCGCTTTCAGTTCGGCGGAGGAGATTCCGCCCTTTTCCCGTCTGACACGCGCTTCCTTGAGCGGCCGCGTGCGCAAAAGACTGCCGACGTGGTCCGCGCGAAAGGGAGGTACTGTGCGTGGAGGCATACAAATTTCCGCTCACGCCCGGACGACAGGCAGTAACGTCACTTCCCCCACACCTCATCGGCCAGTTCGACGATCATCCGCAGTTTCGCCCACTGGTCTTCCTCGGCCAGAATGTTTCCTTCTTCGGTAGACGCAAAACCGCACTGGGGTGACAGACACAGTTGATCGAGCGGAACATATTTCGTCGCTTCGTCGATCCGTCGCTTGATGTCGTCCTTCGGTTCCAGACGTCCGCTTTTTGAGGTCACCAGGCCAAGCACAAGCTGTTTCTGGCCCTTCGGAAAGTATCGCAGCGGCTCGAAGCCACCTGCACGATCGCCGTCGTATTCCAGAAAATACCCGTCGAGATTGGTCTTTCGGAGCAGGTGCTCTGCGACGAATTCGTAGCCGCCTTGCGCAATCCACGTCGAACGAAAATTGCCGCGACAGGAATGCATCGTGATCGCCATATCGGCGGGCTTTCCTTCGAGCGCCGCGTTGGTGACGTGGGCATAGATCGCCGGCAGCTTGTCCGGATGATCGCCGCGCGCTTTCGATTGCTGGCGCTCCTTCGGGTCGCACATCATGGCCCAGGCGGTGTCATCAAGCTGCAGGTAGCGGCAGCCTGCGTCATAAAAAGCGCGGATCGCCTTGCGCCACGCAGCTCCGACATCCGCGAAAAACTGATCGATGTCCGGGTAGACTTCCTTGCCCACCAGCGCGCGCCCTTGCCGGAAGTGAAAGGTGCTGGGAGCGGGGATGCACATCTTCGGGACGACCTGGCAATGCGCCTTCAGAAACTTGAAGTGTTCGACCTGCGCGTGGCCGGCGAATTCGACCTTCCCGGAAATCTTGATTCCCTCGTGCTTCGTCTCGACACCGTGAAATTGAATTCCTGTGGCGGTGGTGATCGGCTCGACACCCTTGAGACCGCGGAAGAAATCAAAATGCCACCAGGAGCGGCGGAATTCACCATCGGTTGCAAGTTTCAGTCCGATTTCTTCCTGCTTCCTGACGACCTTTTCGATCTCGCGGTCTTCAACCGCCATCAGTGCAGCGGCATCGATTTCGTTCCGCGCCCGCTTGGCGCGCGCCTCCTTGAGTGGGGCGGTTCGCAGCAGGCTGCCGACGTGGTCGGCGCGAAAAGGCGGAGTCTTGCGTTGTGTCATGTGCTTATTGCTTCCCCCACACTTCGTCGGCCAGCTCCACGATCATGCGGAGTTTGGCCCACTGCTCGTCCTCGGCAAGCACATTGCCCTCCTCTGTCGAAGCGAAACCGCATTGCGGAGACAGACAGAGCTGATCGAGTGCAACATATTTGGTGGCCTCTTCGATCCGCTTTTTCACTTCAGCGCGCGGCTCGAGGCGCCCGGTCTTCGATGTGACGAGACCGAGTACGACCAACTTTTTGCCTTTCGGCAGGAAACGAAGTGGCTCGAAACCGCCAGCGCGATCGGAATCGTATTCGAGAAAATATCCATCGTAATTGCATTTCCCGAGCAGGTTCTCAGCAACAGGCTCGTAGCCACCCGATGAAATGAAAGTGGACCGGAAGTTGCCGCGACAGACATGGGTCGTGATCGTCATGTCCGCCAGTTTGGCTTCGAGCCCCTTGTTGATGCAGCGAGTGTAGGTTTCCTGCAGGTGATCGACATCCAGGCCGCGCTCCTTGGCTTTGGTCAATTGCTCCTGCGAGCAGAGATAGGCCCAGGCGGTGTCGTCCCATTGCAGATAGCGGCACCCGGCGTCGTAGAACGCGCGCACGGCCCTCTGATAAGCCACGGCCAGATCGTCAAAGATAGCGTCGCGATCTGGATAGGCCGATTTGGCAACCGCGCCGGGTTCGAGCCGGAAATGCATCACGCTCGGCGATGGGATGGTCATCTTGGGCGTGACCCTGGTGTGGGCCTTCAGGAACTTGAAGTGCTCCACCATCGGATGATTGGAAAAGCCGATCTTGCCGATGATGCGGATGCTTTGCGGCTTCGACTGAACGCCCTGAAACTGGATGCCGTGATCGAGCTCGTAGAGCTCGACGCCATCGAGCATGCTGAAGAAATCGAAGTGCCAGTACGCGCGGCGAAACTCTCCGTCGGTCGCGAGCTTGAGGCCGATCTCTTCCTGTTTCCTGATGATCTTTTCGATCTCGCGGTTTTCAACG
>DASRAF010000349.1:0-10281 GCA_035638295.1 Pseudolabrys sp.
CGGCGGCAGTGCGTTCGCAGCCATACCCGAGTTGATACGCTCACCTTACATTCTAGGTATCGCAGTTTGGGTCGCGCTCCTGTCCTATGCCGCAACGATCATCTACTTCGAGCAGGCGCATATCGTCTCGGAGGCAGTCAAGAGTGCGGGCCTTCAGACTCGCATTTTTGCCAGCATCGATCTCGCGGTGAGTCTGCTCACATTGATCACGCAATTACTGATTACCGGGCAGGTTCTCAAGCGCGTCGGCACTGGCGTAGCGGCGGCGGCGCTGCCGGCGGTCTATATCGTGGGCTTCGCGGCTTTAGCCGCGATGCCGACGCTCATCGTCGTCGTGACAGTTCAGGTCGTGCAACGCTGGATGAACTTTGCAATCGCAAATCCTGCGCGCCAACTGTTCTTCACGGTGGTCACCCGCGAGGAGAAGTACAAGGCAAAGAACCTGGTTGATGTCGTCGTGTATCGCGGGTCTGACGCATTGTCCGGCTGGATCTTCGATACGCTGCAAGGAATGGGCCTTAAGCTCGGGGCAATTGCGCTCTGCTCTCTGCCGGTCGTCGCAGGATGGGCGGTGCTTTCGCTGGCGCTGGGGCGCGAACAGGAAAAACGATCCACACACAGTCCGGCGCAACATCCGCCACTGAGGGCAAATTTGGCGCGGCGTGAAACGGATTTTGCTTCTTAGGCTTTCGCTGAAGGTCGGTCGGAACGCCGACAGCGCAACGGGGCTTACACCGTCACTTTCCTTTGCCTTCGTTTGGGGCCCGCATATTTGACCATGGATCGGACCGCTGCTGTGCGTCACTTTCCTTGCGGTTTCGATCCATCATCTTCTTGTATTGCTTGTCGAGTGCCTCGGCCTGCTGCTTTTTATCCCTGTCCATAAGCTCCAACGGTTCCATATCCTTACTTTGGGCGAACGCAGGCGCTGTCAGTGTCCCCAGCATAAAAGCAGTGACGGCGAGTTTTTTCATGGCGATGTATCCCGGCATCCATCTAAGGCTATCATGGTGATAAGAGCGGCTCAATTACGGTGAGATCTTGCACAAAAGGTTGCCGGGCCTTGGTATATAAGGCCAGCGCAAGTGCCGCTGGAGGTCCGAGATTATGTCGCTGTCGCATCAGATACCTCCGGTGGTAGCATCAGGTGTGCCGCGCAACGACTGGACGCGGGAAGAGGTGCGCGCGCTCTTTGCCCTGCCATTTACCGAACTGATATTTCGTGCCGCGAAGGTGCACCGCGACAATTTCGATCCTTCCGAAGTCCAGATTTCCACGTTGCTTTCGATCAAGACCGGCGGTTGCCCGGAGGACTGCGCTTATTGTCCGCAGTCGGCGAAGTTCGAAACCGGTGTGAAGGCTGAAAAGCTGATGGACCTGGAGGCAGTGCTTGCAGAGGCCCGTGCCGCCAAGGCCGGCGGTGCTTCACGGTTTTGCATGGGCGCGGCCTGGCGTTCGCCCAAGGACCGCGATCTTGAGAAGGTCTGCGACATGGTCGAAGGCGTGAAGGCCCTCGGCATGGAAACATGTGTCACGCTCGGTATGTTGACGGGCGAGCAGGCGAAGCGGCTCAAGACCTGCGGTCTCGACTACTACAACCACAACCTTGATACGTCGCCCGAATTCTACGGCGAGATCATTACGACACGCACCTACCAGGATCGGCTCGACACCCTCGAGTACGTCCGCGCTGCGGGGATCAACGTCTGCTGCGGCGGAATTGTCGGCATGGGCGAGAAGCTTGATGATCGCGTCGGCATGATCGCGACGCTCGCCAGTCTGCCAGTCCATCCGGAAAGCGTACCGATCAACATGCTGGTGCGCGTTGAAGGCACGCCGCTTGCGGAGACGGCGACGATCGACCCGCTCGATTTCGTGCGCACGATTGCTGTCGCTCGCATAACGATGCCCGCCTCGATGGTTCGACTGTCCGCGGGCCGGGAAGACATGAGCGAAGAAACGCAGGCACTCTGCTTCCTTGCCGGTGCCAACTCGATCTTTTATGGGCCGAAGCTGTTGACGACGCCAAATCCAGGACGCGACCGTGACATGGCGCTTCTCGACAAACTCGGCTTGCGCGTGATGGACTAGCTCAGGCCAGATTGCGGACCCGCGCGAGCCTCGCGAACAGCCCGCCGATCGACAGCACGACCGACAGCAGGACGTAGAGTGCCGCGAGGCCTATCTGGCCACGCTCATACAGCAACGCGACAACGAGCGAGAACGTCGAGAATGTCGTGTAGCCGCCGAGGATTCCGGTGGTCAGGAAGAGCTGCCAGTGATGCGGGATGCCGGTGCGAAATGCGAAAATCGCTACCAGAATTCCCATCACGATCGAGCCGGGCACATTTTCGATAACATTGCATACGGAAAAGCGGTGCCCAGCAAACGCGCAAAGGCAATGTTGAAACCGCACCGAAGCGAAGCTCCAATACCGCCGCCGATAAACACAATCAGATAGCCCATCGATCCATACACCCAGGGCAAAGCAAAGCCGCCCTGCGGCGGACAGATCCTACTGGTAGGAGTCATCAGCCGGGCGGTTCTCGGGGGCAGGGCAAAACACGGTCAACAGGACGAAGTACGAGTCCAAGCACTTTCGCTGAGTATTCGGCCGCTTTCGGCCATGCTAGCTTCGCCTGCGAAGGCGGGGGGACACCGCCACCAGGTGAGGGGACGATGGCGGAACAGCTCAACGCGGGCGCCGAAGCGCAAGTTATTACCGAAGAGCAACTGCGCAAGGCCGAGGAATACGTTCAGCAGGAAGAGGGTGCCGCCAACCGGCTGTCAGGCTGGGTTGGTGTGGCCGTCACGGCGATCGCGGTCGCCATGACGCTGTTCCATCTCTACGCAGCCTACGACATCGTACCCACGATTCCACTTCGCTATACGCACGTTGCCTTCGTGCTGGTCCTCAGTTTCCTGCTGTTTCCCTTCTCCGATCGTTTTCGCAACCGCATCCAATGGTTCGACGTGCTCCCGCCGTTGATCGGGGTCGCGACCATCATCTACGCGTTGATGCAGGGCGACGATTTCACCGATCGCGCCGCTGTACCGGAAAAATGGGACGTCATTCTCGGAGCCATCTTTATCGTGCTGGTGCTTGAGGCTGCCCGGCGTACGACCGGGTGGATCATGCCCTTGGTCGCGGTGTGTTTCATTCTCTATGCCTATTTCGGACCGTACCTCCCGCCGCCCTGGACACATCGCGGCTACGACATCTCGCGCCTCGTCGGCCATCTGTTCATCACGCTTGAAGGCATCTTCGGCGTGCCGATCGACGTGTCGGCGACGTTGATCATCATGTTCACAATTTACGGCGCCATCCTGCAGCATTCGGGCGCCGGAAAATTCTTCATCGATTTCTCTCTTGCCGTGATGGGTGGAAAACCGTCGAGCGCGGGGCGCGCGGTGGTGGCGTCGTCATTCCTGCTCGGTGGTCCGTCCGGCTCGGGCGTCGCCACGACGGTCATGATCGGCACGGTGGCCTATCCGATGCTGGCCAAGGCCGGGTTCGAGAAAAACGCCGCCGGCGGGTTGCTCGCAGCCGGCGGGCTCGGCGCCATCATATCGCCGCCAGTGCTGGGCGCCGCCGCCTTCCTGATCGCCGAGTTCTTGAAGATCAACTACCTCGACGTCATCTGGATGGCGACAATTCCGACGTGTCTCTACTACCTCTCGCTACTGTTCATGGTCGAGCTCGACTCGCTGCGCTTTGGTGCGCACGAGGTAGTGTTCAAGCCCGAGATGACCGTATGGGAGATGACGAAGCGATATGGATTCCATTTTGTCTCACTGGTCGCCGTCGTCGTCTTCATGGTGATCGGCTATTCGCCGATGCTCTCCGTATTTTACTCGACAATTCTTGCTTTCATCATGAGCGCGCTCGCGCCGGACACCACTCTCGGCCCGCGTAAAATCCTCGTTCCTATCCTGGTGGTGGGCTTTGTCGCCGCAGCGCTGATCATGATTCCGCCGATCGGGGCCTCTGCCTTCGCCGCGGCGTTCGAAGCGTATTTTCCGATGCTGATCCTCTTGCTGATCGCCGTTCTTGCGGTCCTCGGCCTGACGCAGGCCGGTCAGCAATTGGTGCCGTCATCCAAGAAGCTCACGGCTGCCATGGCCGACGGCTCGATCGGCGTGCTCAGCGCGGCGACGACCTGCGCGGCGGCCGGCATCATCGTCGGTATCGTGACGCTGACGGGTCTAGGTCTGAAGTTCTCCGCCATCGTCATCGATTTCGCTGGCGGCAGCCTGCTGATGACAGCGATCTACACGTCTTTGGTGGTCTGGATCATAGGTCTCGCCGTGCCAGTGACCGCGTCCTACATCATATGCGCGGTGATCGCGGCGCCTGCCTTGACCAAGCTCGGCGTGCCGGATTTCGCCGCGCATATGTTCATCTTCTATTACGCCGTGCTGTCGGAAGTGTCGCCGCCGACCGCGCTTTCCCCCTTCGCGGCCGCCGCCATTACCGGCGGTGATCCTTACGTCACGACGATGCAGGCGTGGAAATACACGCTGCCGGCGTTTCTTGTGCCGTTCGTATTCGTGCTCGACCCGGAGGGCGTCGGCCTGCTGATGAAGGTCCCGAAAGACGGCTCGGTCTATGACATCGTCTGGATTACGCTAAAGACTGCCATTGGTCTGGGCGCGCTCGCTGCTGCAGCACAGAACTGGGCCGTGCGCAAAAATACCCAGGTGGAGCGGGGATTGTGGCTGCTCGCCGGCCTGCTGCTCGTGTTCCCGAGCCTGCTCGAAGCCCTGGCCGAAACGATCACGGGTCTCGACGTGCCTCACCCTGCGCCTTTTGGTCTTGCCCTGGCCGCCGCACTCCTATTGAAACAGAAATTCGTTCCGGCCAGACTTGCTGCATAAGGTGGACAAAAACAAAGCCATCAGGAGGAAATGATGTCGAATTGGAGGGCAGGCCTGACCGCGCTTGCACTGGCGAGCACACTTGTCGCTGGCACGGTCGTCGCCCAGCAACGGGCAATCTCAATCGCGACGGGCGGCACCGGCGGCGTTTACTATCCGCTCGGCGGCGGTCTTGCCAACGTCCTGTCGAAGGCGTTGCCCGGTATCCAGGCCACCGCAGAGGTGACCGGCGGCTCGGTCGACAATCTCAAGCTGATCAATTCCGGCAACAGCGAGATCGCCTTCTCGATGGTCGATGCCGCGCTCGACGCCTACAAAGGCCAGGACAAATTCAAGGGCACCGAAGTGCCGGTCCGCACGCTGATGGTGCTCTATCCGAACCAGATGCATGTGGTCACCATCGAAGGGACGGGCATCGAGAAGATCGCCGACCTTAAAGGCAAACGCGTGTCGACGGGGTCCGGCGGCAGCGCCACCGAAGTCATGGCGTTTCGCGTGATCGAAGCTGCCGGCCTTGACAAAGACAAGGACATGAAGCGCGAGCGCCTCGGCGTTGCTGAGTCCGTCAACGCAATCAAGGATCGCAAGATCGATGCTTTCTTCTGGGTTGGCGGTCTGCCAACCTCGGCCGTGACGGACCTCGGCGCCACGCCAGGCGTCAAGATCAAGCTGATCGATCACGCCGACCTCGCGGCCAAGATGAATGCGAAATACGGCAACCTGTATGCCGGCAGCACCATCAAGGCCGGCACCTATCCCGGACAGACGACAGACAACAAGAACACTGTTGTGTGGAACATCCTCGTTTCGCACGCGAAAATGTCCGACCAGGATGCCTACAACATCGTCAAGACCATCTTCGACAAGAAGGCGGATCTCGTCGCGGTGCACAGCGAAGCGAAGAACTTCTCGCTGGAGAACCAGGTAAAGGATTATTCGCCGATCCCGTGGCATCCGGGCGCGATCAAATACATGACCGAACATGGCGTGAAGATGTAACGCACGCGCGCTTGCGGCGCTTTATGGGGCCGGCACGGGATGCGCCGGCCCCATTCGCATCGGTAGCGCGAGGCAGGCGAAGTAGACGAGGGCGCTCAGCACGGCAATGCAGAAACTTACCGGCCAGTCGGTGTAAAAGGCCATCGTCAGGCCGAGCCAGGACTCGGCCAAGGCAAACACTGTCGCCGCGACAAGCCCGCTCCACAGCCCGGTGGTTACGCGCTGCGCGGCGGCTGGTGGGCCGACCATCAAGGTGAACACCAGCAGCACTCCGACAATCTGCGCGCATTCCGAAACCGCCAGCGCCACGATGGCGAGAAAAGCCGTCGAGATGAAACGCAGCGGCACGCCTTTGGCTTCCGCCAGTTCTGGCTGCAGGCTGCAAAATATTAGCGGCCGCATGATTGCGGCGAGTGCCGCAAGCGTGATCGCGCCCAGCACCGCCAGCGTGACGATCATGGAATGATCGACAGCCAGAACGTTGCCGAAGAGAAGCGCGGTGGCCTGCGTTGCAAACGACGTGTAGTAGTGAAGGAACAAGAGGCCGAAACCGAGCGCGAGCGCCAGGATCACGCCGATCGCAACGTCGCGGTTGCTGATGCGCTCTCCCAATGCTCCCATCGCGATGCCGGCAGCCAAAGTGAACGCCAGCAGACCCCACAGCGGTGCGATTCCGATCAGGCCAGCGCCGGTTGCGCCTGCAAAACCGATATGGGACAGCGCATGGCCGGCAAAAGTCTGCCCGCGCATCACCAGGAAATAGCCGACAAGACCCGACACGACCGCCACAATGCCGGCGGCGGCGAAAGCGTTGGTCATGAATTCGTAGGCAAACATGTCAATGATGGTGATGGCTGTGGCCATGATCATAACCGTGACCATGATCATGGTCGTGCATGTGATCAACGCGTTCCACGTCGCGCCCGCGCGACATCACGAAGATATGGCCGTCGGCGCGCACGACCTGTATGTCGGCGCCGTAGAGCTGCGAAAGAACCGGCGCCTTCACAACTTCGTCGACCGTCCCGAGCACCGCCTGCCGGTTGCCGAGGTAGAGTACGCGGTCAAGCGTTCCCAGCAGCTGGTTAAGCTCATGCGCGCTGAACAAGACCGTGATCTTGCGCCGGCGGCATACCGTGCGCACCACATCGATCGCGATTTCCTGATTGCGTGCGTCGAGACTGATCAGTGGCTCATCGAGCAGCAGGAGCATCGGATTGCCCATGAGCGCCTGCGCCAGCAAGAGCCTTTGCCGCTCCCCACCGGACATTTCAGAGAGCGGCCGTGCGGCAAGTTTGCGCGCGCCGACAGATTCGAGCGTCGCTTCGACGGCAAGGCGCTCCTTGCGACTGAGTGAAGGCAGGCCCCAGCGTTCACCGTTCAGTGAGCTTGCGATGAAGTCGCGCCCGCGCACGCGGAGATCGGGCAATACGGTGCGCAGCTGGGGGAAATAGCCGATCGCCGGATTTCCACGCTCGGGTGTGCGTCCGAAAATCTCCACGCGGCCGCCGCTTGGGGGGAGCAAACCGAGGATAGCGCGCATCAGCGTCGTCTTGCCGGCACCGTTCGGGCCGAGAAGGCCGATGAATTCGCCCGCCTCGATCGTGAAGCTGACGTCGGAGAGTACGGAGCGCCCGCCGATGTGCAGCGTGGCGTGGTCGAAGGTGATGACGCTCACGAGTTTGGTCCGCTCAACGCCTTGTCGATCGCGTCCAGTTCACCGAGCACCCAGTCCTGGAATATTGTATTGGCCGGCATCGTTTCCGCGACCCCGACCACTGGCACCTTGGACATGATGGCGATGTCACGTAGCCGCTCGGTCAGTTTCTCCGATACCTGGCTGTTGTAGATCAGAACCTTGACCGCGCGTTCCCGCAGATCGCGCTCGAACGCCGCAAGATCCCGCGCGCTCGGTTCGGTGTCGTTCATCATCGCGAGCTGAAAGCGTTGGTTACGCATGGTCAGGCCGAGCGCCTCAGCCATCGGCCCGAAAACCGGCTCGGTTGCAGTGACGGCCGAACCCGCGTGCTTTGCCTTCAGTTGCGCAACGCGCGCCGCAATGCGTTCGAGCGTTGCAAGCGTGGTCTTCAGCCGCGCGGCGTAGTCGGACGCGTGGTCGGCATCAGCCTTGGAGAGCGCCTCGGCGATGGCGGTTGCAACCGCCGGCATCGTCTTGGGATCGTACCAAAGGTGCGGATTGTCTCCGGCCTTGCGTCCGGTTAGGTCAGCGGCCGTGATCACAACGCGCCCCGCACGTGGCGTCGCTGCCAAGAGTTTTTCCATCCAGGGATCGTAGTTGGCGCCATTGGCGATAATGATCTGCGCCTTGGCAATCTGGCGGACCGTGCCAGGCGTCGTTTCAAACAGGTGCGGATCCTGGTCCGGACTGCTCATGATGCTGACGACGGCCACACGGTCGCCGCCGATCTGGCGCGCGATGTCGCCATAGAAATTCTCGGCCGCGACAACGGCGATCTGATCTTCAGCGGCCAGCGCGGAAATGCCGTGGCCGATACTGAATGCAAAGGCGAGGCCCGCAAGCGCAGCTTTCATGGAAGACCCGGTTTCCGGTGATTTGCTCTAAAATGTAACATTATAACATTCAGATAGCAAAGGCAGAGTGTCAGGCGTCTGTGTTGGTCGCGCCGCGGACAAGCCAGAAGCGAAGCATCCGACGCGGTTGGGACCGAAGTTTGAGGTAGTCGGACTTCGTCTGCGAGATGTCGATCGCCGACAGATCGTAAGAGAACCGGGCCTTGAGGAGCGCCTTGAAGGTCGGCCACCGCAGGTCGGCGACATTGCAGGCAACGAGGATGCAGCCGTTCGATCATTTCGACGGGTTCACAGGCGCGCAAGACCGACAGTCAATTCCTCGTGCTGGCCCGTAAAGCCGTTGATCGTATCCGGGCCGAAAAACTTATGTTTTAAAACGGCTTAAGCGACGACCGCACATTTTCACTGGGCGTGGATGTTCCCCTCTTTGACCACGCGGCCCCATTTGGCGATCTCGGTTTTGATGTATTCGGCAAACTGTTCCGGGGTCATTTCAACCGTCGCCGCGCCCTCGCGGTCGAAAGCGGCTTGCAGGTCGGGCGATTTCAAAGCTTCCTGCGATGCCGCATAAAGCTTGTCTGCAAGGGGCTGGGGCAGTCCTGCTGGTGCGGCCAGGCCCCACCAGTTATCCGCGACATAGCCCGGCACGCCCGCTTCCGCGATCGTCGGCACATCCGGGAGAACGGGGCTGCGCTTGGCGCCGCCGGTTCCCAGCGCGATAAGCTGTCCGGATTTGATGAACGGGGTGGTTTGCACCAGCGAAGAGAACATGATCTTCACGTGGCCAGCGATCACGTCCTGCATCGCCGGTCCGCCGCCCTTGTAAGGGACGTGGACGATATCGACACCCGCCTGCAGCTTGAACAATTCGGCGCCCAGATGCTGGAAACTGCCAACGCCCGCCGATGCGTAGTTGAGCGAGCCCGGTTTCTCTTTGGCCAGTGCCACGAGTTCTTTGACAGATCTGATAGGTGACGTCGGATTGACCACCAGGACGTTCGGGCCGGTCGCGAATATCGAGATCGGGGTGAACGATTTGATCGGATCATATTTGAGCGTGTAGAGCGCCGGATTGACCGCGTGCGCGATCGATATGATGCAGATCGTGTAGCCATCGGGCGCGGCGTTCGCGCAAGCCTCGGTGCCGATCGTGCCACCGGCCCCGCCGCGGTTGTCGACATAGACCTGTTGTCCGAGTTTTACGCTGAGCTGTTGCGCGACCAGGCGCCCGACCACATCGTTACTGCCACCCGGCGGGAACGGAATGATCAACCGCACGGGACGGTTCGGATAGTCGTCGGCCGACGCATTTGGCGCCAGGGCGAGCAGCAGCGACGCAGCCATCAAAACTCGAGACAACAGTGTCAGCATGAGTCCTCCCGGAGTGCAGATTTTTTTCAGTGCCAGTAGGGTGGATAAGCCGAGTTCTTCTGCTCGGCGTCGAGCCTGCGCAACATAGCCGGCCATTCAAGCACGCCATACGCTCTGCGCGTGCCCGGCTGATACATGTGCGCGGTGTGCGCCAACACGTTTTCACCCGGCATCGTCAGTTCCGTTCGCGCTGCCATCGCGTCCACCTGCGAACGGCAAGACAGTTCGAGTTGGTACATCGTGTTGAACGCCTGCTGAACGGTCGCGCCGCAAGTAAGCAAGCCATGGTTACGCATGATCATTGCATCGTGAGGACCGAGGTCGCGCACGAGTCTCTCGCGCTCGTCAAGTTCGACTGCCGGCCCTTCATAGTCGTGATAGCCGATATGACCGACAAACCGGATCGAGGTTTGTGACAGCGGCAGCAGCCCGCATTTCATCGCGGCGACCGCCATTCCGGCGCGAGTGTGCGTATGCAGC
>DASRAF010000350.1:0-4791 GCA_035638295.1 Pseudolabrys sp.
ATCGATCGGATCACCGTCTTTGGAAAGCGTGTGCGGGACGAATCCGTAGTTTCCCGGATAGCGCATCGGCGTGTGGAGAAAGCGATCCACGACCAGGGTACCGGCCGCCTTGTCCAGTTCGTATTTGATCGGCTCGCCACCGATCGGAACCTCGACGATGACGTTGACATCGTCCGGCGGACTGTTCCCGATCTTGATGGCATCGATCCGCATGGAGCGCACTCACTTGCTGCGATCACATTATAACTACGCCGGCTTACGACATGCGACCACGGAATATGCGGCAATCGACCGGAAATCGTAGGATGCCAGGCTTTCAACCCGTAGCGGACAGGTCTCGGCCGTGCGGATGATGTTCGGAATTGCGGTTGGGGCAAAATCTTGCTGCGCAGTGATAACCTTTTGGTGATGAGCTGAGTTTCCGGCGCAATCCGATTGTTCATTGTGGGCCAGAGAATTAAGCTTCCGCTCTTCGAATTGTCGGCGGACAACCCGTGCAAAAAAATCTGATCCGGGAGGATACAGAATGCTTCGTCTCACGATCAACGGAAAGTCACATGATGTCGATGTGGAATCCGATACGCCACTGTTGTGGGTTATCCGCGATTCCATCGGCATGACCGGGACAAAATACGGATGCGGAATCGCGCAATGTGGCGCCTGCACCGTGCACATTGACGGCGCGGCGGTACGTTCGTGCGGCGTCACGGCCGGCGACGCCGTCGGCAAGAAGGTCACCACCATAGAAGGCCTCGCCGAGAACGGCGTTCTCACCAAGGTCCAGCAAGCCTGGATCGACCTCGACGTCCCGCAATGCGGCTACTGTCAGAGCGGCATGATCATGGCCGTCTCGGCTCTGTTGAAGGAAAACCCGAAGCCAGCCGACGCCGACATCGACAACGCAATCACCAATATCTGTAGGTGCGGAACATTCCAGCAAGTACGCGCGGCGATTCATGCCGCGGTCAGCGCGTAAGGGAGGGCACCATGAATTACATGCCCAATCTCGATCGCCGTTCATTTCTTGCAGGGTCGGCAACCGTCGGCCTGTCACTCGGTTTCCACGTGCCATTCGCAACTCCGACGAGCGCGGAAGGCGCGCCAGAAGTCAACGCCTGGGTTGTCGTCAAACCCGACGACACCGTCGTTATCCGCATCGCACGCTCGGAGATGGGCCAGGGCACGCTCACCGGGCTCGCACAAATGGTCGCCGAGGAGCTCGAATGCGACTGGTCGAAAGTGACGACCGAATATCCAACTCCGGGCGAAAGTGTTGCCCGCAAGAATCCCTGGGGTGATTTCGGCACTGGCGGCAGCCGCGGCATCCGTACCTCGCAAGATTACGTGCGCAAGGGCGGCGCGGCGGCGCGCATGATGCTCATTCAGGCCGCGGCCAACGAATGGAAGGTGCCGGCGTCCGAGTGCACGGCGGCGAACAGCGTGATCACGCACAAGGCGTCGAACCGTTCGACGACTTACGGAAAAGTCGCAGCCGCGGCGGCGCAGATCGAGGCGCCCAAAGACGTGCCGCTCAAGGACCCGAAGGACTGGAAGCTCATTGGCAAGAGCGTCAAGCGCCTCGACACCGCCGACAAGACCGTCGGCAAGATGATGTACGGCGCCGACATCAAGTTGCCGGGCATGCTCAACGCCACGATCAAGGCCTGTCCAGTGTTCGGCGGAAAGCTAAAGAGCTTCGACGCGGCCAAGATCGAGTCGATGAAAGGCGTGAAGAAGGTCGTGCCGGTCGGCGACAATGCCGTCGCCGTCATCGCCGATACGTGGTGGCACGCCAAGTCCGCGCTCGATGCGCTGCCCATCGTCTGGAATGGCGGCGAGAATGCCAAGGTATCGAGTGAATCGATTGCCAAGTGGCTCAAGGAAGGCCTCGACTCCGAGCAGGCCTTCGTCGGCAACAAGAACGGCGACGCAAAGGCCGGACTGGCGAGTGCTGCCAAGAAAGTGGTGGCCGAATACGGTTACCCCTACCAGAACCATGCGTGCATGGAGCCCTTGAACGCGACCGCGCTCTACACTCCTGACAAATGCGAGGTCTGGTGCGGCACGCAGCACGGGCAGGCCGCGTTCGCTGCGGCCCTTGAAGCCTCCGGTCTGCCGGCCAGCAAGGTCGAAGTCTACAAATATATGCTGGGCGGCGGATTCGGTCGGCGTGGCCGCTCTGATTATGTCACGCAAGCCGTGCTGATTGCCAAGCAGATGCCCGGCACGCCGGTCAAACTGCTGTGGTCGCGCGAAGAAGACATGCAGCACGGCACCTATCATCCGATCACGCAATGCCGGCTGACCGCGGGCCTCGACGACAAAGGCAATCTGAATACGTTGCACGTCAGGATTTCCGGACAGTCGATCCTTTCGTCCCTGCGGCCGGAAGCGTTGGTGAACGGAAAGGATCCAGCAACGTTCCAGGGACTGAACGCGTCGGGGGAGGCGGCCATCGGCTATTCGGTGCCCAACCTTCTGATCGAGCACGCAATGCGCAATCCGCACGTGCCGCCGGGCTTCTGGCGTGGCGTCAATGTCAACCACAACGCCATCTATCTCGAATCCTTCATGGACGAACTGGCCAAGGAAACGGGAGTCGATCCGCTGGAATTCCGTCGACGACTGATGGCAAACCATCCGAAACATCTCGGTGTGCTCAATGCCGTCGCCGAGCGTATCGGCTGGGGCAAACCTGCGCCCGCCGGCCAATTCCGCGGCATTGCGCAGTTCATGGGCTACGGCAGCTATGTTGCGGCTGCTGCGGAAGTCTCTGTCAACGACAACAAGGTGAAAGTCCATCGCATCGTTGCGGCGACTGATCCTGGCTACGCCGTGAATCCTGGACAGATCGAGCGGCAGATTAGCGGCTCGTTCGTCTACGGATTGTCCGCTTTGTTTCTCGGCGAATGCACGGTCAAGGACGGAGCCATCGAACAGACCAACTTCGACACCTACGACAGCATGCGGATTGCGCAGATGCCCAAGGTCGAGTGCATTGTCATGCCGACGGGGGGGTTCTGGGGTGGCGTCGGCGAGCCGACGATCGGCGTAGCGCCACCCGCCGTGCTCAACGCGATCTTTGCGGCGACGGGCAAGCGCTATCGCTCGTTCCCGCTCAAGAACCATGGGCTTAGCTTGGTCTGATAGATCGGGGCGGCCGTTTTGGGCCGCCCCCTCGAAATTCGAAGCGCGTCACCAAGACATGCGCCTATGAAAAAGAATCGCGTAACTCGACGCGACTTCGTCAGAACTGCAATGGCGGCTTCGGCCGCAATTTTTCCAATGCCCGCCGTCGCACAGGACGGCAATGCGCGCGTTGTCGTCGTGGGCGGTGGATTTGGCGGCGCAGCTTGTGCTCGAGCGCTCAAGCGCGCAAATCCAAGCTTGAGCGTTACTCTCGTCGAGACCAATCGCACGTTTGCTGCGTGCCCAATGAGCAATGCGGCAATCGCCGGCCTGCGCGATCTCAAATTGCAGGATTTTGGATACAATCAGGTCGCTGCAGCCGGTGTCAGCATGGAATTCGCCGCGGCCACGGCCATCGATCCTGCGGCGAAGACCGTTACTCTCGCCGACGGTCGCAAGATCACCTACGAACGCCTCGTGCTCGCACCGGGCATCGATTTTCGCTGGGATGCGCTGCCGGGTTATTCGCCTGCCGCTGCTGCCGTCATGCCGCACGCGTGGAAGGACGGTGAGCAGATTGCCCTGCTGACAAGGCAAATCGGCGCAATGGAGGATGGCGGGGTGGTGGTGATCTCCGTGCCGGTGACGCCGTCGCGCTGCCCACCCGCTCCATATGAGCGCGCAAGTCTGGTCGCGCACATGCTCAAGACCAGAAAACCACGGTCGAAGGTGATCGTACTTGACGCCAAGGATTCCTTCACGATGCAGCGCCAGTTCCAGGGCGCATGGAAGGCGCTTTATCTCGGCGTGCTTGAGTACGTCGCACTGTCTGATGGCGGACTGGTCACAGCGGTCGACGTCGCGAGCAAAACTGTCGTAACCGACTTCGACAAATTTACTCCGGCGGTTGCCAACATCATTCCGCAACAAAAGGCCGGTCGTATCGCCGAAATCGCTGGCGTCGCCGACCGCACTGGTTGGTGCCCGATCGATCCCGTGACTTTCGAGTCGCGGCTGCAGCCGAACATTCATGTCATCGGCGACGCCGCAATTGGCGGCGCGATGCCGCGATCCGCCTCTGCCGCCAATTCGCAGGCCGGAATCTGCGCCGGTGCGATCGCTACTCTGCTCGCTGGTGGCACACCCGCGGCACCGACTTTGACGAGCTTGTGCTACAGCCTGATCGCGCCGGACTACGCGATTTCTCAACGCGGCAGCTATCGTCCGGTCGACGGCATTTATAATGAAGTCGATAACACCGCTATAACGAGCCCAGTCGATGCACCGCAGGATGTGCGTGCCAGGGAAGCGGATGAGGCCGAGAATTGGTTCAAATCTCTCACCGGTGAGGTGTTCGGATGAGAGCAGCCATTGCTGCAATCTTGATTGCTCTGGCAACTGGTCACGGTTGCTCGGCCGACGAATTGGCCCAGTTCATGATTGTCGGCAACGTCATTCCCAGTTCTCTCACCGGGCTGCCCGGCGATGCCGCGCGCGGACGTTCGGTCGTGCTCAATCGTTCAGTCGGACTGTGCCTGTTATGCCATTCCGGTCCGTTCCCGGAGGAGCGGTTCCAGGGCAATCTGGCTCCGGACCTCAAAGGCACCGGCGCGCGTTGGTCCGTCGAGCAACTGCGGATGCGCATGGTCGACAGTCGAAAGC
>DASRAF010000351.1:0-2767 GCA_035638295.1 Pseudolabrys sp.
CTTCTCTCACGTCGCGGTGCTGCCTGCGACACCCAACCTCCCAAATACCTCCCGACCGGCTGAATGCGTAACAGGTGGCGGCCGAGTCAGGAGTGGGTCACACCCGGAAATAACACGCGCGAGCATAACGAGTCCGCTTTACCCCGAACAGCCGACCTAAGAGCTGACGTTGCGGGATGTCTGCGTCGGGCCGATTTCGTTGCAGAAGTCGGTAGGATCGACGCTCTCAGCCGAGGCTGAGATCTGAAAATTTAGGCTCGCGATCTCTCCGCCGCCTGCCCGGCGTGGGCTGCGGAGACGCCCGGGCACTGATACCTGACGCAACCGACGCGACGGACGCCACTTACGCAACGCATGGTGCGGCCGTGTTGGGTGGATGGAGCGCCAGCTTGGCAAAGCGACGAAGGTTCTGAGCGATTGCTGCAAGCGTAAATTCGAACCGCGCGCCGGCCGGTCCACGCAGTCTTAGGCGGCCGAGCCGCAGGATCCGCTTGAGGTGCGCAAACAGCATCTCAACCTTCTTGCGATCTCGTCGGGTCTGATCGTAGGCAGGCGTCTTGGCGATCGCGCGGGCGACATCGCGCGCTGCCTCGTGCACGTGGCGTGTGATCTTCCGGCTCGGCGAGTGTGGACAGCATTTGGACTTCAGCGGGCAGACGCGGCAATCGGCGACGCGCGAGAAATACGAGATAGCGTCATCTCCGCGTGGTCCGCGTGCTCCACTTGATCGCGGCAGGATCTTGCCGCTGGGGCAGATATATTGATCGCGCGCCTTGTCATAGATGAAATCGTCGCGGCTGAACGTGCCGTCGTCGCGCTGTGACTTGTCGATCACCGGGATGTGGGGCGCGATCCCCTTCACATCGACCAGGAAGTGGAGATTTTGGGCCGCGCCGTAGGCCGTATCCGCGACGAGCCAAGCGGGTTTGATGCCGAATGTCTTCTCAGTCCTTTCGATCATCGTCTGGGATGCGCCAACCTCGGATTGGCGGATCGCCCGCGACGCTTCGACATCCATGATAATACCGAACTTGATGTCGATGAGGTAATTGTCGGCGTAGGCGAAGAACGCGGCGTTGCGCAGTGCGCCAGTCCACTGCGCGGCTGGGTCGGACGGCGCGACAAACTTCGGCACGACGTCGGTCGCACGACCCCATGCTGGATCGTCGAGATTGGCGAGGTAGTCCTGAACGGCGCGCCTAGCCCTCATCGGGTCGATGTCGTGACTCCATTTATCGCCCGGCGTCGAGCGGCACTTATTGGCGTCTGCCGCGATCAAGCTGGCATCGACGGCGAAACCATTGCCGCCGACAAGGCCAGCTTTGATGCACGAAACGACAACATGTTCGAAGACGTGACGAAAGACATCATGATCGCGAAAACGCTCGTTGCGGGCGCGCGTGAATGCCGAGTGATCCGGGATCCTGTCTTCTATGCCAAGGCCGCAGAACCAGCGATAGGCGAGATTGAGCTGAACCTCACGGCATAGTGCGCGCTCCGAGCGGATCGCGAACACGTAGCCAAGGATGAGCATCCGGATCATCAGCTCTGGATCGACCGAGGGCCGACCAGTGTTGGAGTAATGCGGCGCAAGCTCGACGCGCACCCACGAGAGATCGAGAACTGCCGCGATCCGCCGAACCTGATGGTCGTCCGGCACTACGGCCTCGAGGTCGAACGCATAGAACAGCTGACCCTGCTCACCCTTGCTCCGCCCCATCATCGAAACTCTCCGTCGATGGCCGATTCACCTCGACGGAATCACGGTTCGCTCTGCCCCTCAAGACAGTTCTGCAACAAAATCGGCCAACAACAGACGTAGCTTTCGCAGAATTGAGCAGGTAATTTTGGTTGATTGTAGCTAAGCAGCGAATGGCTCCGATGTACCAGATTTTATGCGTACTGATGGCGACGATCGCATACGGAACGGCGTCTGGGCATTGTCAGACGCCGCAGGCGGGCACGACCACAATCACTTTTCAATCTGCCACCTACCACGACATGCGCCAGCTTTTGGCGCGAGAAACTACGGGCGGAGTGGTGACGGTCAAGGCCGCTCTCGGCTTTCCCGAACAGACGAAGGATCAGTATCCCGCCGTCATCGTCGTTCACACACTCACTGGCTATCGCGACGCGAACGAAGGCTATGTCGCCGCCGAGTTGCGCAAGGCAGGCTTCGCCACGTTGACTTATGACAGTTTTGCCGCGCGAGGAACCACGGGCACAGCCCTGCAGGGATCACCAGGCTATCTGCCGATTGGCGTTGCGGACGCATATGCCGCGCTGCGCTTTCTTTCGGGTGAAGGTCGGATCGACGCCAAGCATATTGCGATCATCGGCTTCTCGTATGGCGCTGAAGTGGCGCATCTCGCGGCATTTGAGACGCTGCGATCGGCGCTCAATCCCGGACCCGACCAATTTGCCGCCCACGTCGCGTTCTATCCCAGCGGAACTTTTGGCGCGGTTGCCGGACCCGGCGCCTATACCGGCTCCCCCGTCCTGATGCTGCTCGGCGAAAAGGACGACAATCTGCCGGTGAAAAAGATCGAGAGCTATCTGGCTTACGCGCGCGCCGCCGGGGCGCCGGCCCCGATCCAGACGGTGATCTACCCTGGCGCCTATCATGCATGGACAGTCCCCGATCTCACCACCGCCCGCTTCTTCCCGGACTTGGTAAGCTTGAAAAAATGTCCGCTCTTTCTGATTGGGCCAAAGGGGCCGGCCTTGCTCATCGACGCCGAGGCGAAGCCGTTCGACCCTGCCGCCG
>DASRAF010000352.1:0-2929 GCA_035638295.1 Pseudolabrys sp.
CGACAATGCTGCCGCCTGCGAAGATTGTGGACAGCGGCAGCCCGATGAGATCGTGCAGCGGTCCGGTTCCGAACGCGGCGACGCCATCGGCAATCACTTCGTTGCGCCCGGCATCGATCGCGGAAACATTCGCAAGCACGACGCTCACGTTGTGCTGGCGGTGAAACACGGTCCGAATGGGCGATGCGATGTCGGCCGGCGACAACGCCGCGGTCGCGACCTGATAGAGCAGCGGCTGAAACAGGTGATGGTTGTAGCGGTCGATCAGAACGACGTCGAACGGCGCTCCGGCAAGCGACCTTGCCGCGGAGAGCCCGCCGAACCCCGCGCCGACGATGACCACGCGGGAGGTCCTCATCGCGACATTGGCAACCATGACAGCGATTCCCGTACTTGGGCGCCGATTGAGATTCCCGCGACCCAATTCGGATCCAGGCGCTTGGTCATAGCGTGAGGCCCGAATCCTGGCCAATCCAGAATCCGCGATGCGCCCAGCGTAAGCCGCGCGCCAATGGCGTCTATGCAAAAAACGCATTTTTGATCCAAACCGGGCAGTCGGGCGGCCACAAAGGTAGTTTCAGCACGGCCGTCCCATCTTGCCCCTAAGGACAATAGCGTCTGGCGCCAGCCCGGCGTACGACCGCAATAGCGCATTTGGTCCCCGTGGGGATGCTCAGCATGGCCCGAAGCGCTATTCTTAGTTTCAACGATCCGATTTCCTACCAAGCCGCGATCCCTGGCACGGCGGCAGAGATAGTTGTTACTGCCAAAGGTAGTTTCCGGGCCGAGTTTACGGTTATCCAATTCGACAAACTGTGGATGTACTACGCCTCCGAGAATCGGTCTCGCGTGGCTCATTCTGCGCTAAGCCCGAAGCGAGGGGGCATCGCATTCTTGACCGACGCGAACCAGCCGGCGGCGCAATACTGCGGAATGGACGTGTCGTCGGAGGCGATCGTCATAAGCAACGCAGGCTCGTCGCGGCACATTCGCACCTGGGGCCCTTGCCGTTGGGCAGGTCTGACCTTGCCAGTCGAGGATTTGTCCGCAAGGGGTTACGCGCTGGCGGGCCGCGATCTGACAGGAGGATCGTTGACCCGCCTCGCGTATCCAAAGCCCGCGCACATGGCGCGGGTGGTGCGCCTGCGTGCGACCGCCCAACGGCTTGCCGAGGTCGCGCCTGACACTCTTGCTCATCCCGACGTGTCGAATGCCCTCGAGGACGAACTCGTGCGCGCCATGGTGGCCTGTCTCGCCGACGAGGCGTCGGCCAGGCCAACATCGGGATGGCGGCATCACACGGCGGTCATCAGTCGCTTCGAGGAACTGTTGGCAGCGAATCGCGATCGGCCCCTGCATCTGACGGAAATCTGCGCGGCGGTCGGTGCCTCGCAACGTACCCTCGAAACTTGTTGCGAGGAGCACCTGGGCATGGGCCCCATTCGGTATCTGTGGCTGCGGCGGATGCATCTCGCGCGCCGCGCGCTCATGGAGACCGATCCGTCGAATACGACCGTGACGCAGATTGCCACCGGACATGGCTTCTGGGAATTGGGACGCTTTGCGGTCTCGTACAAGCGATTGTTCGGAGAGTCTCCTTCGGCGACCTTGCATAGACCGGCGTGCGACTTGCGCACCATCCAGGATCGTCCGTGCCGGTTCGCAGATTCGACATTTGCCTAGCCAGCAGCGGGCCCAGCCTCAATACTGCCTCTTCTCGCGGCCGACCGCCGGGGTGCCTACGTCTGCCTGCGCGGAGCGAGATGAAGCGCCGAGCTAATGGCTCTCTCGCGGCTTGACGCGATCCCGGAAGACCCTAGCCGCTATCGCGACGACCCCGACAGTGATGACGAACGGGAGCACAGGAGCGTAGACCGGCGCATGAATATGAAGAAACGCGCCGGCTGTGGCGCCAATGACCAGAGAGACAAGCACACCGCGCAATCGGCTGTGCTCTTCGCTGGTTAGGGGTCTATTATTGGCCCAATCGCCGACCAGGAAGATGAATGTAGCGGTGGCGGCGGTCGTATATATGCCCCCAACGTTAAGTTGGCGAACAGCGGCGCTCTGGTTCCCCATCGCCAGCGCCCAGACGGCGAGGAGAACGGGAATAAGGTTGTCACCGGGCCGACCGCTGGTCGCAAACCAGATAACTAGGAAACAGAGATGCGGCAGTAGTGAGATGCCGAGGGCGAATGTCGTCAGTCGCGGCCACACAACGCCAGTCGCTTGCTCGCCCTCATGCGCCGCGGATTGGCTCGAACGCCTAATAATCTTCGTGGCGAGGTAGACGCCGCCCGCGAAACCGGCCATCGACGCCAGGACCGATACGATCCGTGCCGCGCCGGGGTGGCTCGCGATTCCCATCCCCAGAAAGGCGACGTTCCCGGTCATAAATGCCGTGAAGACCTTTCCCAGGGCAAGGAAACTGATCGCGTCCACCGCGCCCGAAGAAACCGTTAGTGCGGCGAGTAGCCAGTTACGGACGCTGACGTAGGTGACTTGGCGGTCAACTCTTTCCATTTATTAAGGCACTTCATCAGATTTCCGGGAGGGTGAATGATCCCTGACGACGATCGTTCAGCAACTCCATCGACAAGAAATTCCGCTGCTGTCATGCTCATTGATGTTTCTTTTGAACTTGCCTTTTTCGCGAACGCTTCATTCCGTTACCGTTGAAGTAAGCTGTCCTAACGACTAGGCCGAATCGCTTCGAATCGCGGAGCGGCGGATTCAGATCAGACGAGAGGCAAAACAGGCCTCTGCGACCTTGTCGATCACCTCGATTTCCAGTTTGCAAGCCCTCGACAGCTCCGCGCGCACGACAGTGAGAAGCAAGAAATAGTGCATTCTGTCCGAGATGCCGGTGGCGGCGCTGGCGTGATCGGGCCAGCCCATCGCCCGCTGCGCAACCGCCATATGGTCGAGG
>DASRAF010000353.1:0-13760 GCA_035638295.1 Pseudolabrys sp.
ACCGTTGCGTTGTGCAGCCGGTCGAGCCGGCCCGCCAGCGCGGTCAGCTCGTGAAAATGCGTGGCGAACAGCGCGCGACATTTGTTAACGTCGTGCAGATGCTCGACCGTCGCCCAGGCAATCGACAGTCCGTCGAAGGTCGCGGTGCCGCGGCCGATTTCATCGAGGATCACCAGTGCGCGCGCACCCGCCTGGTTGAGAATCGCCGCCGTCTCTACCATCTCGACCATGAAGGTCGAACGGCCGCGCGCGAGATCGTCGGCTGCGCCGACGCGCGAGAACAGCCGGTCGACGACGCCGATTTGCGCGTGTTTGGCCGGCACGAAGCTGCCCATCTGCGCGAGAATGGTGATTAGCGCATTCTGCCGCAGGAACGTGGATTTGCCCGCCATGTTCGGGCCGGTGAGCAGCCAGATGCGGCCGGCTTCGGAATTCCGCGGCGGCGACAGGTCGCAATCATTGGCAACGAATGGCGTGCCGTCGCGCGACAGCGCCTGCTCGACAACCGAATGGCGGCCGCCCTCGACGACGAAGGCGTGACTGTCATCGACTTGCGGCCGCGCGTAGTCGCGTTCGGCAGCAAGCTGCGCGAGCGCGCTCGCCACATCGAGCTGCGCCAGGGCTTTGGCGCAGGTCTTGATGTTGTCGCCCTGCTCGATGACTTGTGCGGTCAGCCGCTCGAAAACCTCGAGCTCGAGGGCAAGCGCGCGCTCGGCAGAGCTGGCGATCTTCGATTCAAGCTCGGCCAGCTCGGTGGTGGTGAAGCGGATCTGTCCGGCGAGCGTCTGGCGATGAATGAAGATGCCGTTGAGCGGCGCCGACATCAGCCGCTCGCCATGCTGGGCGGTGACTTCGACGAAATATCCCAGCACATTATTGTGCTTGATCTTGAGAATGCGGATTCCTGTGTCCTCGGCATAACGCGCCTGCAGCGCGGCGATGACGCGGCGCGACTCATCGCGCAGCGCGCGGGTCTCGTCGAGCGTGCGGTCATAGCCTTCGCGCACGAATCCGCCGTCGCGCTTGAACGCCGGCAGTTCGGCCGCGAGCGCGGCCGACAATTCGGCCGCCAGCATGCCGTCAGGTTTGCGGCAGGCCTGCGTCGCATCGGCGATGTCTTGCGGCGGCTCCTTGAGCAAGCCGAGCGCGCGGGCGAGATCGGCGGCCGCAAGCACGCCATCGCGGATCGCGGCAAGATCGCGCGGGCCGCCGCGCGCGAGCGCAAGCCGCGACAATGCGCGGGCGAGATCGGGCGTCGCGTGCAGGCGCGAGCGTGTCTCGGCGCGCGCCGCGGTGTCGCCGACGAAGCTTTCCACCGCATCGAGCCGTCCGGCGATCTTCGCGGGGTCGGTGAGCGGCGCTGCAAGATGCTGCGATAGCAGGCGCGAGCCGGCGGCCGTCACCGTGCGGTCGATCGCATCGAGCAGCGATCCCCGCCGTTCGCCCGACAGCGTGCGCATCAATTCGAGATTGCCGCGAGTCGCCTGGTCGATCGCCATCGTCGCGCCGGCGCTTTCGCGCAAGGGAGGCGAGAGCGGCGGGCGCTGGCCGATCTGCGTACGCTCGACATAGGTCACGCAGGCCGCGGCCGCCGTCAGCTCGAGCCGGCTGAGCGCGCCGAACGCTTCGCTCGTGGCAACGGCAAAGAAAGATGTGAGCCGCCGCTCGGCGGTGGCGCCGTCGAAGACGTCGCGTGTAGCCGGCGTCACCGCGGGCAGCGAGCGCCAGTACGGCGCGAGGTCGGTTTCGCTGAAAAGCGCATCGGATACGATGATCTCGCCGGGCTCGAGCCGGGCGACCTCGGCGGAAAGCGAGATCCGGTCGCATTCGGCGACGCGGAATTCGCCGGTCGAGATATCGATCCAGGCAAGCGCGAAGCGCGTTTCCTCGTCGGCGGAAGAAAGACGCGCGCGGGCGACGGCGAGCAGATAATTGTTGCGCCGCGCATCGAGCAGCGTGTCCTCGGTGAGCGTTCCGGCGGTGACCAGGCGCACCACATCGCGCCGTACGATGCCCTTTGCACCGCGCTTGCGCGCTTCGGCCGGATCCTCGAGCTGCTCGCACACCGCCACGCGATGGCCCAGCGCGATCAGCTTGTGCAGATATTCGTCAGCGCGGGCGACGGGCACGCCGCAGAGCGGCACGTCTTTGCCGAGATATTTTCCACGCTTGGTGAGCACGATGCCGAGCGCGCGGGAGGCGACCTCAGCGTCTTCGAAGAACATCTCGTAGAAATCGCCCATCCGGTAGAACAGCAGGTAGTCCGGATTGGCGGCCTTGATCTCGACATACTGCGCCATCGCGGGCGTGATGCGTCCGGCATCGCCGGGCGTGGTGACCCCGGCATTGCCCGGCGCAACGGCGGCATCGCCGTCTTGCGGCTCCTGGCTCGTCGGGTCGGGTTCGGGCTGGCCGATGGGTCGCGTAAGCGCCATAGGCGCGGAGGTTAGCAGACGGAGCGAGGGCTTCTACCGATGCACAGGCCGGGTTGCTGCGCCATGCCCGGCTTTATGCCGGACATCCACGGGTTTTTTGCTGGCGAGGCGCTTTCCCCTTTTTTTCCGGGCACTTTGAACGGTCATTCCGGGACGGCGCGTAAGCACCGGGCCGGAATCCAGATGCAGGCACGACACTTGTTTCTGGATTCCGGGTTCGCAGCCTTCGGCCGGGCCCCGGAATGACGGCGGACCCCGGATTCCCGCTTACGTGGCTAAGACGGCTCTGGCCGTCAGCTCTTGAACTTCACGCCGGTGATGGCTTCGAGGTTGCCGTGCCAGATCTTTTCCTTGTCGGCCTTCGGCATGTCGATGCCCTCGATGATGCGCAGGGTCTCACGCGTGTACATCGTGCCCTTCTCAGGATCGAATGGGCAGTCGGAGGCGAACACGATCTTGTCGAGGTCGTAAAACGCAATCCCCGCATGCGTCGCCGGCACGCCGCCGAACACTGCTGTATCCGCATAGAATGAGTGCTTGAAGTAATCGAGCGGGCGCTTCTTCAACTGCTTGAGAATGACGCTGAGATCCTGATCCGACGTGCGCGCGCCGAGCTGGTCCCAGCCCGGTCCAATGCGGCCCTCCAGCATCGGCACGATGCCGCCGAAATGGTGGGTGATGATCTTCAGGTTCGGATATTTGTCCAGGATCTTCGAGAACACGAGCCGCCCCATCGCCGCCGCGGTTTCGTACGACCAGCCGAAGGTCCACCAGATCTCGTACTTGGATTTCTTCTCGGTCAGATAATCCGGGAAATTGGCGGCGCGGGCCGGATGCATCCAGATCGGCTTGTTGAGCCGGTTCATCGCGGCGAAGAACGGATCGAACGCAGCATCGTCAAGCGGTTTGCCGGCAATATTGGTGTAGATCTGCACGCCCAGCGCGCCGTTCTTCAGCGCGCGTTCGGCCTCGCGCACGCCGGCGTCAGGCGCGATTAAGGCGCCTTGCGCCACCCAGCCCGGAAACTGATCGGGATACTTCGCGCAGATCTCGGCAAAGCCGTCATTGACCAGCTTTGTGTATTCCTCGGCCAGCTTGGCGTCGCCCTTGGTCATCACCTCGATCGGCGGCATCGGATAGGACAAAATCTGCGCGTAATCCGGAAAGCTGTCGACGATCTTACGGCGGACATCGAGGTCATGGATGCAGGGAATTTCGCGCACGCGCTTGCCGATGTCGGCGTGGCCGCTCTCGACGATCTTGGTGAAATATTTCTCCGGGATGAAATGGGTATAGGCGTCGATGCGCATGAACTCCTCCGTGACTGTCCGATTGATTTGTGCGGTACCGCCTCAATAAGGCGTAATGACGTTGAGCAGCGCCTGCTTGCGCTCGTTGACGACGACCGCGCGCGCGCGGGCCAGCGCCTCGGGCAGGTCGGCGGGTTTCTCCACGCGGTCGGCATGGGCGCCCTGGGCGCGCGCCATGTCCTCGAACGGCGGGGAGGGGTCGAGATCGGCCAGTGTGCTACCGTCGGTTTCGCCGGCGGCGCCATCCTTGAACATCGAGAGCGTGGCGCGGCGCACAGCGCCGTAACGGCTGTTGTTGAACACGACGGTGAGGATCGGCAGCTTGTGCACTGCCGAAACCCAGTGGCCGACCATCGGATTGGCAAACATGTAGGAGCCGTCGCCGAGCGTCGCGACGATGAGCTCATCGGGTGCGGCGAGTTTCGCGCCGAGTGCCGCGCCAAGGCCCCAGCCGAGTCCGCCGGCGGGTCCGAGCGAGAAAAATGTGCCCGGCTTTTCCCGCGCGCAGTGATCGGGACGCAGCGGGTATTCGTTGATGATGATCGCGTCCTTGCCGACCGCTTCGCCGATCGCGTGCGAGAGATATTCCGGTGAAATCGCCGCACCGGCAGCGGAATCTTTCGCGAGCTGTGCGCGCCGCGTGCGCATGCGATCGGTGAGGCGTGCGCGGCGCGCGGCGATGCGCGCGTCCGCCGTCTGCAGACGCGGTTCGACCGCACGTGCGAGCGCATCGAGCGCCTGCGCCGGACCGGCCTGAAGCGCGAGGTCGCTCGGGAAACTGCGCATCGGATAGCGGACGTAGAACGGGTCTTCGCCGATGTGCGCGACGCGGCAGCCACCCGGCGGATGCTGCAGATGCGGAATCCATGGCACGTCCGATTCGATGACGATCACCAGATCGGCGTCGGTCAGAACCGCGCCGGGCTCGAAACCGAAATGCATCGCATGGCTCGATGGCAGGCACATCGTACGTGCGCCATGCGCAACGACAGGGATGGCGCAGCGCTCGGTCAGCCGCTCGAGCGCGGGTACAGCATCGGCCGGCAAAGCGGCGGTGACGATCAGCGGCCGTTCGGCAGCGACGATCCATTCGGCAAGTGTTGCGATCGTGCTCGGATCGGGATGCGCGGGCGAGGCTTGCGGCCGCGGTTTTATCGGCGCGATCGGCTCGGTGAGAGACGCGGCGAGCGGCTCGCGCGGCAGCACGAGATAGACTGGACCGCGCGGATGCGCCATCGCAACTTCAACGCCGCGCGCGACCACATCGCCGATCTGGCCCGGCACGCGCAGTTCGTAATCCCATTTCACCAGTTCGCGCACCATGCCGGCCTGATCGAACATTTCCTGCGCCCAGTGGATCGGGCGGCTACGCGAACCGAAGCTGCCTTTTTCCGTGATCGGCGTGCGGCCCGCGGCGAGGATGAGAGGCACGCGATCGCGCGAGAGGTTGGTCAGGTTGTTGATCGTGTTGGCGGTGCCGACATTGACGTGAACCATCACCGCCTGCGGCCGGCCGTTCATCAGGTAGGCGCCGTGCGCCATGGCGACCGCGAGATTTTCGTGCGGCACCAGAACGGGTTTCGGAACCTTTGCGTTGGTCTTCTTGGCGCGGCTGAAGGCCTCGACGATCGGCGGGAAGTCCGTGCCCGGATTGGCGAAGAAATAGTCGGTGCTGTGATCGGCCAGGGCGCGCAGGAACGCCTCGGCGGCGATTGTTGGCCGCTGTCCGATCGGTGTCGCCGCCATGCGCTTCTTCCCTGGGTCGTCCGTCCGCGGTCGTTCTAGTCGCCCGTTCGGGCCATTTGGTCTGAAAAGGTGCTTTTTATTGGTGCAAAGTCATATCCGACGGGGCCGGGAGTGACAACGGATGACACTGCAATTCGGTCATGTGGCAGGCTGCGTACGTCGCTGCGACCACTACCATGACGGCTCGCAACACCACCTAATGTCATGGGCGGGCTCGTCCCGGCCTTCTACGTCTTTCTACGTCTTTAGTGCTGCAAGTTCGTCAAGACGTGGATGCCCGGCATAAAGCCGCGCATGACGGGTTGAGGCACTATCCATCCAATGTTGGGTGGAGAACTGCTACTCCGCGGCGATGCGCATCGCCGGCCCGTCGATATCGGCGAGGCATTTGGTCAGGCTTTCGCCCTCCGGATCAACAAGCGCTGCAGTGCGCGCGTTGGCGATCGCATCGACCGCTCGCGCCGGAGGAATTTCGCCCGCCAGCGCCGGCCGGATCACGCGCGCTTCGATGGCACGATAATTGGCAAGGCCGCGCGCATGCGTGTCGCCATAGCCCTTGATCAGCCGCGCGCATTCGGCGATTTCGAGCGCCAGCTCCGGTGAGCACCGTGCCGCTTCACGGATCAAGGTGAGCCAGCTTTCGATCTGCTGTTGCTCCTGCTTGTAGCGATAGCCGTAGGGGCGCAGCCGCCGCAGCTTTGCGAGCACCAGAAAGCGCAAGAAGCCCCGCACGGTCGTGGAGTTGACCTCCATGCCGAAATAGACACGGCCAAGCCAGCCTCTGCGCTCGGCCAGCCGCAGGATCGGCTTCGCCAGGAATGGCGGCAGCAGCTGGCACATTTCCTCGATGCCGGGCTTTAGGAAGTCGTGCACGACGTAAGGCTCGGTGGTCACGTGCAGCTCGTCGCGCGCGATGCGCTGCATGCGCGCCGGCGCGATCTTCGCCTGTGCGACCCGCACGACATCTTCATAGGACATACGCACTGCGAGGTGCCGCGCGACTTCCTTGATGAGTTTTCCCTGGGCGCCGCCGATCTGGTCGGTTTCGACGATGGGCCGCAGCCGGCTGAGATATAGCCACGCGTAGGGAACACCCTGATAGTGAATAAGACGACGCACACCTTCGAGCCCGGTCGTCTGCGCGACCGCGGGGAATGTGCGCGCGACTTCGTGTTCGACCATTGCAGGTGTCGTCGCGGCACGCCGCTTTTTGTCGGCAGGCTTTGCCGCCGGCAGGTTCGCGCGCGCCGCTTCAAAGCCGGCGCGGAATCCGCGCAGATTGCTCTCCACCGATTTTCCGTCTTCGCGGATTGCCGCCTCGAACTGTTCCGGCTTTATCGGCAACCGACCGCAGCCGGCGATCGCGCCGAGCATGACGGCGTTGATGATTGAGCCGCTCTGCTTTGCGAGAGCATCCATGTCGACGAGCAACGCGTCTTTCGAATAGTCCCTGATCACCTTGATCAGCCTGTCCTGATCGAAGCGGCCGTCGCCCATGGCGATTTTCTCGTCCATCGCATAGAAGCGGCTGAGCGAGGCGATGACATGCGTGCGCTCGGGCGTGACGAAACCATTCGCAACCGTGCGGCCGGCCTCCAGCAATTCGCTCGCCACCGCGACGTCGATGTCGCCGACACCGGGCGTGAGCGCGAGCACCGGACGCTTTCCTTCCAGATCGGCAGCCTGTACTGGCAGAATCTCTATGTAGTAGGTCGTAGCGCCCGTGCGTTGCGCGACACCCGGAATCGACGTGCTCTGCACCGGATAACCCGTGCGCGCCGCAGCCGATACGATCCACTCGGTCAGCACACCACCGCCTTCGCCACCAAGCGCGGCAATCAGCAGCGTGATGGGGCGCGAGGATCTCATGCCGTCGCCTTCCCGTTATAGCCGCCGAGCCAGCCGATCACTTTCTGCCGTACGCGGTGTTTGGTGCGCTCGCGCCAGGTCGCGTTGCGCACGATCTCGGCGCGATAGAACGACGGACAGAGCACTGCTGCGTGTGCGACCTCACCACACAGGCCACAGCCAACGCAGGATTCGATCACGGTCGCGACTGGGTCGGTACGCAGCGGATCGGGTGAAGGCTTCACCGTGAGCGATGGACAGCCGGAAAGGCGGATGCAGGAATGGTCGCCGGTACAGATCTCATCGTCGACGCCGAAGCGCGTGCGGACCACGCGTTCACCGCGCTTGAGCTTTTCGGCATCCTCGGCGCGGACGCGGCGCTGGCGCGCGAGCTGGCATTCGCCGTCGGCGATAATCACCTTCAGACCACGCTCGGCGGTCTTCATCGCCTCCTTGAGCGTCTTCACCATGACGCTGACGCTGTAGGTGCGGACCTTGCGCAGCCAGTGCACGCCCATGGCGCGCAAGGTCTGCTCGATGTCCATGCCGGGCGCCGAGCCGGCGCGGCTGGTGGCGCTTGAAGGAATGTATTGCTGGCCGGTGGCCGAGGCGTAACCGTTCTGCATGACGATCAGAACGCCGTCGCCTTTGTTGAAGAGGTTCGACGCAACGCCGGTGATCAGCCCGTTGTGCCAGAAGCCGCCATCGCCCATGACCGCGATCGGCCGCCTGTCCATGTTCGGCGTGACGGCCGCGGCACTTGCGAGCGACATGCCGTAGCCGAGAATGGAATTACCGAGCGAGAAGGGCGCGAAAGTCGCAAACGAATGGCAGCCGATGTCCGCGCTGATGTGCGTCGGACCAAGCTCGCGCTGCATCAGTTTGATCGCGGAAAACACCGGGCGCTCCGGACAGCCGGTGCAGAAGGCGGGCGGGCGCGGGGGCAGGGGTCCGAGTGCTGCGGTGGCCTTTGCCTTGTGGGCAACGAGGCCGCGCGCCTTTTCCGCGATGGTGTCGGCATCAACACCGCTCGGCTTTGCATCCTGCAGGAAGGCGGCAAGACCCTCGAGCAACACGTCGGAGGCATATTCGCCGGCGCGCGGAAGCGGTCCCTTGCCGAGCACGCGCGTATTGATGTCAGCGCGACGCAGTTCGACGTTGACCGCCTGCTCGATGTAGTCGGGAAAGCCTTCCTCGACCACCAGCACGGCGCGCTTGCGGGCGCAGAAGGCCGTGATTTCCTCAGGCACCAGCGGATAGACGACGTTGAGCACCAGCATGGGCACGCGCGACTTGCCGAACACATCGGCAAGCCCCACGCGTTCGAGAGCGCGCAGCACGCTGTTGGCCAGCCCGCCCATCACGATGATGCCGACGTCGGTGGTATCGCCGTCGATTGTCTCGTTGAGCTTGTTCTCACGAATGAAGGCGCGCGCGGCCGGCAGGCGCTGCTCGACCTTCAGGCGCTCCTGCGTGAAGATCACCGGGGGATGCGCGAGCCGCCGGTATTCGAAGCGCGGCGGACCGGGCAGCTTGTCGAGCCCGGATACGACACCTTTGCGATTGTCTTTTGCAGCGAATTCGCCGGTGGCGTGACAGGCGCGGATGCGCAGTTCCAGCATCACCGGTGCGTGGCTCGCTTCCGACAATTCGAACCCTTTTTCCACGGTGCGCACGATCGAGGACAAATCGGGCCGGGGATCGAGCAGCCACATCGATGATTTCAGCGCGTAGGCATAAGAGCGTTCCTGAATGACGCTCGCGCCCTCGCCGTAGTCTTCGCCAAGGATGATCATCGCGCCGCCGATCACGCCGGGCGAGGCGAGGTTCGACAGCGCATCGGCTGCGACATTAGTGCCGACGATCGACTTCCACGTCACCGCGCCACGCAGCGGATAATTGATCGAGGCACCGAGCATGGCAGCGGCCGACGCTTCGTTCGAGCAGGTTTCCAGGTGCACGCCGAGGTCGGACATGATGTCCTCGGCGTCGACCAGCACATCGAGGAGATGCGAAACCGGCGCGCCCTGATATCCGCCGACGTAGGAAATGCCCGACTGCAGCAGCGCCTTGGTGACGGCCAGGATGCCCTCGCCACGGAAGGTTTCGCCGTCGCCGAGCTTCAGAGCTTGCACTTCCTTCTTGAACGATCGTTCCATCGTCAGGCCTTCGGCGATAGTTGGGACCCAAACTATATAGCACGGAACTCACTGCATTTGCGAGGGCAGCCACAGCGCCAGGATAGGGAAGGCAATGAGGATGACCAAGCGGATAAGGTCGGTCAGGATAAATGGAATGACGCCTTTAAAGATCGTCGAAAAGGTGACGTCCTTGATCACGCTTTTAATGACGAACACATTCATCCCGACAGGGGGGTGGATCAGGCCGAGTTCGACCGTCATCACGATGATCACGCCGAACCAGATCGGGTCGAAGCCGAGATGCGTGATCACCGGGAAGATGATCGGGATGGTCAAGATGATCATGGCCATCGCGTCCATCAGGCAGCCGAGCACTAGGTACATCAGCATGATCAATGCCAGCACGCCGTAACGGCCGAGCCCGAGCGCGGTAAGAAACTCCGTCACTTTCTGCGGCGTCTGTGTCACCGTGAGGAAATAGCCGAACAGCAGCGCGCCGATCAGCACGGTGAAGACGGCAGCGGCAGTGCGCGTCGCCTGCAGCAGCGAACTGAGAATTCCATCCTTGTCGAGGCGGCGACTCAGCAGGCCGATTAGGAAAGCGCCGCTCGCGCCGACACCGCCGGCTTCGGTCGGCGTGAAACGCGGCAGGAATGGCAGCCCGTAAAGGCCGCCGATCACGAAAACAAACAGCAGCAATGGCGCCCAGATGTCTTTCAGCGCAGCCCGGCGCTCAGCCCAGTTGCTGCGCGGACCGGTCGGCAGAAATTTCGGCCACCCCCATCCGATGATGCCAATCGTCGCCATGTACATGCAGATGGCGAGCAGGCCGGGAATGATGCCGGCAATGAACAGCTTGCCGATGTCCTGCTCGGTGATGATGCCGTAGACAGCAAGCACGGTTGACGGCGGCAGCATGGCGCCGAGCGTGCCGCCCGCCGCGATCACGCCGGTGGCAAAGCTCTGCGGATAACCGAAGCGGCGCATTTCCGGATAGGCGACGGTCGAGAACGTTGCGGCCGTTGCAACCGAAGAGCCGCAGATAGCGGCAAAACCGCCGCAGGCGGCGACCGTCGCGATGCCCAGTCCGCCGCGCAGATGGCCGACAAAGGTATTGGCCGCGCGAAAAAGTTCACGGCTCATGCCCGAGTGGGTGACGAAGGCGCCCATGAGCAGAAACATCGGGATGACCCCGAAAGTGTAGTCGGTGACCGTCCGCATCGACGTCTGCCCGACCAGCTTGAGCGCTGGCGCGCCGCCGTTGAGATAAGCAAAGCCCGATACGCCGACGAGACCCATCGCCATGCCGACCGGCACGCGCAGCAGCATCATCGCAAACAGGGCGAGAAAACCAATGATCGCGACGGCGTCGGTGCTCATCTCTATTCGACCGGTTTGATGCTTTTTTGCACGGCCGGATCGACCATGTAGTCCGGATGGAAGATGAGGCGGTACGTCCGGATCGCGATCAAGAGCACCGCGGAAACGTCACCAAGCCAGGCAATCAGGAAGAACGGCCACGTCGGCAGCCTGAGGTCGAAGGTGAGGACGTTGTCGGCGCGCGTCGTCATCACCTTGTCGAACAATGTGTAGGTCTGCACCGTGACTACGAACAGCAGCACCAATGTCGCGAAGATGTCGATCATGCGCTGATAGCGTGGCCCGACATTGCTCCAGACAAGATCGACGGTGATATGCGTGCCGCGGTAGGAGGTGGCGGCGATGCCCCAGAAAATGAGGATGCCGAGCATCAACCGGCCGAAGTCGTAGGAGTCGGGAATAGAGTAGGCGAACAAGTTTCGCAGCAGCACCGCGACAAAGATGTTGAGCGCGACAATCCCGACGAAAAACGCCGCCACCCATTCGATCGAATCGATGAAACGATCCATGTAGATGCGTTTCATGCGCCCTCAGTCTCCAGCAAAACTTCTGGCAGGAAACGGCAGCGGGACTTCCCGCCGCCGTTACGTTTCCGGTGTGGTCGAGGCCGCGCCGTGTGCTCTCAGTAGCCGGCGCCTTCCTTCGACAATTGCGCCTCCAGCTCTTTCATCACGACGGCCGGGTCGGCGCCAGTCTTCTTCACGCCCTCCGCCCATTTTTCCTCAAGCGGTTGCGCCGCCTTCTTCCACTCCGCGATCTGTGCGGGCGTGGGCTCATAGACCTCATGACCGGCTTCCGCCTTGATCTTGGCGATGCCGGCGTGCTCGAAATCTGCCCAAGGCGAGGCAACCTTTAGCGCCCATTCGGGCGTGCAGTGATCGTCAATCACCTTCTTCTGTGCCGCCGACATCTGGTTGTATTTGTCCTTGTTGAAGACAAAAGCGAACGTCGTCACGTAGAGCGGCATGTCCAGGTGATACTTCGTCACCTTGTCGATGCCGAACAGCGGGACCGAACCCCAGGGGAACGTCACCGCGTCGGCAACGCCCTTCTCGAGGATGTCGCGGACCTCCGGCGCCGACGCCTGAACGTTGGTGCCGCCAAGCTGGGTGACGAAGGTCGCCATCGTCGCGTGCGCCGGACGGATCTTCATGCCCTTGATGTCTTCGGGGACGACGATCTTTTTCGAGCGCGAATGAAACGCGCCGGGATCGTGCACGAAGGCGAGGCAGAACTTGACGTCCTTCATCTCCTGCGCCGCGTATTTGCGATACCAGGCATCGAGCGCCTGCGTGCCGCCTTTGGCGTTGGTCATCAGGAACGGCAATTCGCCGGCGCCGATAATCGGAAAGCGGCCGGGCTGATAGCCGGGATTGATATAGGTGAGGTCGGCGATGCCATCGCGCGCCATGTCGTAGTGGTCGAAAGCTTTGCCGAGCTGCTGGGCTGGATACACCTTGTACTTGATGGTTCCGCCGGAATCCTTCTCGACAGACGCTCCCCAATCCTCGAGCGCCTTCTGCAGCGGATGCGACGGCGGCACCCAATGCGAGAGCTTGAGTTCGAAAGTCTTGTCCTGTGCGAGCGCGCCAGTCGTGCCGGCGATCAACAACGCGGCAGCATAGACACAACCGGCAAAACGGAGTTTCATGGTTCTCTCCCTTGGGCTGGGCGGTCGGTTAAGTCGCCAACTTTTTGCAATATTCAGCCGAAGGCGGACGCGGTTGTAAAGCGTATAGTTTGACATCAAACTAAATGCCGGAGCGGAGGTGTGTCCGCTCCGGAAAAGGGATACGCGGGTGCACGGAACGAATGGCACGGGCGGCCGCCGGCGGGGCAAGAACGGCGAAGCCTTCGGTTTGCCGATCAATTTCGGGCCACTGGCCCATTGGGTCGGCTTCAACCTGCGCATGGCGCAGGAGGCTGCGTTTCAGGCCTTCTCACGCCATTCGCAGGAGATTGGCGAAAGCCCGGGTCGGTTCGCCACCCTGACGCTGATCGCCCGCAACCCAGGCATCAGCCAGACCGAACTTTCGCTCGCCAACGGCCGCGACAAATCGAGCCTTACGCCAGTGGTCGAAGATCTTGTGCGGCGCGGTCTGGTCGAACGCACCCGCATGGATACTGACCGCCGCACATATTGCCTGAACCTTACGTCCGCTGGAAAAAAGGTTCTCACCAACATGACGCGTTGCGCGCGTCGCCATGAGCGTAACCTGGATCAGCTGATCGGCGAACGCGAGCGCAAGAAATTCATCCGCATCCTGAAAAAAATCGCGGCCGAGATCGAGTAGCGAAGGTTATGCCCGGCTATGACGGCGCAGAGGGGCGCCGCGTCTGCGTTAACGGAATTTGCTCAGCACGGTTTCCGGCACCGGATGTGACGTCAGCTCGCCGTCTGCGCCACGGACGACCCAGACCCGCTTCTCCGAACACTCGACGCAAGTTTCGCCTTTGTGGCTCAACCGGTGTTCGACCTCGAAGCTGGACGTCCCGAATGCAATCTTGCTGGTGACATCGACGTCGTCGCCGTAGCGCGTCGGTTTCAGGAAACGCGCGCGCGTGCGCACGAGCGGAAATCCGGCGAACTCGAAAACTTTTGGCATGTTGATCTTGGTCATTCCAAGCGCACGCTCGAACAGCTGCGCCGTCGACGCATCGAAGATCTCAAAGTAGCGCGGATAGAAAATGATGCCGGCCGGGTCGCAATCGCCCCATTCGATGCGCACGGTGCGGGTGTTGGCGAAACTGGTCATGGAAGCCAGACGTCAGCGGGGCGCCATGCGCAACGCGCCATCGAGGCGGATCACTTCGCCATTCAGATAGCCGTTGTGGACACAGTGGAGCACGAGGGCCGCGAATTCGCGCGGCTCACCCAGCCGTTTGGGAAACGGCACCGA
>DASRAF010000354.1:0-40194 GCA_035638295.1 Pseudolabrys sp.
ATCAAGGGGAAGGTCGTCGCAGTCGAAAAGGAATTCGCCGTCATCGACGTCGGTCTGAAAACCGAAGGCCGCGTGGCCTTGCGTGAATTCACCGGGCCGGGACGGCAGGCCGCCCTCAAGGTCGGCGACGAGGTCGAAGTCTATCTCGAAAGAGTCGAGAACGCGCTTGGCGAGGCCGTGCTGTCGCGCGACAAGGCGCGTCGCGAGGAGAGTTGGGGCAAGCTGGAGAAGGCCTTCAACAACAGCGAGAAGGTTCAGGGCGTCATCTTCAACCAGGTCAAGGGCGGCTTCACCGTCGATCTCGACGGCGCCGTGGCCTTCCTGCCGCGCTCGCAGGTCGATATCCGTCCGATACGCGACGTCACACCGCTAATGAATGTGCCGCAGCAGTTCCAGATCCTGAAGATGGACCGTCGACGCGGCAACATCGTCGTGTCACGCCGCACCGTACTCGAAGAGACGCGCGCCGAGCAGCGTCAGGAATTGGTGCAGAACCTCGAAGAAGGTCAGGTCATCGACGGCGTCGTGAAGAACATCACCGACTACGGTGCGTTCGTTGATCTCGGCGGCATCGACGGATTGCTGCACGTGACCGACATCGCCTGGCGCCGCGTCAATCATCCGACCGAAGTGCTCAACATCGGCCAGCAGGTGAAGGTCAAGATCATCAAGATCAATCACGAGACCCACCGCATTTCGCTTGGCATGAAACAGCTGCTCGACGATCCGTGGCAGGGCATCGAGGGCAAGTATCCGGTGGGCGCGCGCTTCAAAGGTCGTGTCACCAACATCACTGACTACGGAGCCTTCGTCGAACTTGAGCCCGGAATCGAGGGCCTGATCCACGTGTCGGAAATGTCCTGGACGAAGAAGAACGTTCATCCGGGCAAGATCGTTTCGACCTCGCAGGAGGTTGAAGTGCAGGTTCTTGAAGTCGATCCGGTGAAACGCCGGATTTCCCTCGGCCTCAAACAGACCATGCGCAATCCGTGGGAAGTGTTCGTCGAGAAGCATCCGCCGGGCTCCACGGTGGAAGGCGAAGTCAAGAACAAGACCGAATTCGGCCTGTTCCTCGGCCTCGATGGCGATGTGGACGGCATGGTCCACCTGTCCGATCTCGACTGGAAGCGTCCGGGCGAGCAGGTGATCGAGGAATACAAGAAGGGCGACATGGTCAAAGCCCAGGTCCTTGACGTCGACGTCGAGAAAGAGCGCATTTCGCTTGGTGTGAAACAGCTCGCGGGCGATCCGATGGAATCGGCCGGCGATCTCAAAAAGGGATCGGTCGTGACCTGCGAAGTCACCGAAGTGAAGGAATCCGGCATCGACGTGAAGATCGTCGGAACCGATCTCACCGCGTTCATCAAGCGAGCGGATCTTGCGCGCGAGCGCGGCGAGCAACGGCCGGAACGGTTCTCGGTTGGCCAGAAAGTGGACGCTCGCGTGACCCAATTCGATCGCAAGACCCACAAGGTCGGCGTTTCTATCAAGGCGCTGGAAGTGGCCGAGGAGAAGGAAGCGATCGCCCAGTACGGGACGGCCGATTCAGGTGCTTCGCTGGGAGATATCCTGGGCGCAGCGCTCAAGCAGCGGGCCGGCGACAAATCCGAAGCCGAGCCCGAAAAGGCTGAGGAGTAGACGACTGGCGGGCAGCGCAAATTCGTGCCCCGGGGCGATTACCCCGGGGTTTGCGTTGTTATAACGAAGCACATACCGGATGACCGAGAAAAATCCGGAGCAGACGGTTAGAATGGAATTCGATTGAAGGAGCGAAGTCATGTCGCTCGATGCCGACGCCATCGTCGATCGTCGCCGTATAAGGCGTAAGCTTACATTTTGGCGTGCCAGTGCGCTGGCGATAGCCCTCCTTGCCATTGCCGGCGCAGTTTGGCTGTTCGTGCCAGGCAACCGGTTCTCGACGCCCGGCGCCTATATCGCCCGGGTCAAGCTGCAGGGTCTGATCCGGGGAAATCAGGATCGGGTCGAAGCCCTCGGGCGGCTCGGCCGTTCCGCCGCGCGAGCCGTGATCGTACATATCGACAGCCCGGGCGGGACCACGGCCGGTTCCGAACAGCTCTTCGATGCGCTGCGCGACTTGCAGAGCAAGAAACCGATGGTCGTTGTTGTCGACGGCCTCGCGGCGTCGGGTGCCTACATCGCGGCGCTTTCCGCCGAACATATCGTGGCGCAGGAAACCTCGCTGGTCGGTTCGATCGGCGTGCTGTTCCAGTATCCGAACTTCACGGATGTGCTGAAGACCATCGGCATTAAGGTCGAGGAAGTGAAATCCTCGCCACTGAAGGCCGCGCCGAACGGTTTTGAACCGACCAGTCCCGAAGCGCGGGCGGCGATCGAGTCGATCGTGCTGGATTCCTACAGCTGGTTTAAAGGGCTGGTGAAAGACCGGCGTAAAATGGACGATTCCCAGCTCACGCAGGTGGCTGATGGCCGTGTTTTCACCGGCCGACAGGCGATCCATCTCAAACTGATCGACGAACTCGGCAATGAAAAGACGGCATTAGCCTGGTTGGAAAAGGAGAAAAACGTCCCGGCCAATACGCGGGTGCGCGATTATTCGCTGCAACCACGGTTCAGCGAGCTTTCCTTCCTGCATCTTGCGGCGTGGACCTTCGAAGCCGTCGGCCTGAGCGCCGTTGCGCACCGCATTGAAGAATGGGGCGGAGTCCAGGCAATTGAGCGACTTAATCTTGACGGTCTCTTAGCGCTTTGGCACCCTCCAGTATCCAACTGATGGGGTAGGGCTGTGTCGATGATTAAGTCAGAACTCGTCCAGCGTATTGCCGCCCAGAACCCCCATCTTTATCAGCGCGACGTCGAGAACATCGTCAACGCGATCCTGGGTGAGATCACGAGCGCCATGGCCAAAGGCGACCGTGTCGAATTGCGCGGCTTTGGCGCCTTCTCGGTGAAGCACAGGCCGGCTCGGACCGGCCGTAACCCACGCACTGGAGCCCACGTGGCGGTCGACAAGAAATCGGTTCCTTTCTTCAAGACCGGCAAGGAAATGCGTGAACGGCTCAACCGGCCCGGCGGGTTCTAGGGCTTCTGGTTCCTTTCACGGACGCAATGCTATGGTCATGGCCGGGTTCGTCCCGGCCATTGATATTTTTGAGCAGATTTCACAGATGCTCCGCAGAATCGTCTCGATACTGATCGTCGCCCCACTGGCGATAGTGATCGTTGCTTTCGCGGTCGCCAATCGCCAATCGGTGACGGTCTCCTTCGATCCCTTCTCCTCGGCCAGCCCGGCCTATGCTGCAACGGTACCGCTCTTTGTCCTGATTTTCGCACTTCTGATCCTGGGCGTTCTGGTCGGCGGCGTCGCCGCGTGGATCAGACAAGGCAGGTGGAGACGAACGGCACGCCGCCTCGACGGGGAGGTCCGCGCACTGCACCAGGAGATGGACGCCGTCCGCCGCCGTTTTGCCCCTGAACCGCCCGCGACGACGGCAGAGTCCTCTGTTCACAAGGCCATTCCGCCACCAATTCCTTAACTCAGCCATGCGGTGCCGCTTTGCGGCCAATTGGAGAAGACGCTAGAACGCGCCTCATAATGCCACTGTCGATTAAAATCTGCGGCCTGCGATCCCCACAAGCGCTTGATGTAGCGCTTGATTCCGGGGCCGACCTGGTTGGCTTCGTGTTCTTCGCGCCGAGTCCGCGCCATCTTGGGCTTGAGGCAGCGCGCACGCTTGGCCAGCGCGTTCAGGGACGTGCCGGAAAAGTCGCGCTCACCGTCGACGCCAATGATGACACGCTGCTCGACATCGTGGCGGCGCTCAAACCGGACATCCTTCAACTCCACGGCAGTGAAACACCTGAGCGTGTCATCGCCGTGCGCACGCGTTTCGGGCTGCCGGTGATGAAAGCGCTCCCGGTCGCAGAACGCAGGGACCTTTCTCAGATTCGCCAGTACGCGCAGGTCGTGGATCGTCTGATCTTCGACGCACGCGCACCCAAGGATGCGACACGGCCGGGCGGTCTCGGCAAGACGTTCGACTGGACGCTTCTCAAAGATCTGAATGCCGGTGTTCCCTTCATGCTTTCGGGCGGGCTCGACGCCGACAATGTGTCGGAAGCTTTGCGCATCACGCGTGCGCCAGGCGTCGACGTGTCATCAGGCGTCGAACGTGCGCCGGGCGAAAAGGATCCGGATAAGATCCAGGCGTTCATTCGTGCCGCGCGTGCGGCAGAGGCGGAGCTCTCTTCGCCACCTCTCCAGTTGGGAGAGTCGTCGATCGTGCGTTCGGTCAAGTAACGGACCACGCGCATGACCGTACAGCGACCAAATTCCTTCCGTACCGGTCCCGACGAGCGCGGGCATTTCGGCATTTATGGCGGCCGATTTGTCGCCGAGACCCTGATGCCGCTTATCCTCGAACTTGAGCAGGCCTATGCGCGGGCCAAGGCCGATCCGGCATTCCAGAAGGAGATGGACGGTTATCTTGCAAATTATGTCGGACGACCGTCGCCACTTTATTTTGCGCAACGATTCACCCAGCACTGCGGCGGTGCCAAGATCTACTTCAAGCGCGAAGAGCTAAATCACACCGGTGCGCATAAAGTGAACAATGTGCTCGGTCAGATCATGCTGGCTTTGCGTATGGGCAAGACCCGCGTGATTGCTGAGACTGGTGCCGGCATGCACGGTGTTGCGACCGCCACGCTTTGCGCCAAGTTCGGTTTGCCTTGCGTCGTATACATGGGGGCCGTCGACGTTGAACGGCAGAAGCCCAATGTACTGAGGATGAAGATCCTCGGTGCCGAGGTGCGCGCGGTGGAATCGGGTGCCCGCACCCTCAAGGACGCCATGAATGAGGCGTTGCGTGACTGGGTGTCCAATGTCAGCGACACGTTCTACTGCATAGGAACTGTTGCCGGCCCACATCCCTATCCGGCGATGGTTCGCGACTTCCAATCGGTCATTGGTCGTGAAACGCGCGAGCAGCTGCGCGCTGCCGAGGGTCGCCTGCCCGACTCCCTGATCGCCTGCATTGGCGGCGGCTCAAATGCGATGGGCCTTTTTCACCCATTCCTCGATGAACGATCCATCGAAATCTATGGCGTGGAAGCAGCTGGTCACGGACTCGAGAGCGGCAAGCACGCGGCCTCGATTGCCGGCGGGCGTGCGGGTGTGTTGCACGGCAATCGAACTTATTTGCTGATGAATGACGATGGGCAGATCGAAGAGGCACATTCGATCTCCGCTGGTCTCGACTATCCCGGCATCGGGCCGGAGCATGCCTGGCTCAATGATATGGGACGCGTGCAATTTCTTTCGGCCACCGACGACGAAGCCGTGAAGGGCTTTCAGCTCTGCAGCAAGCTTGAAGGGATCATTCCGGCGCTGGAATCTGCCCATGCTCTGGCCAAGGTGCCGGAAATCGCCGCCAAGAAATCGAAGGATCATCTGATGGTGGTCAATCTTTCGGGCCGCGGCGACAAGGATTTGGCTTCGGTCGAGGAATTTCTGAGAAGGAGGGCCTGATGAGCACGCGAATCGACAGGCGTTTCGCGGCTCTCAAAGAGGAAGGTCGTGCCGCGCTGGTCACGTTCACTATGGCGGGCGATCCCGATTACGACACGTCCTTGGCCATCGCCAGAGCCTTGCCGAATGCCGGCGCCGACATCATCGAGCTCGGCATGCCGTTCACCGATCCTATGGCCGACGGTCCTGCGATCCAGGCCGCGGGCCTGCGCGCACTCAAGGCGGGGCAACGCATGACCCGAACACTGTCGCTTGTGCGCGATTTTCGAAAAGATGACGACCAGACTCCCATCATCCTGATGGGCTACTACAACCCGATCTATATCTACGGTAACGAACGCTTTGTTGCTGATGCCAAAGCAGCCGGCGTCGACGGGCTCATCATCGTCGACCTGCCGCCCGAGGAGGACGAGGAGCTTTGCCTGCCGGCCCTCAAGGTGGGGCTCAATTTCATCCGGCTTGCAACACCAACAACGGACGACAAGCGTCTGCCAAAGGTGCTCACCAATACGTCAGGCTTTGTCTACTACGTCTCGGTGACGGGCGTTACCGGGACCGCCGCGCCGGACACAAGCAAGGTTACGGGGGCAGTGGCGCGTATCAAACGCCACACGTCGCTTCCTGTTGCGGTCGGCTTCGGGGTGAAAACCGCCGAACAGGCGCGTGCCATCGCCGAGGGTGCCGATGGTGTCGTGGTGGGGTCGGCGCTCGTGGATGCCATGTTCAAAAGTCTCGACAAAACAGGTAAAGCCGGCGCTGGAACGGTAAACGCCGTTGCCCAGCTGGTTTCGACCCTCGCGCAAGGCGTGCGGTCTGCCCGGCGTGTCGCGGCGCAGTAAATATTCGGCCCGGCCATCAGTTATAATTTTGTCGAATCGGCCATATAGAGGTAGGCCCATGAATTGGATATCCAACGTCGTCCGGCCGAAAATCCGGAGCTTCCTGCGTCGCGAGACGCCGGAAAACCTCTGGATCAAGTGCCCTGAGACCGGGCAACTTGTCTTCTACAAGGACGTTGAGTCCAATCAGTTCGTCATCCCAAGCTCGAACTATCACATGCGCATCAGCGCGCCTATGCGCCTGAAATCCATGTTCGACGGCGGGGAGTTCGAAGAAATTCCTTTGGCCGAAGTGCCAGTCGATCCGCTGAAATTTCGAGATGAGCGTCGTTATGCGGATCGTCTCAAGGATGCGCGGACCAAGACCGGGCTGCAGGACGCGGTGAAAGTCGGCGTCGGCCGCCTGGAAGGCCAAATGGTCACCATTGCCGTTCAGGATTTCGACTTCATGGGCGGGTCGCTTGGCATGGCAGCCGCCGAAGGAGTGATCACCGGCCTCGAAACCGCGGTGCGTCGGCAGACGCCATTCATCATGTTCGCGGCGTCCGGCGGCGCGCGCATGCAGGAAGGCATTCTTTCGCTCATGCAACTTCCACGCACGACAATCGGGGTGCAGATGCTGCGTGAGGCGCGCAAGCCCTACATTGTCGTACTGACCAATCCGACCACGGGCGGGGTCACGGCATCATACGCGATGCTCGGCGACGTGCAGATCGCCGAACCAGGCGCGTTGATCGGCTTTGCCGGTCCGCGAGTGATCGAACAGACCATCCGCGAGAAATTGCCCGAAGGCTTTCAGCGCGCCGAATATCTCGCCGAGCACGGCATGGTCGACAAGGTGGTGCACCGGCATAAATTGCGCCCGACGCTTGCCGAATTGTGCCGGCTGCTCACGCGCGCGCCGCTACCGGCTGCAACCGAGCAGGCACAGTTGCCGGTTCCGGCGCATGCATAAATTCGACTGATTTTTTTCTTTTAAAACCGTAATTCCGACCGATCTTTCCGTGTCAGAAGGAATCCAGAGGACGAGAGCATCGACTCTCGGCTATATGACTTTTGGGCCGCGCGCTCGCGGGGAGACGAAGCGGACAACAACAGCGGCTTGCTGAAGTGATGCGTCAAAACTCATGAGTTCACCCGAATCCATCGTCGCGCGTCTGACAGCGCTGCATCCCAAGCGTATCGATCTTTCGCTCGACCGCGTGCAACGACTGTTGGCTGCCCTGGACCATCCCGAAAAAAAATTGCCACCGGTAATCCATGTTGCCGGAACGAACGGCAAGGGCTCCACGATCGCCTTCCTGCGCGCGATCCTCGAGGCGGCAGGCAAACGCGTGCACGTCTACACCTCGCCGCATCTGGTCAGGTTCAATGAGCGTTTCCGCATTGGCGGACGCGGCGAAAACAGACTGGTTTCTGATGAGGAACTGTCGGCGGCGATGGAAGAATGCGAACGCGCCAACGCCGGCGCGCCAATCACCGTCTTCGAGATCACGACTGCTGCGGGCTTTCTTTTGTTTGCGCGACACCCTGCCGACGTGATGCTGCTGGAAGTCGGTCTCGGCGGACGGCTCGATGCAACAAACGTAGTGGACAATCCTGTGGCCACGATCATCGCGCGCATTTCGATCGATCACATCGACTTCCTCGGCGATTCCATCGAAAAGATCGCAGCGGAGAAAGCCGGCATTCTCAAACGCGGCGTGCCTGCAATCATCGCGTCTCAACCGCGCGATGCGCTGGCTGTGCTCGAACGTCAGGCTGCGAGGCTCGGCGCGCCGCTGAAGGTCGCCGGCGCAGATTGGACGGCAACCGAGGAACGCGGTCGCCTTGTATACCAGGATGAAAGTGGACTGCTCGATCTGCCACCCCCGAAGCTCTACGGCAGGCACCAGTTCGAGAATGCAGGTCTCGCCATCGCCGCGTTGCGCACAATCGGTCAGTTTGCGATTCCAACTGGCGCCTACGATGCCGGTATGACCAAAGTCGACTGGCCCGCACGCCTGCACAGGTTAGGACAGGGCCGTCTCGTCGAGCTTGTTCCGGTCGGCAGCGAACTCTGGCTCGACGGCGGACATAATCCGGACGGCGGCCGTGCGATCGCGGCGGCGCTCGCCGATCTGGAAGAACGCGTGTCGCGGCCGCTGGTGTTGATTGTCGGCATGCTTGCAACAAAGGACAGCGAAGGCTTTCTCAGTAATTTCGCCGGACTTGCGCGTCGGATGATTGCCGTACCCGTCCCGAATGCCGAGAAGGCGTTGAGCGCGGACGCTGTCGCCGGCGCGGCGCGCGCCATCGGTCTGTCGGCGACGAGCCGGGACAATCTGACCGACGCACTCGAAGCCGCGCGCAAGCTCGATCTTGATCCGCCACCGCGAATCCTGATCACCGGCTCACTCTATCTTGCCGGCGAGGCGCTGCGCGAGAACGGAACGTTTCCGCACTAGTCCATCCACGTCATTTCAAAAGCTTCATCAGGTCAGCTTTTTTCTGGTGCACCTGATCCATCGTGCATTGTCGCGGTGTTTTGTCAGGCCTCCAGCGTATAAGCCTTGTTCCATGCCGAAAACGTCCGTCACTGAAATGGTCGTAGCAAACCTCGACCACCAGTTTGGGCTTGAGCGGCTTCCACTCCGCGGAGCGTTTTGTCGACCAGCGGCTTGGCCCGCCCGGTTTGTCGACGGCGAAGCCGGGTGCCGCGATTAGTTTTTCAAGCTTTGCCGTGATTGCTTTTTTCTCATCGCTTCTAAGCGAGGATGTGAAACCGACGTGATTGAGCAGACCATGATCATCGTACAAACCGAGCAGCAACGAGCCGACTGTACGCCTGCCTTCGTTGTAGCGAAAACCGCCGACAACGCAGTCGGCTGATCGATAGTTCTTTATCTTCTGCATGCCGTGGCGATTGCCCGATTCATATGGCACGTCGCGGCGTTTGGCGATGATTCCATCAAGGTTTGTACCGACCTGCTTGAGCCATTTTTGCGCATCGGAAATTTTTGCGGTTACAGGGGACAGCCGGATCGTTTTGTGACCCCGCAGATATTTACGGACGAATTCTTCCAGCAATTCTCGTCTGTCGACGAGCGCCAACTTCGTAAAGCTCTTGCCGTCATCACCGGCCAGCAGGTCGAATACGATCAGGAGCGCAGGTGTCTCGGCGGCGAGACGTTTCACGCGGCTCTCCGCCGGGTGAATACGTTGCAGCAGGTCGTCGAAAGAAAACGCCTGTCCTCGTGGCACAACGATTTCACTATCAAGCACGAAACGTTTGGCCTTCAACGCGGTGACAGCTGACACGAGTTCCGGGAAATAGCGTGTGAGGGATTGGCCGGACTTCGATTGCAGTTCGACCTTTCTGCCGTCGCGAAATACCAGGCAACGGAAACCATCCCATTTTGGCTCGTACTGCCAGTTCTTGCCCTTCGGAACTTCGTCCGCGGACAAGGCTTCCATCGGCGGGAAGGGTGGGTGCAAAGCGAGAGTCATCATCTTACCAACGCAAAACGGCCGGCTTTGGGCCGGCCGTTTGAGGAAATCTCTATCGCACCGTCATACGGCGGCACTGATCCACTGGTGCAGTTTCTGCTTGGGCGCGGCGCCAACCTGGCGCGCGGCTTCCTTGCCATTCTTGAATAGCATCAGGGTCGGGATGGACATGATGCCGTATTGTCCGGCGGTCTTCGGATTCTCGTCGACGTTAAGCTTGACGATTTTGACCTTGTCGCCGAGTTGGCCGGCAATTTCTTCCAGCGCCGGACCGATCATGCGGCACGGGCCGCACCATTCCGCCCAGAAGTCCACGACCACCGGTTCGGCAGATTTCAAAACGTCCGATTCAAAACTTGCGTCCGACACTTTGCCGACGGCCATGACAACTACCTCTTTTGTTGAGCAGGGGAGAGAATCGCCCCAAAAAATTGCGAGGGGTGGAAACTATGAACGCGGTCCCGCAGCGTCAAGGCAATCTCACGTGGAGGTGACCTGCGCCAATGCCTCTGCCAAAGCCCTGTTCATGAGCGCTTCCGAAAGCTCCATGAGATCAGGGACTTCCGTCCATATCAGCGCGGCACGGACAGGCCTGTCCGGGTAGAGAGTCCGGAGAAGGCCTCGATAGAGGGCGAGCTGACGGATGTAGGCCGGTGACACGTCTTCGATTCGGCGCGGCGGCTCGCGGTTGGTCTTGAAATCACCAATTAGCACTGCGGCTTGCGTCACCGAAAGGCGGTCGACCTGACCGGAGATGGCCACCATTTCCCTGCCATTGCTGAGTTTTCCGACGATAGGAACTTCGGCGCGGCTGCTCGACGCAAAAAGTTCACGGAAGCGCGCGTCATCGATTACCCGCATGACTTTCTCTGCCAGGCGAGCTCGGTCCGCGCTCTGCAATTCGCGTCCTGCCCGCGCAAGATAGCCTTCAGCGGCTTTGCGTCGTCGTTCTGCGGCGACATCCGGCAGCGACTGAAAGAGACGGTGAACCAATAAACCGCGTAGGCGCGCCGCCTCGCGCTCGCCACCGCCCGCGAAGTGACGTGGTTCATCATCCGTCGTATCCGAGGGCCGCAGCATTTTCGGCGTCGGCGAAGACGATGCTGTCGACGTGAGCCACGCCGGCAGCGTGGCGTGCTGCTTTGCTTCGCGAGATCGCTCCCCGTTTACGGGGACACCCTTGCGGAAGTGCCACACTTTGCCGTCGTCATTGCTGACTTCTTCCGACAGCGGCTGCAGCGCGGTGAGCACGAGATCGTGCCAACAGCCCTTCGGCGCCCTGTTGACACCCTTGGCGCCGCAGACCAACAGGCGATCGGCGGCGCGTGTCAGTCCGACATACAGAAGTCGTCGATATTCGTCGCGCGCCGCGTCGAGCGCTTTCGTGCGTGCGTCTCCCATCGGCCCGGCATCCTTCGCCTGAGCGGCGGCCCATACCAACGCGGTTGAACCCGGCGGGGCGCCGTCAATCGGCACGGTCAGCAGGCGCGGTGGGTGCGCGCCCTCCGGACGCGTAGTGGTGTGATCGATGAGGATGACATTCTTCGCTTCGAGCCCTTTGGCACCGTGCACAGTCATAACGCGCACTTCGTCGCGCGCCATCTCCATGTCGCGCTTCACTTCACTTTGTGCCGCCCTTATCCAATTCAGAAAGCCTTGCAGTGACGCAGCCTCCCTTTGCTCGTAAGTCAGCGCGAGGTTCAGAAACTCGTCGAGTGGGTCGGCGGCCTCGGTGCCGAGCCTGCTCAGAATTCTGGCGCGGCCTTTCAGTGCACCCAGCACATGTGCGTAGAATGCAAAAGGCGACAACGTGCGTGCCGTCATCGCTAATGCATCAAGCGCCGATGAGGCCGCACCAAATACTGCAATTTCAGCAGCCCGCGAGCGCAAGGTAGATCGCAACGGGCCTTTGCGCTGATAGGCGAGCTTGAAAAGCTGCTCGTCGTCAAAGCCGAATAACGGACTCTTGAGCACGGTCGCGAGTGCCAGATCGTCATCCGGAAGCAAGAGTGCATCGCCAAGCACCAGCAGGTCCATCACCGCGATGTGTTTGGTCAACACCAGGCGGTCGGCGCCGGCGACATCGACCTGCGCCTGCTTGAGGGCGCGGATCACCGCCTCGAACATGGGGCCGCGCTGACGCACGAGAATCAGCACTTCGCCCGGCCGCGTGCCGCTTGTAAGCCAACCCTTCACCGTGCGAGCAATCTTTGCGGCGAGCTTGACCGAAGGACTGGTTTCGCTGGTGGTGTCGAACGGCGCGTCCCAGCCTTCCTTACCGCTATCATCCGCGTTGGGTGCAACCAGGTCCCAGATTTCAACCTCGCCAGGCACTGCATCGGGCAAGGCTTGATGGACAGTCCAAGTCGGATCGTTCGTAAGGCCGCGGAACGCCTCCGCTTGCCTGAACACCGTGTCGACTGCGGCGAGCACGCCAACGGCGGAGCGGAACGAGTACTCAAGTCGCTCAATCGCAAATTCGACATCGCTTTTCTTATGCATTGCCTGGAAATGGGTTCGCATGTCGGCGAACTTGTGCGGAACCGCGCCCTGGAACGAAAAGATCGACTGCTTCTCGTCGCCGACCGCAAACAAAGTACGGCGTACGTTTTCGCGCGCGCCACCCGGCAGAAATTCGGCGACGAGAATCTTAATGATTTCCCACTGCTTGTCGCTGGTGTCCTGCGCCTCGTCGACGAGCACATGATCGATGCCGAGATCGAGCTTATAGAGCACCCAGGCGGCCGCCGTGCTCTTGGTGGAGGCGTCGCGCAGTAACTCGAGTGTCTTGTCGATCAGATCTTCGTAATCGAGCAGGCCGCGGCGCTCTTTTTCCTCGCGATATCGTTCTATAACTGCAGCCGCGACTGTTATCAGCGCGGCGCTGCGATCGCGTGCCCGCAGGGCGAACTCCTGCGCGAGCAGGCTGCAGACGCGGTTCTTTTCGGCATCGAGGCGAGAAGCCCATTGCGGATGGGCATTGGCTAGGTTCTTCGTGATGATATTCGCACGCGGCTTCCTGCCGTCGGTGCAGAACACATCGAGGTAGTGCTCGATTCGTTGCCGCCCGGAAGCGCGCAGGGCGGCAGTCAAAGAAGCGGCCTGTTCCTTGTCCGCTTTTGAACCTGTTAAAAAGACCCCAATCAGGGCTGGCCATTCAGCCTGAGGGATTCGTGACTCGGACAAATATTTCGCTTCGACGGCTGCAACACTGTCACCCGGACCCAGGTTGAAGGCGCGGCTCAGTTCATCGATCGCCTGCTGAACGCCGCCGGCACGTGCGGTCCATTTCGCAATCAGGTCGCGTTTGACGATGGTTTCCGAGATGACTTCCTTGAACGTCACATCGGCGGCGGCGGTGATGGCGGTGTCCAGCGCCTTGCCAAGCGCACTCCGCGCCTCTGTCGCGCCTTTCAGCAAAACCTCAAGCGTCAGTTGGTTGAGCAGCTGTGCGGTTGTCGCTTCGTCGAGCACCTCGAAACGTGCCGCCACGTCGGCCTCGAATGGGAATTGGTGCAACAGGCGCGTACAGAAGGCGTGAATGGTCTGAACCTTCAATCCGCCGGGCGTTTCCAGCGCGTTTGCAAAAAGCCGGCGAGCGCGGGCACGTTGCCCCGCGTCGGGCAACTTGCCGGTCGCAAGCTTGATGCGCGCGTCGAGCGCGCTGTCATCGAGTGCCGTCCATTCCGCCAGCGTATCGAACACACGTGTCGCCATATTGGCGGCGGCAGCCTTGGTGAAGGTGACGCAGAGAATCTTTGACGGATTCTCGCCGCGCAGCAGCAAATTGATCACGCGCTGCACCAGCACGTGCGTCTTGCCGGATCCGGCATTGGCGGACACGAACACTGAGCGCTCCGGATCAGCGGCAGCGATCTGGCGGGCCGTCGCGGCATCCGGGATCTGGCGGGCGGCACTTACCATTCGGCCTCGCTTTCACCGCCCGAGGCCGCCCATTCCTTCACGCGCGCGAGATGGTCGTAATCGCCATATTGTTTCTTCCACATCGGGTGGACGAGCGAGCGATAGGGCTCGCCCTCGACAATAAACTTTTGCGCTATGACGGTGAGCTTGCGCAGTGCGCTGTCGGCAATGCTGTCCGGTGTGCCGTCGCTGATCTTGATGCTTTTCGGCTCGCCTGGCGGATCGCCACCCTTGAGTTGCACATAGCCGATTTCGGACACGGAAGCGCCTGCGGGAATACCGGCAAAACCGCCATTACGCAGGACCGCAGCTTCGAGCGTGAGCTGAGGTGCGAGTCCGCTGCGAACCTGTGCGTCGGTTGGTGGCTGGCCGGTCTTGTAGTCGAGAATGGCGAAGCTGCCGTCGGAGCGCTGTTCAATCCGGTCGGCACGCGCCGTCAGGACAAATTCTGTTTTGCCGAGTGGGATCGGATGCTTTCCTGAGATCTCGGCAAAGATCTTGCTCATGTCCGCTCGACGCTCGCGCTCCCAGCCTGCAATCCATTCGGCGATGCGGACAAAACGTGTCCACCAGAAGGCGCGAGCCTCTTCGTAGTCTTTCAGTGGCGCGAAGTGCTTTTCGCCGAGTGCCTTGAGCTCGCGCGCGACATCGGTAGGCAGGGCGTCAGCGAAGGTTTTGGTGAACTCACCGATCGCTTCATGGATGAACGTCCCCCGATCGGCGGTACCCGGCGGTGTGTCGATGACGTCCAGCGGAAAAAGCCGCAGCACATGTTTGGCGTAGATCGTATATGGATCGCGCAGCCAGTTTTCGATGTCGGTGACGCTCAGTTGCGACGGGCGCGCTTCCGGTGGCGGCACCGGTTGCGGCCGCGGCGCGGGCGACACAGCAGCGGGATGATCGAGCGCCCGTGCATAGTCCGCGTAACGCGTCCCCCGTGCCAGTGCCGCTTTCCACCGATCCTCACCTGCGACCGCCGCCAGCCTCTGGACAAAGCGCGATCGCACCGTCGGTGCGCCCGCTTGTTTCGCCGCGCGTGAGAGAATGACCTCGGGTGCGCCGAGTCCTTGCGCGAAATCATGTGCCGACAGACCGACGCGCAGCTCGGGCAGATTGAGGCCGAGTTCGAGTCGCATCGGACGGCTCAGCCAAGGGTCACTGCGGGTGTCGGGCGGCCAGATACCTTCGTTCAGGCCGCCGAGCACGAGCCGGTCGACGTTTTGCAGTCGTGCTTCCAGCAGGCCAAATATGCGCACGCGCGGACTGCCGGTTTCGGCACTCCGCTCCGCGCGGCCGGAGGCGAGCTGACGAAAAACCTCCGGGTAGTCGCCGGCGGACAGTTCCAGCGTCTGCGAGCTCGGACTTTCGGCGATGATTTCGAAAGCACGCTGCAATTGCCGCCCGTCGGTGCCGGCGTAGGCGGCGACAGCCTTGCCGCTGCCTGCGAGCTTCTCGATCGTTTTTGCGTGCGCCTGCGCCAGCGCGAACAAACTTTGCGACCCGTGCCCGAGCGATTCCAGCGGGGCGAGCGCTTGCGCAAATCTCTCGGCCAAATGCTCGGCAGCGTCAAGATCGGCCGGCAGCACGAAATTGCGCGGATCGCGGGGGTGCAGTTCATGGCGTGTCTGCCGGAAAGTTGCGAGCGCGTGGATGAGGCCGCTGGATCCGCGGTGCGGGCGTGGGCCGCGTAGCACGGCGCGTTCGAGCGTTGCGATCGCGCGCGCATGCGCAAAGGCTTCAGCGTCAAGTCGCAGGAGCGGATGTTTGAGCAGCGCCAGTAGCGTCGCCGGTTCGAGGCCGCCCACAGCGGCTTCCGCCACCAGCCGCGCGAAGGTCCCGGCTTTCGTATCAGCGAGCGCATCGCCGCCGGAATCATCGACTTCGACCTTCCAGCGTTCGAGCGCGGCCACCACACGACACGCGAGAACACGGTCGGGTGTCATCAGGGCCGCGGTTTTTCCCGGCGTCTCGACGGTCTCGCGCAGACAAATGGCGATGGCCAGCGCCTCTCCTTCGGCGTTTGCAGTCTCAATAACGGTCACACCGAGCATCGCTCTGTCAGCTGCAGCGGCAAATTCGGGAGCCCTGAAGCGGAGCTGCCAATGATCGGTGGTGACGGCCGGTCGCAAGGCTTCTGAAACCAGCAACTCCCGCCCGTGGAGCGAAGGACCGGCGAGCGATTTCACGGCATTGCGCGTAATGCCGATGCGTGCGAGCAATGCGTGCATGGAGAACTGCGGATGCACGGCGGCAGGCGCGTCTGTCTCATCTTTGCTGCCGGCAAGCTTGTGCCAGGAGGCCTCGTCGAGATCGGTGTCGAGCCCGGGAAGAACGACGGCGCCATTCGGCAGCTGCGCGATTGCCGCAAGCAGTTTCGCGGTTGCCGGCATTGAACCGGTCGAGCCCGCGGCAATCACGGGCTGGTTGGTGCCGGCGAGACGTTTCATCTCGGCATCGATGAGAAGATCGCGCCGCCGCGCCGCGTCGATCATGCCTTTTTCGGCCAGACGTTCCGGCCAATAGCTGCGTGCGATCTTGAGAAAGTCGAGCGTGAGCTGCCAATATTTATCGAACTGATCAGGCACCAGGCCGTCGAGCTTTTTCCAATCCATCTCGCGGGTAATGCTGTCGTCGATCAAGCGCGCGAGATCGTCAGCCAAAGCAAGCGCGGCAGCCGGTGTATTGGCGATCAGCGGCGCACCCTTGTCGGGTCGGATTGCAGCGGCCCAGCGCACAATGAGTTGTGCCAGCAATAGCCGTCGTTCGAGCGGACCGATCGCCGGCGGCAGCGCCAGGGCAGCTTCAGCCAACTCCCCGGCGGCTTCTGAGAAAATGATCTCGTCCTCGTCCAGATCACCGAGGGCGACGATGCGCGGAAGTATGGCCGCCCGGTCAAACGCGCGCGCGAAGGCATCGCGCGCCATGCGGCATGCGCGCCGGGTGGGAAGATAGAGTGTTGCCCGCGCCAGTTCGAGCAGATCATCGGATGCGGGAAAACCGGGTACCAGTTTTCCCATGCGCAAGGAATCGATGAGAACCGGCAGGAACGGCACTGAGGCCGGAATATTGAAAACGCGAGGAGTCATGGATGGCATCGCGCGGCAGCATACACGCTTTGCGCCGCGGGCGAATCCAAACTCGGGTCCGGCTGACTAGCCCGCGCTTGAGCGAATCGCGGCTTCAGCTTCACCAATGGCCTCCGGAGTGCCAACATGCATCCACACGCCTTCGATTCGCAGACCATGCAGCCGTTTTGCATGAGCGGCACGTTCGAACATTGCAGTGAGTGAGAACTCTCCGCTCGGAGCATCCTTGAACAATGCGGGTGAAAGTATCGCCGCACCGGCGTAGACGAAGGGTGCGACTTCCTGCTCGGTGCGCTTGAGCAGACTACCGTCGGGCGCCATGGAGAAATCGCCACGTCCGGAATAGCCGACGCTCCCGGTCGTGGGTGCCAGCAGCAGAAGCGCGTCCATTACGGCGGGGTCGAATGAATCGGCCAGCCGCAAAAGATTGGATTTGACGCCGTCGATCCAGATCGTATCGGAATTGATGTGAAAGAACGGTGCGCCGCCAAGCTCCGGCAGGGCTTTCCTTACACCACCGCCAGTTCCGAGCAGCAGTCCCCGTTCGTCGGAAATCACGATCTTCGGGCGCTGGCGGTTCGCAAGATGCCGCTGCAATTGTTCGGCGAAGTGATGCACGTTGACGACAGCCCACTCGACGCTCGCGTCAGCGAGCCGGTCGAGCACGTGATCGATAAGGGGTTTGCCGGCAACCTTGATGAGCGGTTTCGGCGTCGAATCGGTCAAGGGCCGCATGCGCGTACCCAACCCCGCAGCCAGAACCATAGCGCGGCGTGGATCGACGCGTGTCGTTGCCGGAGACATCGATCAGACTTTCACCGGGGGCACGTTGGCGCGATACCAGGCTGCGAGCGAAGACAGTGCCGGGTGCGCCAGCGAGCGTTGCAGATAGGTTGATACGCGCGGGAGATGACGCAGGTATTGCGGCTTGCGGTCTCGGCGTTCGAGCCGCGCAAAAATCCCCAGAATTTTTGACGCACGTTGCGCGGCGAGCGCCGCGTATGAACGGGCGAATGCGGGCGCATCGAACGCTGCATTCATCGACCGGCGCGCACGCGTGTAGCGCGACAGCAACGCGATTTCCATTTTTTCCGGCACGTCGACCCGTGCGTCCTGCAGGAGCGAAGCGACGTCAAACGCAGCCGGCCCCATTACGGCGTCCTGGAAGTCGAGGAGGCCCACGCGCGCTGTTCCGTCGCGCTCGGGCAGCCAAAGAAGATTGGGCGAATGAAAGTCCCGCAAGACCCAGGTCTGGGGTTCGCTCAAAACGGGCGACAACGCGTCACGCCAGAGCGCGCGATAGTTTTCGCGCTTGGCATCTGAAATCCTGATATCGAGCTTGGGCAGATACCAGTCGAGCAGCAATTCGGTTTCGATCAGGTATGCATCCATATCGTAGAGCGGCAACCGATAGTCTGTTCCGGATTCGACCGGAATCACCGGCGATGCCGGTTCGGAATGCAGTTCAGCCAGTAGGTCGGTTGCCGCTTCATAGCGGGCCTCGATCGGCGCCGACTGGTCGGTCTCGACGACCAGTTCGTCGCCGAGATCTTCGATGATTAATAGCCCCGCCTCGCGGTCACCGGCAAAAATCGCCGGTGCGGAAAAGCCGCGCCCCCGCAGAGCCTGCGTCATGGCAATGAAAGGCGTCACGTTCTCGGCGAGATGCGCGATTGCGCTGTAGGACTTGCCGTTGCGCACTGGTGGGCCATCAGCGCGCTTGGGCGAATTCATCAGCACATAGGTGGCACCATCGCGCGTCAGTCGTTCGTAGCTCCGCGTCGAGGCATCGCCCTGGATGCGCCGGCGTTCGGCGCGTCCAAAATCCGAGCGATCGAGGAAACGCCGGATGGTCAGGACGCGCTCGGTGCGCGGTCCAAAGCTGCCGTAGCCGGTAATGCGCACGTTTCGCGCCGTCAACCCGGCCTGCGGTTCGAGGGTGAAAGTGATGTCGAGACGATTGCTGGCCAAATAACCGGCCGCGCGATCCGGCCATTCCAGAAGCGTCACCGCGCCCTCCGGAGAATCGTCGAGACCAAGCTCGGCCAACTCGGCTGAGCTCGACAGGCGGTAGAGATCGGCGTGCACGACCGCGAAACGCGGCAAAGTATAGGTCTGCGTCAGGGTGAAGGTCGGGCTCGGGACCTCGATCGAGTTGTCGTCGGCAAGATAACGGATGAGCGCACGAGCAAAGGTCGTCTTGCCTGCACCGAGATCGCCGGAAAGCGTGATCAGATCGCCCGGCTCGATAATAGCGGCAATATCCGTCATCAGCCGGTAAGTGGCTGCCTCGTCGGCCAACGTCGTCGTGAAGCTGTAGCCGCCGGGACTGGAAAAGAACATCGGTTTATCCGTCACACGTTTGTCACCTTATAGACGGATTGCGCGGTCTCACGCCAGAATCGGGCGATGCGGCAGGCTTTTGACCTACGCCGCGGTCTGTTTTGCAATCTGCGCCACCGGGAACGCGCACGTTACAGTGGTGCCTGTCCCAGAAACGGAGTCGATCACTACAGTACCGCCGTGCAACTCGATGAAGGATCGCACTAGCGAAAGGCCAAGACCGGGCCCGCGATGCTGCGAGCCCATGGAATCGGTCTCGAACCAGTCGAACACCTTGTCCATCGCCTCCGGAGGGATTCCCGGTCCGCGATCGGTCACCCTGAAATAGATGGCATCGGAACGTCGCTCAGCCGCGAGAGTCACGGTTCCGCCAGTGGACGAGAAACCGACTGCATTGGAAAGGAGATTGAAGAGAATCTGGCGCAATCGCCGTTCGTCGGCGACAAAGCTTCCGATGTTGGCGGGAGCGCGGACGTCGAGCGAGATGCGATTTTTGACCAGACGATCCTGCACGCCCTCGGCCGCCGCGTCCATGCTCGTGCGAATATCGACATCGCTGAGATTGAGGGTCATGGCTCCGGCATCAATGGTAGCAAGATCAAGGATATTGTTGATGAGTGCCAGCAGCGCATTCGTCGATGCGGTGATGTAGCCGAGATATTCGCCTTGCTTCTGTGTTAGCGTGCCGAAGGCTGGATCACCCAGCAGATTCGCGAAACCGATGATGTTGGTCAGCGGCGAACGCAGTTCGTAGGACACGTGGTGTACGAAGTCGATCTTGATCGAGTCGGCGGCTTCGAGCGCTTCGTTACGTTCTCGCAGCGCGCGCTCGACATTGAACGTATCGGTCCTATCCTGGAAGGTAACCAACGTGGCACCGTCGGACAAAGGCATGGTGGCAAGATCGATCACGGCACCGTCACGGCGTTCGATGCGCGCGACGAGAGATTCCCGGTTGTCGATTGCGGTCACGCAAGCGCGAAGATTTCGCCAGACGGCATTGTCGTCATGCAGCGCCTGGCACCAAGCGGTCACCGCTTCCGCATGCGGATGTTGCTCCAGCGCATCGTGCGACAGTTTCCACATCCGCTGAAAGGAGGGATTGTGCAAGCGAACGCGCCCGTCGCTGCCGAACACGGCGACTGCTTCTGACAAATGATCGAGCGTTTCGCTCTGCACTTTGATGAGCGCGTCGTAACGACGATGCATGTCAAGCCGCTCAGTCACGTCGTCATAAAGATAGGTAACCCCGCCTTCGGGGTTAGGCGCGGTCACTACTCGCAACGCACGGCCATCGGGCAAATGCCACATGTGCTCTTTTGGCTCGACCGTTCGGTACGCCTCGTACAGCTGTTGCTTCCATTGGCGGAAATCTTGCTCCTCGGGCAACTTGCGCCGGCTGCGTAGCGTGTCGAGCACGGTCCCATCGGTCGGCATCTGATCCAGCAAGGCTGCGTCAAGCTCGAAGAGCGAACGGTAGGCGGTGTTGTAGAAAGTGAGTTTGCGCTCGACATTGAAGACGGCAACGCCGGTCGTCAGTTGATCAAGTACACGGCGATGCGCCTCGACCATGCGCGTAAGCTCCGAACGCATGGTCTCGACCTCTGTGCGATCCATAGCGATGCCGGAACTGCCGGCCGCGCCCGGTGCATCAACTACTTCGAAAATGCGGCGGCCACCTGCCGCGATGGCCGGCAACCGGCCGACATATGTTTCACCTGCCGCACGGGACCGAGCGAGTTCCGCACGCGCCGATTGATCGAGCAGTTCCAGCCGGCGGGATACGGCGTCAGCCGGATCACCGGCTTCGACCGCTTGCGCGTAGGCGGAATTCACAAACACGAGTTCGCCGGAGTTGTCGCGCGCCCACACTGGCGCGGGCAGCGAGTCCAGCAGCGCGCGCATCGTTTCGATATCGCTCAGTAACTGATCGTGGCGGGCGGCGAGATCGAGCAATTCCTGCTCGATGCCGCTGACGTCACGCAGGCGCAGCACGGCACGGCCACCGATCGCGCGCCCGTGAGCTTCCATCGGGCGGCCGGCACGCGTTGTTAGCGTCATGACAAAGCCGCGGCCGTCACGGCGCAACGCGTCCACCGCCTGCTCCATGCGACCCGCCGTCACCGGCTCAAGCCAGGTACCAAACGCAAGCACGCGTTCAGGGACGCTGCCGGGCGCGGTGAGGGAAATGTCGCCGAGAATTTCCGGTTCCTCGGCAGCCGCGGCCCATGTCACCAGGACCTGCGGCTCGGACAGCAACAACATTTTGAGTCGATCGGTTTCGGCCTGCAACGCGACAATTTCATCCCGCGCGCCGGTTTTGAGCCGCTCGGCGGCCCTGCGGGCACGGACGAATGCCACGCTCGCAAACAGGCTCAACGCCAGCAGCGCGAGGAAGAACGTGAGGAGCGTGATTTCCTGGCCGCGAAGTACCGCTATGGATCGATGCACGGCGTCGGCCGCGGTCCCGCCGAGGCGTACTTCGGCGTACGCCGGCAAGCCGGGCAGGACTGACAGGTTTGCGGTAACGAAGGCGGCGAGGAACCCGCCTCGCCACGGACGCCTCTCGCTCGCCGTCCGGATTGTCTCCGGCATTCTGACTGGCCCCAGAGCGCGCAAACGGCGTCCGCCACGCCATTTCCCGCGAATCGCTCGACTTTACCCCCAAGGGGAATCGTGCCGAAAGAGTCCAGATCGTGAACGGCGCGCGCAAGCGGCCCGGTCGCGCGCTATTTTGGCACCGCCACGCGCCTGACCATGTCGTCAATATTGATTCGGCCAAGTGCCACGGAGACTGTTCGCTCGGTTTCGGCGAGGACCGGTCGAATGATCTCGTTGACCAGAGCCGCACCAGCGTGCGGCAGCGCATCGGTGTCGGCGTGAAGGATATCGTCGGCGGTAATACTCCTGCGCTCCCGGCCCAGTTCGTAACTACCGTGCGGCCCGCGGATACCCATGCCGTCTCGAACCGGAACTTGCAGGACCGGCTCGAGATGCCGCGGCGGAAACGCCGAAACCGCGCGAACCCGCACATTGATGGCAACGTCGGCAGCAATGGCGAGGAGCCCCTAGCGCGACATAAACGGCATTTGGGGCACGACCCACGGTAGCACCAGATGCCAGTGGTATTAGGCTACGTCCGAAAATACGTCTAGCTGCAAACGGTGGAGGTTGTTAATTCAGCTGCCGGTTGACCCAAATCCGCCGCTTCCGCGCTGGGTTTTGTCGAGAGATGCGACTTCCAAAATCTGCGCCCGTACGACGGGTGCGACCACTAACTGCGCTAGGCGCATGCCGCGCGTGATCGTAACCGGTGCATTGCCGAGATTGGCGAGCAGGACCTGGATCTCGCCGCGGTAGTCGGCATCGATCGTGCCGGGAGAATTGAGAACGGTGAGGCCGTAACGCACGGCGAGCCCCGACCGGGGCCGCACCTGCGCTTCGTAGCCCCCTGGGAAGGCGATCGCGATGCCGGTTGGCACAAGACTGCGTTCGCCAGGGGCAAGGATCACCGGGTCCATCGCGGGTACGGCGGCAAGTAGATCGAGACCGGCAGCGTGCGCCGTCTGATAGGACGGGAGCGGCAAGTCATCGCCGTGCGTCAGGCGGGTGATACGGACTTCGATCGCACTCACTGGTTGTCTCCCCGTTTATCCATGCGCGTGTCTTCGTCAAGCGCGTCGGCGATGCGCGTGACCAACATGGTTGCGACGGCGTCCTTGCTTTGTGGCGGCCAAGCCTCGACGCCGGATGCACGCACGAGCGTGATCGTGTTGCGATCGCCGCCCATCACGCCGGATTGCGGCGAGACATCGTTGGCCAGGATCCAGTCGCAGTGTTTGCGGGCGAGTTTCGCCTTGGCGTTGGCAACGACGTTCTCGGTCTCGGCGGCAAAGCCGATCACCAGTTTCGGCCGTTGTTTTTTTCGTCCGGCGATGGTGGCGAGAATGTCGGGATTTTCGACGAGCGCGAGCTCTGGGCTCGTATGGCCCGGTTGTTTTTTCAACTTGTGTTCTCCGGCATTGGCGACGCGCCAGTCGGCGACTGCAGCGGCGAAGATGGCGACGTCGGCGGGGAGCGCGCTCTCGACTGCCCGCAGCATCTCGCATGCGCTTTCGATCTTGATCACTTTCGCGCCGGGTGGATCGGGCACATTCACCGGACCGCTGATCAGAGTGACATCGGCGCCGGCGTCGACTGCCGCTGCCGCGATTCCATGCCCTTGTTTTCCGGAGGAGCGATTGGCGATGTAGCGTACGGGATCGATCGGCTCGTGAGTTGGGCCCGAAGTGACCAGAACGCGTCGTCCCCGCAACCGGCCTACCATCTCGGCCTCAAACAGTTTGCCGACCGCTGAGGTGATCTCTAGCGGCTCCGCCATACGTCCGAGTCCCTGACTTTCGGCTTCCGCCATTTCTCCTTCACTCGGGCCGACAACGTCGACGCCGTCAGCGACTAGCCGCGCAAGATTGCGCTGCGCCGCCTTGTTCGCCCACATGCGCGGATTCATCGCCGGCGCCAGCATGATCTTTGCTCTCGTTGCCAGCAACACAGCGGTGGCGAGATCATCAGCGAGACCGTTCGCCATCTTCGCCATCAGATCGGCGGTTGCCGGCGCGACCACGATCACATCGGTATCGCGCGCGAGCCGGATGTGACCGACATCGAACTCGCTCGCCGGATCGAAGAGATTGGTGTACACACGTCCGCCGACGAGCGCGCTCGCCGACAGTTGCGTTACGAAATGCTGCGCTGCCGCCGTCAGGATGCAGCGGACGGCGAACCCGCGCTCCTTCAGCCGTCGAATGAGATCGAGCGACTTGTACGCGGCGATGCCGCCGCCGATGATCAGCAGAACGCGCTTGACGTCCGTCGGCGCAACGGAACGCGGCGCGCCGGCACCGCCCGGCAACGCAGCAACCGGCGCCGGCGTCTCCAGCCCGCCAATCTCAGCCGCCTCGCGCAGGATATTGCGCACTTCGTCTTCCACCGAGCGCCCGTTGCGCGCGGCGCGCAGGCGTAGCTGCTTTTTGAGCCTCTCCTCGAGCTGGCGGACGGTTAGGGACGCCATGAAAACCTCTTGGCTCTCATTACCTTAGCCTGATTTTGATTGCAATGCAATCATTGCAATCATTTTGTTTTAAACCAGACGCCACTTGACCACTACGCCGGTCTCCGGTATTTAACCAATCAGTTATTTAACTAAACGGTTTAATTTTGATGAGCGACCGTCTGAGCACGACCTTCGCAGCGCTTGCCGATCCGACACGGCGCGCCATCCTCGCGCGCCTCGCGCTCGGCGAGACCTCGGTGCTGAAACTCGCCGAGCCGTTCAACATGAGCCTGCCGGCGGTCTCCAAGCACCTGAAGGTTCTCGAGCGCGCGGGTCTGATCACGCGCACGCGCGACGCGCAGATGCGTCCGTGCCGCATCGAAGCGCGCGCACTCAAGGAAGCCGACGACTGGCTCGAGGAATATCGCAGGCTCTGGGAAGAGCGCCTCGACCGCCTCGACGACTATCTGCGGATCCTCCAGGCGCAAGAGAACAAAGACAAACGGGGTGACGAACCGCGCAATCAGCAGAAGCAACGCAAACGGGAGAAGCAACGTGCCGACAAGAAATAGCATCGACCTCGATCGCGACCCACACTCGATCATCGGCACGCGCGTGCTCGCTGCGCCTCGGACGCTCGTCTTCTCGGTCTGGACAGATCCAAACCATCTGGTGCAGTGGTGGGGTCCGAACGGATTCCGCACTACAACGCATGCCTTCGACTTTCGTCCCGGTGGCGCCTGGCGGTTCGTCATGCACGGGCCGGACGGGCGAGATTATCAGAACCGCATTACCTTCGACGAGATCGTGGCACCGGAACGAATCGTCTATCGCCACGACGGCGCCGAAGATGTCGAGCCGGTGAGCTTTACCCAGACCGTGACGTTCGAGGATATCGGTAACGGCGAGACCCGGCTGACCTGGCACGGCAAGTTCCCGTCGGCCGAGGAGCGCGCGCGCGTCATTCGCGAATACGGCGCCGACAAGGGCCTCGGGCAGACGATGGCGAGGCTCGACGACTATCTCGCAGCGCTCGTCACGGAGCGCACGTAGATGCTCGGCAGCGGATATCAGGCGAACGATCGCAATGCTTCGCGCAGTTCATCTGCGCTCCCACGCGGAATCAATCGTTCGATCTCCGCGTGGGTCTGGGTCCACAACGGAAACGCCTTCGCGAGCAGGGTGCGACCCGCGGAGGTAATCGCGAGGCGGCGGTTGCGTTTATCTTCCATATCGATCGAAACCTTCACCAGCTTGCGGCGTTCAAGGGGCTTGAGGGCCGCAGTCAACGTGGTGCGGTCCATGGCAAGCAGCGCCGCGACGCTGCCGATTGTCGGGGGTTCCGGTCGGTTCAGCGACATCAACAACGAAAACTGGCCATGCGTGAGACCAAGCGGACGGAACACATCGTCGAAACGTCGCGCCAATCCCCGCGCCGCACGTTGCACGTGGAGACACAGACAATTGTCGCGCACCAGATGGGTTGCGGACAGTGGTAGCGCGTTGCGGGTTGACATGTCCTATAATAGGTTGATATCAACCTATTTGTCAATCTGACAACATCGGAGGAGGATGAGTTATGCAGGTTCAGTCCTATTTGTTCTTCGACGGCCGCTGCGATGAAGCGATCGAGTTCTACAAAAAGACGCTCGGCGCGGAAGTCGGCATGCTGATGCGCTGGAAGGACAGCCCCGAAAAATCGATGTGCTCGCCGGGCAACGAGAACAAGGTGATGCACGCATCTCTCAAGATCGGCGAGACAAGGGTGATGGCGTCCGACGGACGCAATACTGGCAATCCCAAGTTCGACGGCTTTGCACTTTCAGTCGACGCCAAGGACGCGGCCGACGCCGACCGCCTCTTCAATGGATTGTCCGACGGCGGAAAGGTCATCATGCCGCTCGACAAGACGTTCTTCTCGCCACGCTTCGGTATGACGCAGGATAAATTCGGCGTGAACTGGATAGTCATCGTCGAACCTAAAGACCACAAGTAAGACGAGCCCAGCGGCAAAGACGAGACGCCCGACCGCGCGCTTATCATTCGGGAGCGTGGCAAAAAATCAAACAAGTAGGAGTGCCGATGGCGACCACCACGAAAACCGCCCCGTTTGTCTTCTCGCGCGTGTTCGATGCACCACGCGACCTTGTGTGGAGGTGCTTCACCGATCCGGAGCACATGAGGCAATGGTGGGGTCCCAAGGACTTCAAGATGCTTGCGTCAAAAATGGATCTGCGCGTCGGCGGGACATATCACTACGGAATGTCGGCGCCCGACGGCTCGCCAATGTGGGGCAAGTTCGTCTATCGCGAAATCGTCCCGCCGGAGCGTCTCGACTTCATCAGCTCGTTTTCCGACGAGAAGGGCGGCACCACTCGCCACCCGGGCCATATGTCATGGCCGCTCGAGACGCATTCCACTTTCACCTTCGAGGAACTGCCCGGCGGCAAGACCAAGTTCACCATCAGCTGGGAGCCGCATAACGCGACAGGAGAAGAGCGCCAAACTTTTGAGGCCGGTCGCGACAGCATGCGCATGGGCTGGAGCGGCACCCTCGAGAAACTCGAAGCCTATCTTGCGAAAGCAAAATAGCCGCGCACAACGGAGGACATCATGGCGACCACCAAGCAGAAGATCACGCCCTGTCTCTGGTTCGATACCGAGGCCGAGCAGGCGGCAAAATTCTATTGCTCAGTCTTCAAGGACTCAAAGCTCGGCAAAATCAGCCGCTACACCGAAGCCGGTCGAGAGGTTCACCACAAGCCGGCGGGTTCTGTGATGGTTGTCGAATTCGAGATCGAGGGACAGACCTTCACTGCGCTGAACGGCGGCCCGAACTTCAAGTTCAACGAGGCAATCTCGCTGCAGATGCGCTGCGAGACGCAGGCCGAGGTGGATTACTTCTGGAGCAAGCTCACCCAGGGCGGCGAAGAGGGACCGTGCGGCTGGCTCAAGGACAAATACGGCGTGTCGTGGCAGGTCGTGCCGGCCAGTATCCCGAAGATGATGACCGATCCGGATCCCAGAAAATCCGAGCGCGTCATGAACGCATTCCTGAAAATGAAGAAGCTCGACATCGACGAGATCGAGCGCGCTTATGAGGGCTCAAAATGACAGCCGCCGCCAAGACAGCTCCTTATGGAGAAGCGAGCCTCACGCTGAAGCGCGTCTTCGATGCGCCGAGAGCGCTGGTTTGGAAAGCCTGGACTGATCCGAAAATGATGGAACAGTGGTTCGGCCCGCGCGGGTTCACCATTCCCGTCTGCGAACTCGACGTGTGCAAGGGCGGAAGTCTGCGGATCGTGATGCGCGGACCCGACGGCACCGACTACCCGATGAAAGGCGTGTTCCTTTCGGTAACCGAGCCGGAGCGTCTGGTATTCACCAACATAGCGATCGACAATGATGGCAAGCATCTGCTCGAGGGCGAGACGACCGTCACCTTCTCCGAAGAGGACGGCAAGACCACGCTTATCTTGCAGACGCACGCCGTCGGCCTCGTTCCCTTCGCACCGAGGATGCTCGGAGGCATGGAGGCGGGCTGGAACCAGAGCATCGACAAGCTGCAGGAATTGGTCACGCGCAGCTGAACTGCAAACCCGAAGGTCGGTCATGCAACCCAGGTCAAACCAGCATCCACGTGATCCAGGCGAGCAGTATCGCTATGACCCACAGCGCGACCGCACCCCATCGATTGCGGCGCGCTTCGGCCGCGCCGATTGCCGCTACAGTCTCCGGCGACAGCACCAGCCCATCGCGCGTGATATCGTCGACCTGATCGAGCAGCGCGCCGGCACGCGTCAGCAGGCCCGGAACCTGACCGAAGAAACGGCCGATCTCGCCGGCTCCCTCGACTACGTCTTCAAATCGGCCGACTGGTCCGAGATTGCGAGCGATCCACTCGCGCACAACCGGGTCGGCGGTGGTCCACATATCGAGCTTGGGATCAAGCGAACGGGCAACGCCTTCGACGACGACCATGGTCTTCTGCAGCAGCAGCAGCTCGGGGCGCGTGCGCATATCGAACAGACCGGTGACCTCGAAGAGCAGCATCAGAAGCTTGGCCATCGAGATGTCTTCGGCGGTCCGGTTGTGAATTGGCTCGCCAATGGCGCGGATCGCCTGCGCGAAGCTCTCGACCGAATGGTGGCGAGGTACATATCCCGCATCGAAATGCACCTGCGCAGTACGTTGATAGTCGCGCGTGATGAATCCAATCAGGATCTCCGCGAGGAAACGCCGTTCTTTCGGCCCTAGCCGCCCCATGATCCCGAAGTCGACTGCGATCAGCCGTTTTTCGTTGTCGACGAACAGATTGCCGGGATGCATATCGGCGTGGAAGAAACCGTCACGCAATGCGTGACGCAGGAAACTCTGAATGACGTTGCGGCCGAGCGCGGGCAGGTCGAAGCCTTTCGCTTCCAGCGCGTCGTGATCGTTGAGGCGGACGCCGTCGATCCATTCCAACGTGAGCACTTCGCGCGCGGTGCGGTCCCAGTCGGCGGTCGGCACACGGAAATCGGCATCTTCTTCCGTGTTCTCTGCCATCTCCGACGCCGCCGCAGCTTCGAGGCGGAAGTCCATCTCGATGGCAACCGAGCGCGCAAGCGTCGAAACGACCTCGATCAGGCGCAGCCGTCGGGCTTCCGCCGAGAAGGCCTCGGCCTTGCGCGCGGCAAAGAAAAAAGCATCGAGGTCGGATTTGAACCGTCGCTCAATGCCGGGCCGCAGCACTTTGACCGCGACAGGCCTGCGGGCGCCGTCGATCTCGATTTCTGCGCGATGCACCTGCGCAATTGAGGCAGCAGCGACGGCCGGGCCGAAGCTCGCATAAGCGGCCGACAGAGGCTTATCGAGCGCCCTGGCGACTGCTGCTTCCGCTTCGCTTTGCGGAAACGGCGCCATCTTGTCCTGCAGGCTTTCCAGGTCGCGCGCGATCGCCGTGCCGACGACGTCTGGCCTGGTCGCGAGAAACTGGCCGAGCTTGACGTAAGTTGGTCCCAGTGTCGTGAGTGCCGCGGCAAGCCGGCTTTCACCGCTTTTCGTGCTCGGCCGCTCGAACAGGCGAGCGATGGCAATTGCGGTCTTGGCAGACAACGGCAAGGGCCGCGTGTCCACCAGCGCAAATACCCCCTCGCGCGCGAAAACGAAGCCAGCGCGGCCGAGTCGCACGAGATGCGAAATGCCTGCGATCACAATCGCCAGCCTGAGTGGAGCGCGACCACGCCGCCGGTCATTGGCGTAAACGAGGCGCGCCGAAATCCCGCGCCTTCGATCATGTGGGCGAAGGCCTTCGGCTTGGGAAACTTGCGGATCGATTCGACAAGATACTGGTATGCCTCGCGATCGCCGGTGACAGCTTGGCCGACGCGCGGGATCAGCTGGAAGGAATAGAGCTCGTAGAGTGCGTCGAGACCCGGCAGGTCGACCGAGGAAAATTCAAGGCAAAGGAATCGGCCGCCGATCCTCAAAACACGGTAGGCCTCTTCTAGTGCACGCTCGATGCGCGGCACGTTGCGGATGCCGAACGCGATAGTCACGCAGTCGAAGCTGCTGTCGGGATAGGGGAGTTCCTCGGCGTTGCCCTCCTCGAAGGCAACGACGCCGTCGAGCCCCCGCTGCGCAGCACGCTCGTGGCCAACCTTGAGCATGTGGGTGTTGATGTCGCAAACCGTGACGCGCGTGCCGGCGCCGCCCGCGTCCGCTACCCGAAAAGCCACGTCGCCTGTACCGCCGGCGAGATCGAGCAGCGCAAACGCCCGGTCGTTCTTTGGCGGGTTTACTGCCGTTACCAGTGCGTCCTTCCAGGCACGGTGCAGCCCGCCCGACATCAGGTCGTTCATGAGGTCGTAACGGCGGGCGACTGAATGAAAGACGTCGTTGACGCGGCCCTGCTTGTCCTCGAGCCGCACGTTTTTGTAGCCGAAATGGGTCTGTTCGCCGCGCCGGGGCATGTCAATTAGTCCTTTGCGGGCAGGACCATAGCGCGGGTGGCCGGGGGGCGCTATGTGTCAGCGCGGGAGCGGTTAATCATGCCCGAATTACCCGAAGTCGAGACGGTCCGCCGTGGACTGGCGCCCGTCATGGAAGGCAAGCGCTTTGCCAAAGTCGAGGTCCGGCGGGGCGATCTGCGCTGGCCGCTGCCGAAGGGCTTTGCCCAGAAGCTGAACGGCAAGACCGTGCAGGGACTAGGGCGCCGGGCGAAATATCTGCTCGCCGATCTGTCGTCGGGTGACGTGCTGCTGATGCATCTCGGGATGTCCGGCTCGTTCCGCGTCGGTAAGAGCAGCGCGCCTGGCATTTATTATTACGAGCGCTCCAAGAGCATCGCGCATGACCATGTGGTCTTTCACATGTCGAATGGTGCGACGGTCACGTTCAACGATCCGCGCCGCTTCGGTTCGATGAAGCTTGTCTCGCGCGCCAGGCTAGAGGACGAGCCATTGCTTCGTTCGCTCGGCCCAGAACCTCTGGGAAATGAATTCGACGCGGCGATGCTGGCAAAGGCCTGCGCCGCCAAGAAGACGTCACTAAAAACGGCGCTGAGCGACCAGCGCGTCGTGGCTGGTCTCGGCAACATCTATGTCTGCGAGGCATTGTTCCGCGCGCGGCTTTCGCCCAAGCGAATTGCCTCAATGCTTGCCGACCGCAACGGCCGGCCGAACGAACGCGCCGAAAAACTCGTCGACGCCATCAAAGCCGTACTCATGGATGCGATCGAAGCTGGAGGTTCGTCGCTGCGCGATCATCGCCGTGCCGATGGCTCGCTCGGCGACTTCCAGCACAATTTTCAGGTCTATGCCCGCGAAGGTCAGCCTTGCCCCTCCTGCAAAGGAAAGATTAAACGGATCGTACAGGGCGGCCGCTCGACGTTCTATTGCCCATCGTGCCAGAAGTAGGCCACGCTATGCCGCAACCCCTCCGGTGGATGACATGCGCAAGTCTGGCCTGATTGCACTCGTGCTGGCCGCCACGCTGACCGTCGCTGGCGCCGCGGAATATCCCGATCATCCGATCCGCTTCATCGTTCCGCAGGCCGCGGGAAGCGCGACCGATACCGTCGCCCGCATTCTCGCCGCTGAGCTGTCAAAGGAGTTGGGCCAGCAGCTCATCGTCGACAATCGCCCGGGCGGCGCGCTCACCATCGGTCTTGATCTGGTCGCAAAGTCACCGCCCGATGGCTACACAATCGGCATGGGTCCGATTGGCGCGCTTGCGATCACGCGCCACATGGTGACGAAGCTGCCCTACGACATCGAGCGCGACTTTCAGCCGATTGCAATGATTGCTCGGGGCCACCTGCTGCTCGCTGTTTCGCCGAAACTGCCGATCCACTCGGTGAAGGAACTGATCGACTACGCCAAGAAGAATCCCGGCAAGTTGACCAATGCCTCATCCAGCAATGGATCGCCGGGCCATGTGGGCGGAGAATTGTTCAAGTGGATGACCGGCACCGACATCGTGCACGTGCCGTACCGCGGCGGCGCGCCGGCCATCACCGACCTAATCGCCGGTCATGTCGATCTCATGTTCGAGAGCTTGCAGTCGATTGCGCCCTATGCCCGCGACGACAAGGTGCGTGCGCTTGGTGTTAGCGGTGCGACGCGCTCGCCGGCTTTTACCGAACTGCCGACAATTGCCGAAGCGGGCGTACCCGGATATCTGGCGCCCACCTGGACGGGCGTAATTGCACCGGCCGGCGTGCCGCGGCCGATCGTTTACAAGCTCAATGCCGCCATCAACACAGCGCTCACGTCAGAGGCATTCAAAGAGAAATTTGCCAAGATCGGTGACGAGCCGGCCGGTGGGACGCCGGAAGAATTTGCGGCAACGATCAAGGCGGATTCCGCCAAGTGGGCCGATGTGGTGCACCGTTCCGGCGCAAAACTCGACTGAATCAGGATGGTGTCATGAGCTATCAGAATATTGTAGTCGAAACGAAAGGCCGGGTCGGAACCATCCGGCTCAACCGCCCCCAGGCCCTGAACGCACTCAACAAGGCCCTGATCGATGAGCTTACGCGCGCGGTCGAGGCTTTCGATACCGACGACAAGATCGGGTGCATGCTGGTCACCGGCAACGAGAAGGCCTTTGCCGCTGGAGCCGACATCAAGGAGATGGCCGACAAACCGTTTATCGAAGCCTATCTCGGGGATTTCGTTTCGAATTGGAATGCGATTGCGGAAGCGCGCAAGCCGGTCGTCGCGGCGGTGGCCGGCTTTGCGCTCGGCGGCGGCTGCGAACTCGCCATGCAAGCCGACATTATCATTGCCGCGGACACGGCCAAGTTCGGCCAGCCGGAAATCAAGCTCGGCGTCATCCCGGGCATTGGGGGCACGCAGCGTCTCGCCCGCGCAGTGGGCAAGGCGAAGGCGGTGGACCTGATCCTGACCGGCCGCATGATGGATGCGGCGGAAGCCGAGAGGTCCGGCCTCGTTGCGCGTGTGGTTCCGGCCGCGAGCCTGATGGATGAGGCCATGAAAGTCGCCGAGACGATTGCAAATATGTCGCTGCCATCGGTTTTGGCGGGCAAGGAAGCGATCAATCGCGCATTCGAAAGCGGTCTCTCGGAGGGGATAAAGTTCGAGCGCCGCGTCTTCCATTCACTTTTCGCGACGGAAGATCAGAAGGAAGGAATGAAGGCCTTCGTCGAGAAGCGCGCGCCGAAATGGAAGAACGGATAGTTACTTCCGCACGCAGATAATTCGCACCACCGACGCCCTTGCATCACCGGCCTGCTGGGCCGGCACGACATTATGTGCAACGAGAAAATTCCGGATGGCGTCGGCGGTGATGAGCCGAACCGCCGGCGCGGCTGGCTCGATGCTGGCGAGAACAAAATTCCGCATTTCCATCAACCCGAGGACCTGGCCTTGCGCATCGAGTGCGGCGGCGCCAGAGAAGCCCGCCATTGGCACAGACTGACGCAATTCGATTGCGTTGCCGCTCGCCAGTCGCGCCTTGATCTCGGTCGGCTTCTTCGCGCCGTTCTGCTCCTTCGGGTCGGGAATCCCGACCAAGGTGATGTCGCCTTTCTTTGATGCATCGGTCGCCAATGCCAGTGGGGTGAGGTCGCGCACACCGTACACCCGCAGCAGTGCAAGCCCGCTGTCAGGGTCTTCGGCGACCCGGTCGGCGTCACCCAGACCCGCAGCGACAATGACCTGGCATCCGCTTGCGAGGCCGCGGTCAGTCACGATGTGACCGTGTCTGCTGACGACCAGTCCGTTTCCATACTCGACCGGTTTGGCCATGGCGGCGAACGGCATGCTGCGCTCGGGGAACGGCGAGAAAGCGCTCACAATTGCCGGTGACACTCCGGCCACAATGGTTTCCATCATCTGATCGAAAAGCAGAATGAGGCCCCGGATCTCGCCGTCGCGACGCTGCGCGCGCACGGAAAACCTCTTCAAGCCCTGCATGCCGCTGATGGTGAAGCCGTCGTCGCGCAGCGCGCTGGATTCGACCTTGCGGTTCGCCGGCTCTTTCTTCTGCTGCTCGAACAAGGCTGTGAGTTTGATCTCGGATTCCGGGATGCGGAACGTTTCGACCTGCACTTCACCGTGCGTAGCCGACCAGCGCGTCCCACGCGCGGCATCGCGCACCTGTGGCACCAGTTTGGCCGGAAGGCCAAGACGCGCGCCGGTCGACGGATCGGTTACGATCGTCCAGCCAAATTCGTCTTCATGAGATTTTGCGGCGGCGAGCAGGTTCGCGCGTTCGGACGCCGAGAGGATTCCGGTGATCTTGGACTTCGCGCGCTTCTGGTAATTCTTGACGGCTGAGAAAAAGGGGTCTTCGCCACCAATCGATCCCGTATAGTCGCCCGACCAGAGCAGGGCCGATTGGATCTTCAGGCGGTCGCCGGGTGAAATTTCAGCGGACTCGCCTAACGCCGGCTCTGACTTCACGGGCCCCGGCTCCGGCGTGATGGCTTTTGCAGAGACGGTTTCGGGTGTGGTGATGTGCGGCGCAGCTTTACGACGTACCGCATGTTTGGCGGCTTGCGCGCGCGCGGCCTTCGCCTCGGACTGCGCGGCCGTCGGCAAAATACTGGGCGACTCCTGCGTCAACGCCGGAGCGGCGCCGAGCAGAAGCGCGAACATTACCGTCGAGCCAGCCAAACGCATTGTGAACCCTATCGATTTCGCAGTCACCTTAGCGGACGGAGGGGGTCGCGCAAGGCTCGGTCGCGCGCACGACGCGCGCATACGCACAGTCTTTTTCGCGCATGCTTAATGTGCGCCGGAAAAGCCCGTTTCAACGCGTTGTGATCATCGCTAGGTTAACCACGATGCTTGGAACCGAAGAACTCGAACGGTACGCCCGTCACATTGTCCTGCGCGAGGTAGGAGGCCCGGGTCAGGCGAAACTGAAAGCCGCCCGCGTGCTGGTCGTTGGCGCCGGTGGATTAGGTGCACCGGTATTGCTTTATTTGGCGGCGTCGGGTGTCGGCACGGTCGGCGTCGTCGACGACGACAATGTGTCGCTGTCGAACCTGCAGCGGCAGATAATTTTCGCAACGGCTGACATCGGCAGGCCCAAGGTCGAGGCCTCTGCGGATACCGTGAAAGGACTCAACCCGCTGGTCAATGTCGAGACGCACCATGTGCGCTTCGCCGCCGCGAACGCAATCGACCTGATCTCGCGATACGACATCGTGGCCGACGGTTCCGACAATTTCGCAACGCGTTACCTCGTGTCCGACGCGTGCTACTTCGCTAAGAAACCGCTCGTCACCGCGGCGGTCGGTACCTTCGATGGTACGTTGACGTCGATCCGCGCGCACGAGACGGGCGCCGACGGAATCCGCAATCCGACCTATCGCTGTTTGTTTCCGGAGCCGCCGCCGAAGGGCAGCATACCGGCATGCGCCGAAGCTGGTATCCTTGGCGCGTTGCCTGGCGTACTTGGTTCGCTGATGGCGCTCGAGGTAATCCGCGAGATCGTCGGCTTCGGCGAAGGACTCGTCGGCCGCCTTCTGATGATCGATGCCCGTTCAATGCGTTTCGAGACGCTGAGCTACGCGTGGGATCCGGCCAATCCCTTGTCAGGCCAGACACCAACGATCAGGGATCTGTCAGGCCACAAGTGACGTGGCTGTCGTCCTACAGCATCGACGGAAGGACGCGATCGGGCGGGCGGTGTCCGTCCATGAAAGTCTTGATGTTGATGATGACTTTCTCGCCCATGTCGACGCGACCTTCGATTGTCGCCGAGCCCGTGTGCGGGAGCAGAACAACCTTTCCGGCGCGCGCAAGCTTGACCAGCTTGGGATTGACCGCCGGTTCGTGCTCGAACACGTCCAGGCCCGCGCCGGCAATCTCGCCGGACTCGATCAGCCGCGCGAGCGCGTTTTCATCGATCACCTCGCCGCGCGAAGTGTTGACGATGTATGCCTCGGGCCGAAGCATCTTCAATCGGCGCGCTGAGAGCAGATGGTAAGTCGCCGGAGTGTGCGGACAATTGACCGACACGATGTCCATGCGTGCAAGCATCTGATCGAGGCTTTCCCAATAGGTGGCGTCGACTTCTTCCTCGATCCTCGGCGCCACCTTTCGACGATTGTGATAGTGGATCTGCAGACCGAAGGCGCGTGCGCGCCGCGCTACCGCTTGACCGATACGGCCCATTCCGATGATGCCCAGCCGTTTGCCCCAGATGCGATGGCCGAGCATCCAGGTCGGCGACCAGCCGGTCCAGTCTTTGTCGGTGGTCAGCACGAGAGAGCCTTCCACGAGCCGCCGGGGCACTGCCAGGATCAGCGCCATGGTCATGTCGGCGGTATCCTCGGTGAGGACGCCCGGCGTGTTGGTGACGGTAATCCCGCGCTGCACCGCGGTTGCGACATCGATATTGTCGACGCCGTTGCCGAAATTGGCGATGAGCTTGAGTTGTTCGCCGGATTTGCTGAGTACCGAAGCATCGATGCGATCGGTGACTGTAGGCACCAGGACGTCGGCGTTTTTCACGGCTTCGGCGAGCTGTGCCTGCGTCATCGGTTTGTCGTCAGGGTTGAGCCGCGTGTCAAAAAGTTCCCGCATCCGCAGCTCGATCTGATCGGGCAGCTTGCGCGTAACGATGACCAGCGGCTTTCTGTTTTTCGCCATCTACCTCAAACCGCGGTATCTGGCGCCGACAGCGCCAGAAGGTCTCGATTCAGCCCTCATTAACCGTGCTCGGCGACACTTTGCGCCGTGCGAAATTCCATTCGTTTTTCCTACCAGATGGCCGTGACAAGACAAAGCTTTCGGACCGCATTGGCAGCTCTCATGCTGGCCGCCGGCATGGCCGGATTCATGGCAGGATTCGAGCCGATTCGTGCATGGTCCGCCAATGACGTGCCGACTGGTTCGGTCAGCGGTCTCCCGATCCCGCGTTTCGTGAGCCTGAAATCCGACCGGGTCAATGCACGCTCAGGGCCGAACAAGGACCAGGACGTGCGCTGGGTCTATACCCACGCCGGCATGCCGGTCGAGGTTACGGCGGAGTTCGAGAACTGGCGCCGCATCCGCGATTGGGAGGGCGCCGAGGGCTGGGTTTACCACTCATTATTGTCCGGCAAGCGCACGGCCACAGTTGTTCCAAGCAAGACCAAAGATGAGCTGGTCCCACTCTTTGAGAAGGCGGACATCGAATCCTCGATAGTGGCCCGCTTGCAGCCCGGCGTGCTTGGCGCGCTGAAGTCCTGCAATGGCAACTGGTGTCAGTTTAGCGGTAAAGGATTTGACGGGTTCGTCCGGCAGGAGCGGCTATGGGGCGCTTACCCGAATGAGAAGGTGGACTAGGCGCGTCACGCTCTGAAACACGACGCCCTGCTGGGCCGGGCATAAAACGCGAAATCTTCAGGTTTGTGCGACTAGCTTTTGCGCCGCAGGCGCACGACCACATCAACGCGCGCAATTTCATAGCCTTCTGGCGGTGTCGGGGTCTTGCCGACGATGACGTCGGCATCCGGGATATCGAGCACCTCATCCTCGCCTTCTACGAAGAAGTGATGATGGGCGGTGACGTTGGTGTCGAAATACGCCTTCGAGCCATCAACCGCGACCTGCCGCAAGAGTCCCACATCGGTGAACTGGTGCAAGGTGTTGTAGATCGTCGCGAGCGACACCGGGACTTTCGCGCGGGTCGCCTCTTCGTAGAGCATTTCGGCGGTCAGATGCCGATCACCTTTGCCGAACAGGATCCAGCCCAGTGCCATGCGCTGGCGGGTTGGACGCAACCCGACCTCACGCAACATCGCCTTCACGTCATGCCAGGGGCAACCGGTGAGGGCCGACCGATCCGGTAGGTGCTCGGCGCCGGCCTTTACGCTCGGGATTACCAAGGTACGCGTGGGAGCCATTATTATTCATACCCAAAATGCCGGCTCCAGGCAGAGGCCGGCAAAAACCGTTTCATCCGCAACATATACGCAATCAACCCATCAGATGCAACCGCCTCGCAACTGCCGATAAAGCCGGTTTGGCGCGTTTTTTTTGCGCAGCAAACCTGCGTTGTGGCTCGCTGTCCCGCCATCTTTGCCCGCTAGGCTTGGTATGTTACCAACGCGGGCATGGGACCTCAGCCAAGCCCGCTATGCGAGGATTCAACGCGCATGGACACGCGGCGGCATAGCTTCGAGTACGAAGATTTGCTCGCTTGCGGCCGCGGCGAACTCTTCGGCGCCAGCAACGCACAGTTGCCGTTGCCACCAATGTTGATGTTCGACCGCATCGCCGAAATCACCGAGAACGGTGGTGAGCACGGCAAGGGAATGATCCGTGCGGAACTCGACGTGAAGCCGGATCTCTGGTTTTTCCTCTGCCACTTCAAGGGCGACCCGGTTATGCCGGGCTGTCTCGGACTGGATGCGCTCTGGCAGTTGGTCGGGTTTTTTCTCGGCTGGCTGGGCGCGCCGGGCAAGGGCAGGGCACTTGGCCTGGGTGAACTGAAATTTTCAGGCCAGGTATTGCCGAGCGTCAAAAAAGTCATCTATGGCATCGACATTAAGCGCGTCATGCGCTCGAAACTGGTACTTGGTATTGCCGATGGGTGGGTGTCGGCGGACGGCAACGTGATCTACCGTGCCAGCGATCTCAAGGTTGGCCTGTTCAAACAGGACGAAGCGTTGCAGCCGAGTAGCGCTTGAGAGCGGCGGGGGGCTTGCAGAACGACCGCAGCCGGCCAATGTGTGCGCCAATCGACGATTAACCGCGGCAAAGGCTTGAAGGGTAATACGGCAATGCGACGTGTCGTCGTCACTGGAATGGGCATCGTCTCATCCATCGGCAACAATACGCAGGAAGTGCTGGCGAGCCTCCGGGAGGCCAAGTCCGGCATCGTGCGTGCGGATAAATACGCGGAGCTCGGCTTTCGCTGCCAGGTACACGGCGCGCCGCGGCTCGATGCCGAAGAAGTGGTCGACCGCCGCGCCATGCGGTTTCTCGGCGGTGGCGCCGCCTGGAATCATGTGGCGATGGAGCAGGCGATCCGTGATTCCGGCGTCGAGGAAAAAGAAATTTCAAATGTGCGCACTGGTATCGTGATGGGTTCCGGCGGGCCTTCCTGCCGCGCCATTATCGACGCCGCGGATACCGCACGCAGCAAGGGACCCAAGCGGGTCGGACCCTTCGCGGTGCCGAAGGCGATGTCGTCGACGGCTTCGGCGACGCTCGCTACCTGGTTTAAGATCAAGGGCGTGAATTATTCGATCTCGTCGGCTTGCGCGACGTCGAACCACTGCATCGGCAATGCGGCCGAGCTCATTCAATGGGGCAAGCAGGACCTGATCTTTGCCGGCGGGTGCGAAGAACTAGACTGGTCACTCTCCGTGCTGTTCGATGCCATGGGCGCGATGTCGTCCAAATATAACGAGACGCCGCAGAAGGCATCGCGCGCTTACGACAAGGATCGCGACGGGTTCGTTATCGCCGGTGGCGCCGGCGTGCTGGTGCTCGAAGAGCTTGAGCACGCCAAAGCTCGCGGCGCGAAGATCTACGGCGAAGTCGCCGGCTATGGCGCGACGTCGGACGGCTACGACATGGTCGCGCCTTCCGGCGAGGGCGCGGCGCGCTGCATGAAGATGGCGCTCGAGAACGTGAAGGCGCCGGTCGATTACATCAACCCGCACGCCACCTCGACGCCGATCGGCGACATCAAGGAGATCGAAGCGGTCCGCGAAGTGTTCGGTGCAAAGTGCCCGCCCATTTCGGCGACGAAGTCGTTGACCGGTCATTCGCTTGGCGCGACCGGCGTGCAGGAAGCGGTCTACTCGCTCCTGATGATGCAGAACGGCTTCATCTGCGAGAGCGCCAACATCGAAAATCTCGATCCGGCCTTCGCGGACATACCGATCGTGCGCGAGCGTCAGGATAACGTGAAATTGGGTTGCGTGTTGTCGAACTCATTCGGGTTCGGCGGCACCAATGCGTCGGTTGTGTTCAAGCGGCTTGATGCATGACGATTTCCTCTGAGACTTTCCGGGCAGCACCGCGCTTTTTCCCGTCATCGGATTGTCGTGTCGGAGCCATAAACGGGCTTGCGCCACGACGTCAGCTGATTCGAGCGGGGGCGGCACGTGAACAAGCCTGTTTCCCCTTTCGATCTCCGCCCCGTTCCGAGTAGGCCGACGACCATGGCAGGTGAGCACATCGCTCCGCGCGGCAGTTTGATGCAGGGAAAGCGCGGCCTGATCATGGGTGTTGCCAACGACCATTCCATCGCCTGGGGCATTGCGCAGATGTTGGCGGCGCACGGCGCTGAGCTGGCTTTCACCTATCAAGGTGACGCGCTCGCCAAGCGCGTGAAACCGCTTGCAGAACAGACCGGCTCGTCCCTGATATTGCCTTGCGACGTCGAGGACGTTGCCTCCGTCGATGAGGTTTTCGAAAAGATCGGCAAGCAATGGGGAACGATGGATTTTCTCGTGCACGCCATTGCCTTCTCCGACAAGAACGAGCTGAAGGG
>DASRAF010000355.1:0-14301 GCA_035638295.1 Pseudolabrys sp.
CGAAAGCCGTCCAGGCCGCCGGCGCACGATTGTCTGCCGCGTTCGGACAAAAGGCGCCGTAAAATCCGCGTCCGCATAAGATGCGCAGGCACCTTGGTCGTTGACACACGCCGGCCCCAACCTATCATCGTCGAATAATAAGAGAGTGTCTCTCACAATGTCGCATAGGTGCAAAGATTGCGACGATCAGGGAGAGCCAGCCAGCGATTTTGGCTTTCTTTTCGGTCTTGTCGACTTCCACCAAATAGTTGGGCAACTCGGGCCAGAGTTTAATTCGACACTGCAACGTGTCGCCAGAATAAGTCACCACGGCCAAAAACCCGCATTCATATTTTTTCTTGCCTTGTGTCTCAAAGCTGCGACCGTCGAGTTTTTCCAAAGCGCCCAGCAAGTAAGGAGGTAGGAAAAGCCGAGTTAAGCAACTGAGCGCAAGATCCACTGAAGGTTCGCAAAGTTCCTGCCCTATGTCGCACGCGGCATACCCAAAGGACGAAAGAGCTCTTGCACAAAGCTTAGAATTACCGCCGATTGCCAGATACATTTCCGCGGTAAGCGCGAAGGCGATTGGCCGCCTGTGGGAAACTGGGGGTGGCCTTGCTATAGTCAGGCATGGTTTCTTCGACAGATCGAGTGGAAGGCGGCGAGAGGCTGCGATCACGGGGTAAGCGGTATGAGTACGACTGTCACTGAGACCCTTACAGGAAGAGAGCGTGTAACCAGAGTATGCAAATACTTTGTCAGGCGACTGCTGTTCCCGATCGGCGTGCTCTGTCCGTTTGCATATTTTTTTCCAAAGATCGCAATCTTTTATCTTGCGTGCGGAGCCTATGATGTTGGCCGCAATAAGGGATTGAACCTGTCGACGCTGCGGCGCTATTTCATCGGCAACGGATTTGGCACTTGGCTTCTGTCACCATTCAATATTCTGCTCGATCTGCTGTCGCTCCCGTACATCAATAAAGGCGTCTATCGGCTCGAGGATCTGCCGCCCTCTTACAAGGAAGAGGTGGCGCGCCTGATCACAATCACGAAAGATCATAACCTTGTCGCCCAGCTAGAGGAGCGCGCCAAGGAGTTTCCACGAACAATGATTTTCTTCAGGTGGTATGGCGTCAACATGGACGCGATCGTGAATATTCCAGCGTTTCATGAACCATGGAAGTACATTCAGACCATCGGAGTTTCCGTCTTCAACAAAAAGGTCTCCACTTCCAAACATTTTGGGTACCTGCGCGCCTCCCTTCGCATCTTGTACAACTTGAACGACATGAAGGACCGCTCAGCCTATATCGAGGTTGGAAATACGATCAATTACTGGAGCGAAAACAAGTTATTCATTTTCGATGACACGCTGCTCCATCAGTCGGTCAACGAAACCGACCAGACACGTTATTGCCTATTTGTCGACATCGTTCGCCCGACCCTGTTCCCTGCTTTCATGCGCGCCGTAGTTTCGGTGGTTCGATTTCTGACACAGAGCTTCAAATTCATCTACTACAACAATTGGAAGATTCTCGAACGCTAATAGATGGGTTACGTAAAAAGACTGGCCACCCCGACACAGAGCATCAGACCAAGAGCAAGCTGGCGTACGCCCGTATCGCTCAGTCGCCCAAAAAGCTTGCCTCCCAGCCAAGTACTCAACAGAAAAGGGATGGTCAGGAGCACTGCCGTGGTGGCGAGCGCACCGGTTATGGCGCCCGCCACGGCCAGCATGGCCAACCCAATTACAGAAATCGCCGTAACGAAAACGGTCAAATTGGCGCGCGTGACGGCAATGGGGTCAGGCCCCGAAAGCAGATAGAGAATGACAGGTGGTGCCCCAACGCTCGTGGCACCCAAGAGCGCACCGACAACACTGCCAAGTGCAAGCGACGTTACAGCACGCGGTGTCCCATGGTAGCGAAACCCGAACAGCAGCATCGAACTGAATAGAATTACGACGCCCGAAATTACCTTCCGAGCAACGCTTGGGTCGAGGGTCAACAGAAGGTACCCACCGAGCGGCACTGTGAAGACCGCTGGCAACGTGAGGTAAAGCAACGTACGCCATCGCGCTTTCGGCACGGCATCTAGAAACATCACTAAGGCCGCTGCAGTTTCCAGAAGGAGCGCGATCACGACTGCGTTGACCGGAGGATAAAGGACGGACAAGACGGGCGTCATTAACATTGCGCCCCCGAAGCCGGTCGTGCCTCGCACGAGCCCCGCGACTATGACGATGGCAATAGCGGCAAGCTCGGTCGTGCCCATGGGCTAAGGCCGTTATGTTGTCAGGATGCCGCCGTCGACCGGGATAACTGTCCCAGTGATAAAACTCGCTCGATCGGACGCGAGAAAGGTCGCCAAATCAGCAATATCTGAAAGACTTGCGAGCCGCCCTAGAGGAATCCTCGCGACAATTTTGCGCCTGACGTCTTCGGTCAGTGCGGCGTTGGTCATCGCAGTATCGGCGACCGCCGGCGCGATAGCATTGACCGTTATCCCGTCCGGACCTAGCTCACGCGCCAGTCCCATTGTGAGGGCCACGACTCCGGCTTTGGTTGCGCCGTAAAGCGTATTCCCGACTGAACCGCCGCCGCGCATGGCGGACACCGATGCAATGTTGATTATTCGGCCGTGTCTCCGCTGACGCATGGGTGGAATCGCCGACTTGACGCAATACAACACGCCGGAAAGATTGACCTCGTGGACTCGCTGCCACTCCGCAGTTGGCAAATCCGCAACAAGTCCAGTTGAAAGAACGCCCGCTGCATTGACGAGAATGTCGAGGCTGTTGTGGCGAGTCAGAAGCTGACTAAATGCGTTTGCCACTGACGCGGGCTCGCCGACGTTTGCGGTTACGAATTGAGTACCGGCTCCGAGTGATTCAGCCAACTTGCGCGCGGCGACTTCGTTGCGGTCGAGAATGCTCACCTGGCAGCCTTCGGCCGCAAGTGCGCGGGCAATCGCTTCGCCGATCCCGGCGGCGCCGCCAGTCACGACGGCGACGCGACCTTTCAGATTGAGGTCCATGTTGATCGTGTCGCGGTCGAGGTCACGCTTACTTGTTGTCGATCGCCATGTCTCGTTTGTGTGCCTCAGTCATCGCAATAACCGAAGCGGCACTGATGATGCTGACGATCAGGACATACAAGCAAATCAGCCAGGGCTTGTTGCCGCCCGCCGGCAACAATGCAGTGGCAATAATCGGCGTAAGTCCGCTCGCGTAGATTCCGGAGAACTGGTACACGAACGATATTCCGGTGTAGCGGACACGCGTATCGAACAACTCGGAAAACAATGCAGCCTGGGGGCCGTAGACCGCTGGATATACGATTGCGAATGGGATTGCGATCGCCAGCCAGACCAACAGCGGTTCCTTGGTTTGCATCAACCAGAAGGACGGGAATGAAAGAAGTCCGATCAACACTCCCGCGACCGCAAACATCCGCCGGCGTCCGATTCTGTCAGACAAATTGCCGTAAATTGGCAGCATGATGATCATGATTGCTGATGCAATCATCACTCCGGCGAGCGCCGTCTGCCGTGGCAGGCCCAATGTTCCCGCGAGATATCCGACGACGAACACACCGAAGATGTTGAAGGTAACGCCCTCGATGTAACGCGCGCCAAGGCCGAGAAGAGTGTTCTTGCCGTGGGTGCGTATCAGCTCGAAGAACGGTACGTGCGCGACTTTTTTGGTTTCCTGGATTCGCGTGAACGCAGGGGTCTCCATGATCTTCAAACGAATATAGAGGCCGACTGCCACCAGCACGGCGCTGATGAGAAAAGCTATACGCCAACCCCACGAAAAGAAGTCCGCCTCGGGAAGAAAGGACAGCAGATAAACCATCCCCGAACTCAGCAGCAGGCCGGCCGGAACGCCGATTTGTGGCCAGCTGCCGTAGAACCCACGTCTCCCGGCTGGAGAATGCTCGACTGCCATCAACACCGCGCCGCCCCATTCCCCGCCGATCCCTATGCCCTGGAAGATGCGCAGAAAAAGCAGCATTACAGGGGCCAAGATCCCTACCGAGGCGTAGGTCGGCAGACATCCGATCAGGAATGTGGCAATACCCATGATCAAAATGGTGAGAACGAGCACCGTCTTGCGTCCGATACGGTCGCCATAGTGGCCAAAAATAATTCCGCCGATTGGTCGCGAAATGAATCCAACGAAAAAAGTCGTATAGGCCAATAATGTGCCGACCAAAGGATCGAAGTTTGGAAAGAATAATTTATTGAGAACGAGAGGAGTGACCACTCCGAAAAGGAAGAAATCATACCATTCGATCGTTGTGCCAATCGCACTTGCGAACGCGATTGTGCCGATTGATGTTCCGAAGCCACTCGGTGATTTTGACTGCATAGTTTCCCCCCTTTTTTCGCCGCTAAGATCTATTCTGTCGGCAGTTGTAAGATTTTACGTGCTTCCGCAGCGCTTGCTGAATGTCGCCCAAAACTAGAACACAATCCTGCGAGGCGCGTAACCAACTCGCCGTTGCTACGGGCAAGACGATTCTTATCGAACTTGATGTTGTCTTCCAGGCCGGTACGGACGTGCCCGCCCAGTTCGAGGCACCACTCGTTGACTTCGAGTTGATGGCGTCCAATTCCCGCAGCCGACCACGTCGCATCCGGCATAAGATCCTTTAGTTCGGCGATCAGAAATTCCAACAGCCTGCGCCGAACCGGGAGGGCATTTGGAATGCCCATCACAAACTGAACCTGACACGGACGCTTAAGGAGACCGCGATCAGCCATGTTCTTTGCGTTGTAGAGCATCGCTACGTCAAAAACTTCGATTTCAGGCTTAACGTTGAATTCAAGCATGGATCGCGCGAGTTCTTCGACAAGCTGAGGTGGATTTTCATAAATCTGCGCGGGGAAGTTGACCGAACCCGTGGCCAGCGAGGCCATATCGGGTTTGAGATACAGCATCCGTCCACGTTCGTTCTGGCTACGGCCGCGCCCGCCGGTGGAGAACTGTATGATCATCTTGGGACAATGCTTCAGGACCCCTTCCTGGACCTGCGCAAAAAGATGCGGATCAGAGCTGGGGCTTTCATCAGGATTACGCACGTGAATATGAACGACCGACGCCCCGGCTTCGAATGCTTCGTGCGTGGATTCAATCTGCTCGTTGGGCGTAACCGGTACTGCCGGCGTGTCAGCCTTGCGAGGGATTGCTCCTGTGATAGCGACGGTAATTATTGCCGGAGTGGTCATGGGCATCACCGGGCCTGTTGAATGAGATGGATCGACCGGATGTCGCGCCGCTGCGCGATCTCCTTGAGCAACGTGACCAGCGGCGTCGAAGCCAACGGATAGTTCTTATTGATGGGCCCGGCTGCTTTCAACGCGTCGTATTCGCGTGTGGCGTAGAAAGCAGCGAGCAGGAGATCGTCATCAGAAGCAAATGGACCACGTTCCTGCCGGATTTTCGGAATTCCCGGCTCCAGCAAATCGCCTGGTCGGGCGGACGTCGGCTCAGCCCCTTTGGTGATGCGATCATAGAGGTTCGGATCAATCGGTCCGGCGATCTCGCCGTAGTAGCCGAGCACATATTTCCTTACTTCGTCCGGCACGGTCGCATATCGCTCCTTGCCCATCACGTTGAGGACGGCTTGTGTCATCACGAACTGCGCAAAGGGGCTGACAATGATCGGATAGCCCAACTCGCAGCGCACCCGCGCGGCCTCCTCGAGCACTTCAGGCAACCGATGCGCGATCCCAAGGGGCGCAAGTTGCGACTTCAGGTTGGACACCATTCCACCGGGCATCTGATGTTCGTAATGAAATGCGTCGTGTTCAACAATGTTGCCGACAGGCTTCCCCTCACGTCTGGCGATGTAGCGTAGGCGTTCGGCAACCTCATGCACCGGTTCCAGGTCGACCGGTGTGTTGAATCCTGCGCGTCGTATGTTCTCGACGAACCATTCAGTGGCCGGATGGGACGCACCGTTGGCCAAAGTAGATGTCGCGGTGTGAACCACGTCGACGCCGAGCTCCACGGCGCGACACGCGGCATATGGCGCTAGTCCGGTAAGACAATGCGAGTGGAGATGCAAAGGTAACCATCCGCACACCGCTTTGAGCGCCGGCACCAGCGTGTAAACCCGTTCGGGGGTCAACAGGCCGCTGGGATCCTTGATGTAGATGGCATCGACACCGAGCGACACGAGCTCACGTGTCTTGCGCACATAATAGTCGTCTGTGTGGACGGGGCTAACGGTGTAAACAATTCCACCCGCAGTGTAGAGGCCGACTTTCTTCGCTGCCCGAACCGGCACCTGCATGTTACGCATGTCGTTCAGGGCGTCATATGGGGTGTGATAACGGATGCCGTTGGCGAAGATCCGTTCTGCTGTGAGCTCGACGATATCGTCGGGAAAAAACTCGAATGTGAACAGGCTCTGGCCACGCGTCATCACAATCAGCGGCGTCCGTCTGACCCAGCCACTGAGGATACGCATGCGTTCCCACGGGTCCTCACGCAGGTAGCGCACGCACACATCGAAGACTGCGCCACCAACAAGGTCGATTGCCTCAAATCCGGCACGATCGAGGCGCGGCGCCAAATCTTCCATCATGGCCGTCGTCATGCGGGTCGCCCACAGACATTGGTGGGCGTCGCGCAGCGTCACGTCGACCAGATTGATCGTTTTCTTCTCAGCCATTGATGGCCTCGGTCTCCAGGTTTTCCTCGACCCACCGTGTGTGCACCCCAGCGCTTGCAAACTCCAGCTGTCGCAGAAGCCACGCATGAAACGGAACCGTTGTCTGCAGTCCGGATACTTGAAAACGCGACAACGCCGACTTGGCCAGGTCAATAGCTGCCGTACGATCGTGTGCTGAAACAATGAGCTTGGCCAACATGGAATCGTAATAGGGCGGCACGGCGTAGTTTTCGTACACGTGGCTATCGATGCGGACGTGGCGCTCATTTGGCGGACGCCAGCGCTTGATGACACCCGGCGAAGGCTGGAAGTCGTGTGCGGCATCCTCGGCATTGATGCGGAATTCGATTGCTGCCTTTCCGACGGAAAACATTGAGCTAAATGAGAGCTTTTCGCCGGCGGCGACCCGAAACTGCTCGACGACAAGATCGGTACCAGTGACCATTTCAGTCACAGGATGCTCGACCTGGATCCGTGTGTTCATTTCGATGAAAAAGAACTTGCCGCTTTCAGGGTTGAAGATGAATTCCACCGTGCCGGCATTGACGTAATTAAGTGCCTTGATCAGAGCCACTGCTGCTTCTGCCATCCGTTCACGGGTCTTTTGGTCGAGCACTGGCGAAGGCGATTCCTCAACAAGTTTCTGATGACGACGTTGCACGCTGCAGTCACGTTCACCCAGATGGACGTGATTGCCGTGACGGTCGCCGAACACCTGAATCTCGATATGGCGGACCTGCGGGAAGAACCGCTCGAGATAGATCTCCGGGTTTCCAAACGCCGCTTTGGCCTCCGCCGAAGCGTGCTCGAACTGTGCCGCAAAGCTCTCAGGGCCTGTCACAACGCGCATTCCGCGGCCGCCGCCCCCTCCGCTTGCCTTCAACAGAAGCGGAAACCCGAGGTCGGCTGCGATGGCACTGGCATCGTTGGCTACGGTAAAGCCCTGATTGGACCCGGGCACGATCGGAATTCCAATTGCGGCCGCAGTTCGCCGCGCCGCCACCTTGTCTCCCATGCGCGAGATGCAATCGCTGTCGGGGCCGATGAAGGTCAACCCCGCTTCACTGCAGCTTTCCACGAACGCGCTGTTTTCGGCGAGAAACCCGTAACCGGGATAAACCGCGTCGCATTTCATCGCGATCGCAGTTTCCAGCAGAGCACCGACGTTCAGATAGCTGGCGGTTGCTGACGGCGGCCCGATACATACCGCGTGGTCGGCGGCCCATCGGTGAGGCGAGTTCGCATCGGCAGATGAAAAGACAGCGAGGCTTTGGTGTCCAAGCTGGCGACACGCGCGGATAGCTCGAAGGGCGATCTCACCGCGATTGGCGACCAGCACGCGCTGCATCGCTCGCCTCCAGTTGCGCTCATTATAAGTGTCTTTTCCAAATGTCACACTGGATAAATTCATATTGCAAGACGTTTTGTTTCGGTTTTTGATACTTCCTTATGCAGCCCATCCTCGGCACACAGGAGTCGAAAGACGGCCGACTTGATGAACGGCTGGCCTCGGCCACGGAATCGCCGAGCAAGACATTCCCCACCGTCAAGGCTGTCGCAATTCTGGAGGCAATGGCGACGGCGCGCCGCCCTCTCGGTGTTTCCGAACTCGGCGCGCTTTTGGGTTTGCCCAAGCCGACCGCACACCGGATCGTGCGCATGCTTGAAACGGAAGGCCTGTTGCAGCGAGAGCCGGGAAGCCGCAGGTTCGTGCCGGGCGCCCGCATGGTGCAATTGGGGCTGGGCATCGTCGCCGCCTCGATGCTGCGTGGTCCACGCCACGCAATTCTGGAAGCTCTTTCACAGAAAATCGGCGAGACCTGCAACTTCGGAGTGATGACCGGCAGCCACGTCATCTACCTCGATCGGGTAGAATCTGCATGGCCATTTGGGTTGCGCTTCGAGCCCGGCTCACGCGTGCCATTGCACTGCACGTCCATGGGCAAACTGTTTTTGAGTCAACTGCCGGAAAAAAAGCGGGCCCTGCTCGTTCGATCGATCCCCCTCTATCGGTACACGGAAAACACCTTCACCGATGTCGCAAAGCTGGAGGCAGAGCTCGAGAGCATTCGAAAAACCGAGATTTCGACAGATAACCAGGAATTTCTGGCGGGCGTTGTGTGCGTCGCGGTTCCGGTGCGCGCTGCGGGCGGACAGCGGGTCGCGGCCCTCGCAATTTCTGCTCCGCTCGCACGCATGTCGCTAGACCAGGCTTTGCAGCATGTTCCGCTTCTGCAAGTCACGGCCGATCGATTGACGGCGACCATCGATGAAACAGGGTCCGATCCGAACGGACAGGAGAACACGTGAGCCTGACATACGATGAGATTGCCGAGATCATAAAGCTCGTCGACAGCAGCAGCTGTGATGAGCTTGTCGTCGAGACGGGCGATATAAAACTCGTGGTGCGGCGGAATGGCGCCGCTCGAGGAACGACGGCCGAATATGTCGAACACGGTTCCGCGCCTGTTACCGTTTCGCCAGCCGCGCCCCGAAAGGTGCGTCCTGTTGCACCAAAGGTCGAAGCCGCCGCGGGTCAGATCGAAGTTACCGCTCCAATGGTCGGAACTTTCTATCGCGCGCCCAATCCAGAGGCGCCGCCTTTCGTCCAGATCGGCTCAGTCGTCGGCGTCGGCGAGGCACTTTGCCTGATCGAAGTGATGAAGCTTTTTACGACGATCAACGCCGAGGTTGCTGGCCGGATCGTTCAGATCGGCGCGGAGAATGGCGAACTCGTTGAGTACGGACGCACCTTGTTTGTAATCGAGCCGGTCTAGTTGGAGAAGTCGTTACAAGAAGTTGAAAAGCTAAAAGAACATTCGCCTCGCAAACGAAAATGGGGAGGAGTGAAATGCACAAGCAAGCAAGAACGCGATTGAGCGCGATAGCCGGTGCGAGCTTTGCCGCTTTCATTTTAGCAACGGCTCCGGCGGCGGCTCAGAGTTTTACGAATTGGGGTTGGCCGCACCCCTATGAAAAAGTCTCCGACAAATCCATTGCCTGGTTAAAACAGAAAGGTTGGTGGCCGCTCGGTTTTGGCTGGCAAGGCCCGTTCTCGGGTCAAAACACGATCAACGTGGTCATAGACAAGGCCGAGCTTATGCGAAAGCGCGGTCTCGAAGCTAAATTCCAGGTGTTCGCTGCAGGCCCTGATGTCAATGAAGCCGTGGCCGCGGCCCGCATCCAGGTTGGGAACGGCGGAAATTTTCCATTCACATCGCTGCTTGATCGCGGGGTGCCGGTGCGAGCCATCGCCGTTGTTGCCCCGAATTTGAAGCATTCGACCGTCGTGCCGGTGGATTCACCGATTAAAAGCCTGGCAGATTTCAAGGGAAGCAACCCGCCGGCGACGATCGGTATCGTCACGGGTTCCTCCGCCGAATTCTATTTCACGCAAGCCGCGGAAGTCATCGGCCTGCAGATCGGAAAGGATGTCATCCTGAAGAACATGCCTCCCAGCGAACAGATCTTGATGGCGAAAGGCATTGGCGCAGTTGTGCCATGGGAACCGTCCGTGACCATCATCGAGGAGAGGAAGACTGGCCGCGAGGTCGATACGATCTTTCCCTATAACTTCTACGAAGGCATGTTTTATGTACGACAGGAACTGATCGACAACGTTCCAGACGTTGTGCAGGCGGTCAGCGACGCCTTCATGGAAGCGACCCTGTGGATCAGGCTCAATCCGGACAAAGCGGCCGACTTCCTCGCGGCGGATCCTACGCTGAAGTCTTTCGGGAAACCCCTGCTTCTTCAGCAAACCCAACTTTACAATAATCTCTACAAGCCGACCTACAGCTATCCCTTCGCGAAGCTGTGGGGTGAGGAAAACGCACGCATCGCCAAGTGGCTGAAAGATCGTAACCGGGTCACAAAGGCATTGAGCGCCAAGGACTACGAGGATTCATTCGATACGAGGTTTATGGAAAAGACGTACGAGAAGCTTGGTTGGAGGATCCCAACGCAAGCGCCTTTCATCCCGACGAATTGGACGGGCAAGATCGGTAACCTTCCGTATCCAAGTTATGCGAATGCCAATACACTTAAGGAGCCTCAGCCGTGGCCTGAGCCGGGCGATCTGACGCGACCATGGTCGTTCGGCGGAACTATGTACAAACCATGAGTCGGTCTTTGTGAAGATACCCGTCAGGCCCCTGATTGGACCCCGACAGGGTTTTTGATTAGGAAGGGTCGCCCGATTTGAGCGCATCGACTCAAAGCGAGGACACCGGGTTGGCTTCGCGGCCTGCGGGAATGCGAAAAAGCAGGTTGTTAGCATTCCTTCCAAATCTCACCCTGCTCTTGCTGCTGATCCTCGCCTGGCAATTCGCCTCAACGGTGTGGTTGCCGAGCATCGATCCGCACATGGCGGTACTCATGCCGGCGCCAACAACGATTGCACGTACGGCCGCCGGGTTGGTCCTATCGGGCGAACTTTTGTTTCATCTCGTAGCCAGCCTCAAGCGTGAAGCTTCGGCATTCGTTGTCGCCGCGTCAGCTATTCCTCTTGGAGTCGCGATGGGGTGGTGGCGCCTCGTCTACAACCAAGTCAATCCCATCATGGAAATCCTGCGCCCTATTCCGCCGCTGGCATGGATACCTCTCAGCATTCTCTGGTTCGGTATCGGCGACGCACAAAATGAATTCATCATCTTCCTGGGAATGTTCTTTCCGATCCTGATCAACACGATTGTCGGCGTGAAGAATGTGGATCCGAACCTGGTGCGGGCGGCCCGCAGTCTGGGTGCGCCGGAGCACAAGGTCCTTTCACGCATTGTACTCAAGGGCTCGCTGCCTCAGATCATCACGGGGGTGCGAATTGGACTGGGGGTCGGCTGGATGGCCCTCGTGGCGGCTGAACTTGTGGGCGCGAATTCCGGACTCGGTTTTCTCATTAACGACGCGCGAAGCATGTTGCGCACCGACACGATTGTCGTCGGCATGCTTACCATCGGTCTGGTGGGACTTTTGATCGATAGTGCCATCCGCGTCTTGGGACGCAAATTCCTGCCGTGGTCTTTGGCGCTGAGCAAATAGGGCGTGAGATGGGCCACCTCGCTATCAAGAACCTCTCCAAGGTTTACGGCGACCCTGACGCGACTGGAAACGTGGTGGCACTCCGCGATGTGAGCTTCGAGGTCCCGAACCACCAATTCTGTGCGATCCTCGGTCACAGTGGTTGCGGCAAGACAACCTTGCTCAACATTGCAGCGGGTTTCGAACCTCCTACGTCCGGCAGCATTGCCGTCGACGGCGTGCCGATCCGCGTCCCCGGCTGGCAGAACACGATGATTTTCCAGGACTACGCATTGTTTCCCTGGATGGATGTTTCCCAGAACATTGGTTTCGGTCTTGAAATGAAGAGCCTGCCTACGCACAAGCGCCACGATTTCACGCGGCACTATATTGATCTTGTTGGCCTCGCCGGCTTTGAAAACAAGTTTCCGCATCAACTTTCGGGGGGAATGCGCCAACGTGTGGCCATCGCACGGGCTTTAGCCGTTCAACCACATTTACTTTTGATGGACGAGCCGTTCGCCGCGCTCGACGCTCAGAACCGAAGTTTTATGCAAGACGAACTCGTTCGAATCTGGCAGCGCGAACCGAAGACAGTTGTGCTTGTGACCCATAGTATCGATGAGGCCATCAAATTATCGGACTGCATCGCCGTAATGACGCGCCGCCCCGGACGCGTGAAACAATTCATCAGCGTGGATCTGCCCAGGCCGCGCGACGAAGATGACAAGTCCTATCTTAAATTGAAGCGGCATTTGCGCGCCTTGATTCACGAGGAAGTTGGGAATCAAAGGCCCTAGACCTTCCCTCACCTGTGCGTCTGCTTTATCCCGCGAAAGCGGACATGTGCAGGGCACTCGCCTATGTCCGCGAAAGGCCAATAGCGGCATTAGCTCCTATTGAATTAGCTCGTTGGCAGAGATTTGAAGACGGGGTGAAACCGAGAGCCCCAACGCGGAAGCCGTCTTCAGGTTGATCACGAATTCCAGTTCGGTCGGGGACTCAACCGGTAGATCTGCAGGTTTGGCGCCTTTGAGAATCTTGTCTACGTATTCGGCGGTCTTGCGAAAAATGGATTTGAAATTGGGGCCGTACGATAGGAGTCCACCGGCCTCTGGAAAAACCCGGAAGGGATACGCCGCCGGCAATCGATAGCGCGCTGCCGTTTCGACGATCAACTCACGATAGTTTATCAGCAGGCCATCCGGAAATATGATCAATCCCCCTTCGGGCTTTTTGCTGCAATTCTCAATCGCGTCTTGAATATCAGTCACGTCGCGGACTGAAGCAACGCGAACAGCGATGTTCTTGGTATCTCCTGCAGCCGCAATAACCTTTACAAATTGTGCGGTATTTTCGTTGGCAGGATTTGTTATGAGCGTCACATGCGAAATCGCGGGATCGAATTCAGCTAACAGCTCAACCCACTTCGCCCCGAATGCGAATTCAAAATTCGTCAAGCCTGTGGCGTTGCCACCCGGGTGAGCCAAACTGTCGATCAATCGCTGACCAACGGGATCAGCAACCTGGGTGAACACTATAGGTATAGTCCGGCTAGATTTTCTTGCAGCGACGAGGCCAGGCGTTCCCTGTGCAACAATTACATCGGCCGAGGCAGAGACCAATCTGGCTGCCTCGGCATCTAATTTTGCATAGTCTCCGCTTGTGGCCCTGACATCGAGGACAATGTTTTGGCCCTCGATCCATCCCAGCTCCTGCATCCGTGCACGAAATGCTGCGACAAGCGGAATCATTTCTTTGTCGTTGAATGCCGCAATCAAACCGACCAGTCGTTTTCTATTGTCATGTTGTGCAACAGCAACGGCTGGCCACACCGCCGCACTCCCGAACAGCATGATGAACTCGCGCCGTCTCATGTCCGGCTCACGGCTTAGAACGAGGCACCGTACCCCCTCAAATTAGCATACAGTGCGGGGGTTGGTATGCCCTCAGACGGAAATGTCCGCTTTGGGCCAAAAGCGGACATTCCTCTCACTCAATAACCTCGTTCGCGCTGGTCAGCAGGGTGCTCGGCACCGATAAGCCCAGCGCTCTCGCGGTCCTGAGATTGATAGTCATTTCGAATTTGGTGGGCAGTTGTACTGGAAGCTCGGCAGGTTTCGCACCGCGCAGAATACGATCAACATAGGAAGCCGAGCGACCGAACAGGTCGGCAAGGTCAATTCCATAAGAGATCAGACCGCCTTCTCGCGGCGCAACACTAACGTAGTACATCAACGGCAATTTGTTTTGGATCGAGAGTTCGATAACGGCCTTGCGATGGACGGTCATGAAACTGTCGGTCATAGCGATAAGGCCGCTTCCGGGCTCCCGGCTAAGTCCTGAGATGGCCTTTTCGATATCGGCCTCGCGGTACACGAGCGACTTGAATTGTTTCACGCCCAATTTTTTCGCGGCCGCTTCCATCGATGGCAAATAGATTTCTTCCGTATATGGAGCTGTGTGCGGATTGAACATAACGGCCGACCGGGTCACCTGGGGTGCAATCTCCTTAAGAAGCTCAAGCCACTTGCCGCCGAGCGTCTGCTCAAGATTGATAAAGCCGGTCATGTTGGTGCCGGGGCGTGGGAGGCTTGCGACAAAACCCGCGCCGACCGGATCG
>DASRAF010000356.1:0-4361 GCA_035638295.1 Pseudolabrys sp.
AATAGCGAATGTCATAGGCCAGCGCCCCGAGCACGCAAGTGGCCAGCGCACCCCAGAGTATCCCCAGTAGCAGCGCGGTATTCGCGCGCTCGACAAGATTCTTATCGATTAAATGGGCCATGATCCGGCTCCACTAATGAAATGCGACGGCGTCAGATTGTACTGCCGGGCGAGCCCGCGACGTGTGATCTCCTTCACAAATCGCCGACAACGACAAATTCGGCGTTAACGCGTCACAGGAATGGATTGCGCAGGGGCGAGATAAATCGCATCCCCACCCCGCGGCGTTGTTGCTGTGAACCGCGTTGTGTAGAGCCCGATTGGCTTGCCCATGCGCTCCGACACAATGAGCTGGCAGATTTTGTCGTGCGGTAGGGCGAAGCCGGTGCGCGTTGCATCTTTTACGTCTTCAGGTCAGGAACGATAGGCGCGCCCGCTCGTCGTCGGCTGCTCGACTGAAACCGGATCGGACGCCGGAAAGGTGTTCTCGAGGGCTTCATCGAGCGCCTCTTCCTGGCGCCTACGCTTATCGCCATCGCCATCGTCTTGATAAGGTTTGCGTTTTGGATCGGCAATCATTTCGGTTTCTCTGACGCCGCTGATGAAGATCTTCAGGGATATGACGCAAATTTCGGTGCGTTGATCGACGAGCGGTATCCCTTTTGGCCGAGCCGTTCCGACACTCGATAAAAAACTACCCCCGCCCGGGGGATGGTTTCTGCCCCTTCCTGTGAGCTAAAGACGTGTACGCTGGCCACCCGATCGGCTTGGGCTTCTGGCCATTTTTGGACGCAAACTGTGTGTCGTGACCGTGTTAGCTCCATCTCACTTGCGCGGGCATGTGGCATCAGGGTCGAATGTGCCAGTTCGACCCTTTCTCGAACGCGATCATTCGTTTGGGCCAGAAGACATCGCGAGTATGTCGGCGGGCTTCGAAGCTGCGCTGAGAAGGCTCGGGCTGGTCGTCCGCGAAGATCCGGCCACGGTAGCGGTCGCAAAGAGCATCATTGAGTTGGCGAAAAGAGGGCGAGCGCGAGCCCGGGCGACTGTGTGACCAGGCCGTGAAGCGACTATCAACGTGAAACGCTTCGGTTGGCAGCCGCGCTATTTTGCCTACTGCTCCCGCCGACGGCGATCGCTTGGTCCCACGCGCCCCCCGGCCGGCCCGCCTCATACGCTGCGCTTCCGCCCCGTGCTGCCCCGGCGTCATGAGTAAGCTGCCATCACGCAGCTGTGGTTGAAATTGAGCTTGTGAAGGCCGACCAAGGATCTGGCACCGTTTCTTCAGCTTCTCGCACGCACAGCGACCCTTCCCGGACCTCAATCCAAAAATGCGATGCTGCGCATTGCCCACGATTATGAAGTTCTTGCCAAGCGCGCCGAAGCCCGAGCCTCGGGCCATTCACTCAAATGAGAGTGATCACTGCCGTCGAGGGTGTACGCAGTCGCGTCCAGCACATCGGGCACGAACAGCCCATAGGGCATATGCTCCTGGAAGGTCACCGCAGCCTTCCTTCGCGCGAGCGCCGCCATCGCGGCCTCGCGCGTCGCCTTATAGCCGTGCGTCGACGCGCCCGCTATGCGGCGGGCCGCTTCAAGTGCAGAGCCGCCAGCAATGCTGACGGCTCTCGTGGCGCAGTCGCGTCATTCGACAGGTGTCAGCCGACGTATGCGACGCGCCTCTGAGCTGCTTCCTCGGCTGGCGTCTGCGGCTGTGCCGGAAGCTGAAGCACCGTTGCTTCCTGACCTTCGAGCAGGTCTGTCACTAGAACACATGTGCCATCCGGAAATTCGAGTGCGTCATGATGCACCCGCGGCACGTCCTTGTTGATTTGCCGAAAGATCGCCGTCCTGAACTTTATTGTTTCGGCCTTGCAGCCAAAGAGGCGAAATGAGGCGCATTTCACCTCCTCGGAAAAAGCAAGCTCTGTTCCAGGAAGAATGCACACCGCTGTTGTCGAATCCTCCGGTGCGGCAAACCCTCGTGTACCGGTCCTGAAGTTGATTGTCGTAAGCTTCTCACCGACCTTAGCGGGCCGGGATTTGACGTAGTGCAGACTATAGTCGCACATGGCAGCGCAACTCCTCTGATGTTGCCTAGCCCCCGCTCCCTCGAGCTTAGCAAAGAACGGGCCAACTTTGTAATCACGCAGGGCGTAGAGCAAATCTCATAGCCCCCGGAGGTTGCACGCCTTAGTGCTTTGGCCCGGCCGTCAACTCGGCGTCGACGGACGTCAGCGGGGCCGGGGCCGGGCTCTGCTTGTCTTTTTTCTGCGCGCCTTTGGCTTCGACGCTCGACGATGGCTCCGTTGGATTCTCAACCCGCCGCGACGATCCTTCAAACTGAGAGTTCTCGTCGATCGACAACGACCGATGAAAAATGTCGCCCTCGACCGCGCCACCGTTCTGCAGCTTGACGCGAACGGCACGGATAGTGCCCTTGACGCGGCCGCAGACTGTCACGTTCTGCGCAATGACGCTGCCCTCGATCTGTGCGCCATCGCTGATCTGGAGATCCGAGGCGCGCACCTCGCCTTCGATTCGGCCGAAGACCTGTGCTGGACCTTTGCATTCGATGTTGCCGACGATCGACATGTCGGAGCCGATACAAGAGGCCGTTCCTGTTGTTGTCGTCGGTTCTGACCTCGCCCAGCTCTGGTCATGCTGCACCACCCTGCCAATGACCTCAGCCGCACTTACCGATGCGTTTCTATCCTTCTCGGGCACGCCGCTCTTCGTGCTGGTCAACATGTCCACCTCCTGTTTCCGCCGATATAAAGGTGCAATGCGCGAATCGGGCCGATTCCGACGCAGCACCAACCTACCATCTCTTCAGCGCCGCGGCCCTCAATAGCAACCGAAATAGGAATTTTGTTCACATGAAAGGCGAGCTCAGCGGCGTCGTCGGCCCCGTGTTCGCGGGCGTGCCGATCCCATCGGTTCGGGCTTCGTCGCCAGCCTGGCGCGGCCCGGCGGTCGCAGGTGCGGGCGAAAGCAGCTTGTCGCCCTGGAGCCTGATGTGATCCTCGGTCAGGCGACGCCGGGCACAACCGCGCTGCGGGCGGACGCTGGACGGGTGACGCCGTTCCAATGACGACACCCGGAACGGCGGCAAGTCGGTGCAATCTTTTTGCTAAAATCGCTTCGGTCATGGCGCCCCTTGCGGCCGGCGTCGTGGCAAGTCCTGGGCCGTCGTGAGAGAGCCGCGGCGGATCGGGGCGCTCCAATCGTCGATTGTTCCAAGAGCGTAGGCCGGTCCCCTCCGTCCACGGCCACTGTCGGGAGGTGGCTCATGCGCAAACCGGATTGGCACCGAGAAGACCGTTTTTGTTCCTTATTTCAATCGGCGGCGCCACCAACAGCCCTCAGCGCAGCCTTCCCTGCGTCGGTTATCTCGTACAGCATGTCCTGCATGCTCGGGGATTGCGATGAGCGCTTGATATAGCCTTTCGTCTCCAAGCGGTCGTAGCGGTTGTGAGTGAAATTTCCGGTGATGGTGCGGGATTTTTTCTCCAAACTTCTGAGGAGGGAGATTTCGTCGTTCGTGAGGATATCCGTCACCGTGCCCCCTTACCCGGGCCGCCGCAAAGGCATCAGACCGTTGCCTTTTGACTTGATTTCAAGCTGGCGAAGGTCACGACGACACACCCCGCATCGGGACCATGAAATCCGCCCATGTGGCCCGGGTAAGTCTCGCTCGACTACGGTCCGCAACTACACGCTGTTATGCATCTGCAAATCGTCAAAGCAGACCGGCAACTTACCGGGCGGTATGTAGCAAACGGGCCACACTGCTAAGCAATGTGGATCGGGCTGACAGAAAGCCGAGTGCGGGCGGAACTGACCAAGCGGCTGGATGTTAAGCGTCCAGATGTTCGGGCCCGGGGGGACATGATCGGAATACCGCTCCCGAATATTTTGGATTGATGGGCGTCGCACACGGGCCGCTGCGGAGGCGCCACAGCGGAAAAGGCCGTGCCGTTCCCGAGCGACTGCCCGTCGATCGTTCGTTGCGTTTCTGTGGTTGTACCTGCCCATGCCCAGCTCGACGGGGAGAGCGCATCGTGCAGTCCTGGTCACCGCGCTATGTGTTGGAGCCGCCTTGGCGCACGCGCAGCAGCTGCCCAGCATCGAATCTCTCAGTGAATCCTATGTGGCCTGTGTGCAGAGCGCCTTTGTGCGGCACCTCGATGACTTCGGTGCGAGCAATTTACCACAAGCGATCGAACGAGCATTTCTCGACTGTCAGCTTGAGGATGCCCTCTACACAACTGCGGTTGCCTCGGCACCAGGCAATACTCAAGCTATCGCCCTGGTCCGTGCCGCGGTCGAACAACTCAAGGCTAAACTGAAGGCGGAAT
>DASRAF010000357.1:0-2387 GCA_035638295.1 Pseudolabrys sp.
TCTCGGGCTCGGCGTGCGTCTGATCGGCGTGCTTGGCATCATATTCGTGCTGCACCTGTGGCTCGGCATTTACCGGCCCGGCAGCCCCGCCGAGTGGCCGTGGTCCTACATATTCCTTGCGATGGTGATGTTTTTCTTTGCCCTGCATGCCGCCGGTCGAAGCCTCGGCCTCGATGCGTGGCTGCGCCGCAACGTGGCGGCTGTGCGGGATAGAAAGGGCTTTCTCGGCACGCTGTTCAATATCGTCGGCTAAGATTGGGGCCGACCTTCTCGACGCGTCATGCGCGGGCTTGACGTGCGCATCCATCTTCTTTCGAAAAAAGATGGATTGCCGGGTCACCAGCGCGTTTACGCGCGTCCATAGCCCGTCGAAGACGGGCGTGAACGCCCTTGAGGACGCGCTATGCCCGGCAATGACCGCCGAAGGATCGGTGCAAACGCTCCGCTCTAAGTCAAGCGGCGACGAAGTCCACCTATCGCCCGTTGCGCAGCCGTGCGAGCAGCTCCGCCGTCGGCCATCCATCGGCAGGGAGGCCGAACTTGATCTGCGTGTCGCGGATGGCGACGCGGCTCTTGAGGCCGAGCACGCCGTCGACGCGACCGACGTCGTAGCCGCGCTTTTCCAGAAGCTGCTGCAGTTCGCGGGTTTCCTCGAACGTGATTTTCGGAATGTTCGGGCTGCCCCGGTTCATGGCCGGCGCGCCGTCGAGGCGCGTCGCATAATAGGCTGCCGTCAAAGAATAGTTGAGCGATTGGTTCCACTTCAGATAGGCCTGGAAATTGTCGTAGGCGAGGAAGGTGGGTCCGAACCGTCCCAAAGGCAGCACCACGGACGCCGGCATGTTGTCGTTCGGCAACGGCTTGCCGTCGGCCCGCGTCACGCCCCAGGCCGCCCATTGCGAGCGCGGATGTTGGATCGAGAGGTCGGCCTCCTTCCACGGCAGGTTGGCGGGGACGCGTATCTCCTGCAGCCACGGCTCGCCGCGCTTCCAGCCGAGATGGACGAGATATTTTCCGCTTGAGCCGATCACGTCGGCCGCGCTCTTGATCAGATTGCGTTTGCCGTCGCCGTCGTAGTCGATGGCGTGCGCCATGTATTCGGACGGCATCATCTGCGTCTGTCCGAGTTCGCCCGCCCAGGAGCCGATCATTTCGTCGGCGCGCAGATCGCCGCGTTCGATCAAGCGCAGCGCGTCGAACAGATGCCCGCGGAACATCTCCGGGCGGCGGCAGTCATAGGCGAGGGTCGCAAGCGATTTGATCGCCTGGTCTTTGCCCTGGCCGGCGCCGAAATCGCTTTCCAGCCCCCAGAAGGCGGTGATGACGGAGGCCGGCACGCCGAAGTCCTTTTCCTCGCGCGCAAAGGTCGCTTGGTGCTTCTTCATTTGCGCGGCCCCGCCGGGGAGGCGTCCGCCGGCCAGCATCTTGTCGGAAATTTCGAGGAAGTTCTGGGCGAAGAAGCGTTGCCCGCGGTCGATATTGATGATGCGCTGATCGAGCACCAGGTAGGGAGAAGCCGCCGCGATCGTGGCCTGCGAAATGCCTTTGGCTGCCGCTTCCTTCTTGAAGTTGGCGAGCCAAGGCTCGAAGGCAGCGGTGTTGCGGCAATTGGCTTGGCCGAACGCCGCCGTCGGGGCTCCCACCAGCAGCACCGCCAGCACAGCCCAAGTTTGTCGCATCGCTTGCATCGTCACCGTCCGCATTGGCCCCGCCGTGCTTTGCGGGCTCGCTGCCCGATTCCCGACGCCGAGCTTCGCCAGGGCACTTCTTGCTCGTGCGCGGGACGCTTCTTGCTCGTGCAATGGCAACTCGCCTATCCTGATCGAGGGCTCGCCTGAAAGCGTGAAGCTTAGTATGAATTATCGGCGCACGGCCTAGAGACGACCAATTTTCGACAACATCATGACGCTGCGATATCCGGTGGAGACGGGACCATGCGACTTGATGTCTTGATTGCGCTCAGCATCGGCTCGACGCTGACGCTCGGCGGCTCGGCGCTGGCGCAACAAGCGACGCCTCCCCTTGCGCCGCCGGCCGACTACGGCCCGCCCATCACCAATGAGCAGGCAAAGACGGTTGCCGCCGCCGCGCTGGCCGAGGCCAAGAAAAGCAATTCGCCTATGGCGTTCGCGATCGTGGGACCGGCCGGCGAGCTCGTCTATTTCGAGAAGATGGACGGCACCCAGCTGGCGTCGGTCGAGATTGCCCAGGGCAAGGCGCGCACCGCCGTCAGCTGGGTACCGTCCAAGCAAAGCGTTCGCGGACCAGTATGCCGCAGGCAATAGGGCATTCACGACCTTTCCGGAAAAACCGGTGGCATCCGAGGGCGGCGTTCCGATTATCGTAGACGGCAAGATCATCGGCGCGATTGGGGCGAGCGGCGGCGG
>DASRAF010000358.1:0-22758 GCA_035638295.1 Pseudolabrys sp.
GCTCGCCGGGTGTCGCGTCCGCGTCTGCCATGAACCGGATAGCGGCCTCTGCGCCATTTTCGCGCGCCAGATAGAACGGATGCTTGCGGCCGGCCAGACCGATGCCGAGCCCGGCATCGCCGGCCGTCACATGCACGAATATGGTTTTGGCTGCTCCGCCCATGACGTCCTGAAAGGCGGACGGATTCATGAACAGCTGCCAGTCGTCCTCATGCGCGGCAAAATAGAACGACACCTTGTTCGGCCGCTTGGCCTCGTCAGCCAGCGTCGGTACGGCCGCCACTAAGGCGCCGGCCAGACAGGCAGCTGCAACGACTCTCATTGCTTTTGACATCCTCAACCCCCCACCACAGGCGCGTTTGTTTTGCCAGATAGGATAGGAAAGTGCCGCCTGCAATGAAAGGACAGGAATACCGTAGCGTTACCAGCTCTCGGGCCCGGCCGTTTGACAATCCAAGTACCCGGTTTATCGTTTGTGTACAAATAATTAGCTCCCCGCCCGAGGCTTCCGCCGCATGAAACCCGCGCCCTTCGTTCACCATGTGCCGAAGACGCTCGATGAGGCGTTGAAGACGCTGGCCGAGGTGGCATCGAAAGATGGCCGTGTTCTGGCGGGCGGCCAAAGCCTCGTTCCCATCATGGCTTTTCGTCTCGCGAAGCCGGCCCACCTCGTGGATATCAATCGCGTTGCCGGACTCGACAAGCTTGCGAGCGACGGGAAAACCCTTTCGATTGGCGCCTGCGTGCGCCATGCCGCGTTCCACAAAGTCGTTGTCGCCAATCCGCTCGGACAGCTGCTCACAGTCGTTGCGCGCCATATCGCGCACTATCCGATCCGCATGCGCGGCACGTTCTGCGGAAGTCTTGCGCACGCCGATCCCTCATCGGAATGGTGTCTGGTTGCAGCAACGCTCGACGCCACCCTCGTCGCACGAAGCGTGCGCGGCGCCCGCACCATCGCCGCGAGCGATTTTTTCGCCGGCATCATGTCCACGACCCTGGCGGACGACGAATTGCTCGCCGAGGCACGATTGCCCCTGCTCTCAGAGGACACCAAGTTTGGATTCAACGAATTCAGTCGACGTGCTGGCGATTTCGCCATGGCGGCATCGCTCGCGACTTATCGTGTGCAAGACGGCAAGATCAGCGACGCGCGCATCGGTGTCGGCGGCGCCGAGTCTTTCCCGCGGCGCATTCCGGAAGCGGAAGCCGCGCTGAACGGCAACGGCACGACCGATGCGGCGTTTCGGACTGCGGCGAACGCTGCCGCCAAAACCATCGATCCGCTCGAGGATCATCAGACCAACGCCGATTATCGGCGCGACCTCGTGCGCGCTGTCGTACGACGCGCTTTGGAGCAGAGCGTCTCGTGAGCGCGCATGGCACCCGCGGCTCCGGAATGACCTGGGTCGGACGCGCCATGCGTCGCCTCGAAGACCCCGCGCTCATCACCGGTCAGGGCCGATTCACGGCAGACCTTCCCGCCACACACTCGGTGCGCTTCGTGCGCAGCCCCGTTGCCGCGGGGAAACTGGCGGACGTCCGCGCTCCGGCCGGAGCAATGGTCATAACGGCAGCCGACCTCGACGGCGTGAAGAAGATCATGCCGATGCTGCACAAGTTTTCGTACAAGCCCGTCGGTCAGGCGCCGCTTGCCGATGGCGTCGTCCGCTTTACCGGTGAACTTGTTGCAGCAGTCATCGCACCGACGGCAGCAGAAGCAGAAGATATCGCGGAGCGTGTCGAGATATCGATCGATGAGACGGTGGCTGTCAGTGACGCCCGTGCCGCGCTCAAATCCGGCGCGCCCCAGATCCACCCCGAAGCACCTGGCAACGTCATTCTCGAAGGAAAGGTGAAAACGCTGGATTTCGACGCTGTATGGGGCGCGGCGGACAAGATCGTCACGATCGAGGCACGCTCACGTCGCCAGAACGCAACACCGATGGAGGCCCGTGGCGCCCATGCCGCATATGATCCGGCAACCGGGCGCGTCACTCTCACCTGCACCACGCAGATGCCGCATCTGACACGCACAGCAATTTCCGACGTGCTCGGTTTCCCTGAATCCGACCTGCGCGTGATCGCGCCCGATGTCGGTGGCGGTTTCGGACAGAAGATGTCGCTTGCGACCGAATATGTCGTGCTCGTGTGGTTGGCGCGAAAGCTGAAGAGCTCGGTAAGCTGGATCGAGGATCGCCGTGAGAATCTCATCGCCGGCTTTCACTCGCGCGACCAGTACATCACGCTCGAAGGCGCTTTCGACAAAACCGGCCGGTTGCTCGCGCTGAAAGCCGACATTGTCGCAAACGTCGGGGCATATTCCTGCTTTCCGACCACCTGCGGCGTCGAACCGTTGATGGCGATGGCCGAAATGCCGGGCCCTTACGATGTTCAGCAGTACCAGTGTTTAGCGCGCGGCGTTGTGACCAACACCTGCACAATGGCGCCATACCGTGGTGTCTCCCGCCCAGTGATCACATTCGCGATCGAGCGGCTGATGGACAAGGCCGCGCCTGCGTTCGGTATCGATCCGGTCGACATCAGGCGTCGAAACCTGATCGACAGATTTCCCTACAAATCGGCGATGGGCCTGGAATACGACGAGGGTACTTACAAAGAGACGCTCGAAATGGCCGTCAAAGCGATCGACGTGCCCGCTTTCCGCAAGCGTCAGAGCGATGCGCGCGCCAAAAGCCGCTACCTCGGCATCGGCTTTGCAACTTTTTCCGAGCGCACCGGCTACGGCAGCACCGCTTTTGCTGCGCGCGGAATGGAAATCACGCCCGGATGGGAGACTGTCATTATTTCCGTCGATCCATCCGGCTACGTCGAAGCTCGCATAGGTTCATCGCCACATGGCCAGGGTCTGCGCACGACGCTTGCCCAGATCGTCGCCGATGAGATTGGAGTCGTGCCCGCCATGATCAAGGTGGTGCATGGCGACACCGATCGCGCGCCGTACGGTTGGGGCACCTTTGCCAGTCGATCCCTGGTGATTTCCGGAGGGGCCACGCTGATCGCCGCACGGAAAGTCCGCGCCAAGCTGCTCAAGATTGCGAGCCACCTGCTTGAGGCCGCATCTGACGACATCGTGCTTACTGACGGAGTGGCGAAAGTCGCGGGAACAGACCGGACTATTCCGATCGCAAAGCTCGCCCGCGAGGCCTACACACAGACGCATCGCTTCAAGGGAGAGATTGAGCCAGGCATCTCCGAAACCGGCCACTACGACCCTCCAGGCACTTTTTCCAACGCCTGTCACGTCGCGATCGTCGACGTCGACGTGGAAACCGGACAGGTCAAGGTCGAGAAGTTCCTAGTGGCGGAAGATGCAGGCCGGATCATCAACCCCCTGATCGCGGACGGTCAGGTGCACGGCGGCATCGCGCAGGGAATCGGCAACGCGTTGCTTGAGGAAATCGTCTATGACGAAAACGGCGGCATTCTCACCGCGACGCTCGCCGATTATCTGCCACCGACGGCGCGCGAAATTCCGGAAATCGAACTTCATCACATTGAGACACCGAGCGTGAATTCGATCACCAAGGCGAAGGGATTGGGGGAAGGCGGCACGATCGGTGCACCGGCCGCCGTGATCAACGCGATCAATGACGCGCTTTCGCCTTTCCGGGTGGAAATTAACGAGATGCCGGCGACTCCACAGCGCATATGCGCTGCCTTGCGCAAAGCCGAGAAGGTCGCATGAGCAATAAAACCGCGATTACGGTCAATATCAACGGCCGCGATCACGCGATCGCCGTCGAGCCGCGGCGTACCTTGGCCGATGCCATCCGTGAGGATTGCGGACAGACGGGAACCCATATCGGTTGCGAGCATGGTGTGTGCGGCGCTTGCACGGTCATTGTCGATGGCGAACCGATGCGCTCCTGCCTGATGTTCGCCGTGCAGGCCGACGGCAAGAAGATCCGGACCGTCGAAGGCCTGGCTGACGGCGACAGGCTGCATCCAGTGCAGCAGGCCTTCATGGATCATCACGCGCTGCAATGCGGTTTCTGTACACCTGGGTTCTTGATGCTGGCCGTCGGGGTTCTGGAGCGCGATCCGGATATCAGCGACGAAGATCTTCTCGACGTGCTCTCCTCGAATCTGTGCCGTTGCACCGGCTACCAGAATATCATCAAGGCGGTGCGTGCCGCGGCGATTGAGATGCGAAAAGGATGAGCGGCCTCGCTCATGTCCGATAAACGGAAATTCATTGGCCGTTCGGTGCCGCGTCTGGAAGACCGGCCGCTACTGTTGGGTCTCGGCCGGTATGCCGCCGATATTTCATTCCCGGGCCAATTGCACATGCGCATCGTCCGCTCGGACGTCGCGCACGGGACAATAAGTTCGATCGACGCCGAAGCCGCGCGAGCGCTGCCTGGCGTGCACGCTGTGTGGACGCAGGCAGACGTGGCCGATATCCCGCACATTCCTTTTCGGCTGACGGGCCTCAAACCGCTGGAGGCCTATCAGCAACCGGTGCTAGCAAAGGATGTCGTGCGCTATGTCGGGGAGCCGGTCGCAGCTGTTTTTGCCGACAACCCCTACCTCGCCGAGGACGCCGCAGACCTGGTGGCGCTCTCGATCAGGGCGCATCCGGCGACCATGTCGGCAAGCGAGCCGCCCGGCCAGTACGAGCAAGGTCTGACGACAGAACCAGGGGTCGTGCAGAAATCAAACGGCGACGTCGATGCAGCGTTTCGCAACGCATTCGCGATCGTGTCACTTTCACTTTCGATCGGACGTCACTCCGGCGTCCCGATCGAGACACGTGGAGCCGTCGCTCGGTATGACGAGGCACGCGATGTGCTCGAATTGCATGGCGCCGCAAAGGTGCCGCATTGGAATCGCGACACGATCGCAAGGTTGTTGAAGCGGACACCAGAGTCCGTACAGCTTTATGAGGGTCACGTCGGCGGCGGATTCGGCATTCGCGGTGAACTCTACCCAGAAGATCTTCTGGTCTGTGCCGCCGCGCTAAAGTTTCGACGCCCGATCAAATGGATTGAGGATCGCCGTGAGCACCTCACCGCGGCCAATCATTCACGCGACCAAACCCACCACATCCGCGCTGCGATTGACGCGCAGGGTCGTATTCTTGGCATCGAAGACGAATTCTTCCACGACAACGGCGCCTATATGCGCACGCACGCGGCGACGGTTCCCGACCTCGCCGCGGCGATGCTGCCCGGTCCGTATCGGGTGCCGGCTTATCGTGCAGTCGGACATATTCGCCTGACCAACAAGACGCCCAGCGGCACCTATCGCGCGCCGGGCCGCTACGAATCCACCTTCGTGCGTGAACGTCTGCTGGATGCAATAGCTGCGGAAGTTGGGATCGACCGCGTTGAAGTTCGCAGGCGCAACTTGATCGGCAAAAGCGCGATGCCTTACGCGCTCGGCCTCGACACGCTCGGTACGAAAATCGTCTACGATTCCGGTGATTATGCGCTTCTGCTCCACAAGGCGCTGAAAGCCGCGCGTTGGGAAGAACTTCAGGAGCAGCATCGTGAGCGGCGCAAGAACGGCGAGAAGGTCGGCGCCGGCGTCGCCATGTTCGTCGAAAAAAGCGGGCTCGGCCCGTTCGACACGGTTCGAATCGAAGTGATGCCCGACGGTACGCTTGAGGTGGTGACCGGCGTCGCCTCGATTGGTCAGGGCGTCGAGACTGTTATCGCGCAAATCTGCGCCGATACCGTTGGCGTCGATTACACGAACATCCGGGTGATCCATGGCCAGACAGACAGAATCGCCCGTGGCATGGGCGCATTCGCCTCACGCGTGACCGTCATGTGTGGTGAAGCCTCGCGACTGGCTGCGGCCGAACTGCGCGTTCGTGCGCTGAGCGCCGCCGCGGAACTGATGCAGACACAGGCGGAGGCGATGGACATCGTCAATGGGGAAATTGTGCGCGCCAATGCGCCGGGCCCGTCGATGCGGCTGGCCGATCTCGCGCGCCATTTGCCTGGCGGTCTGAGCGCCGAGGCAACGTTCGAGTCGACCCACATGGTCTATCCTTATGGAGTGCACATCGCCGCCCTGCGTGTGGACCCGGAAACCGGCAAGGTCGAAATAGAACGCTATGTGATCGCCTATGACGTCGGAAAGGCCGTGAATCCCCAACTGGTCGAGGGCCAGATTGCCGGCGGTCTGGCGCAAGGTATTGGCGGCGCGCTTCTGGAGGAGTTCCGATACGACGCGTCGGGCGAGCCCCTTTCGGTAACATTCGCCGACTATTTGATGCCGACCGCCCGCGAGGTACCGGAGATCTCGATTGTGGTGTCCGAAGATGCGCCGAGCCCGCTCAATCCTCTGGGCCTGAAAGGCGCGGGTGAAGGCGGCGCCAATCCAGTCGGCGCGGCCATTGCCTCGGCAATCGACGACGCCCTGCAATCGCCGGGCGCCGTCACGCAGCTGCCGATTACGCCGCAGCGACTCAAAGCAACCTTGCGGGATTTGCGAGAGAAAATTTAGTCATCCGGCCGCAACCCAGAGACACCATTGACAACGGCGGACCAACCGACAACCCTTGCAAGATAAAGGCGCAATCAAGCGCATCAAGCGCCACGCGCTCGCCGTGTAGCGCGAAATTCATCCGGGGAGATTCTCATGTCCTTTAAGCGAGTTCCCGCACTACTATCGGGCGTTTTGATCGCCGCTGCCCTCGCGATCTCGTCAAACGCAACGCTCGCGCAGAACCGCCAATTTTCATTTGCCTATGATCAACCCAAGAGCAGCGGCTATGGCGTTGGGGCGGAAATGTTCAACAAGAAGCTGACGGAGCTAAGCAAGGGCACGCTTTCAATTAATCAGTATCCCAGTGCACAGCTCGGTACCGAAGCGCAGACGATGCAGAAGGTTCAAACCGGCGACATCGATTTTGTCCTACTGTCGACCGCCAACGCATCGACTGCCCAACCTGAGTCTGGTGTGTTCTCGATCCACTTCATTTTCCGCGATGAAGCACACGCCATTAAAGTACTCGGCGACCCCGTCGTGATTGCCGCAATGAAGGAGTTATATGCCGCCAAGATCAAAGGCGCACACATGCTCGGCCTCGGCTGTCAGGGTTTGCGGCATGTCTACGGCAAGAAACCGGTTCAGAAGGTCGCTGATCTCAAGGGAGTCAAGATGCGGGTGCAGGCGACCGTGACCGAGGACACGTTGTTCCCCGCCTACGGCGCGCAAGTCGTTCATATGCCCTTCGGTGAAGTGTACACCTCACTCCAAACCGGCGTCGTCGACATGGCCGAGAATGGCATAAACAACTATCTCATCAATAAGCACTACGAGCCCGCACCCGTGTTGTCGCTCACCGAACACGAAGCCAACAATGCCGCGCTGTTCGTGAGCGACAAGGTCTGGAGCAGCCTAACCGATGAGCAAAAACAATGGGTCCAGGCGGCGGCCGACGAGGTCAGTCGCAACGAGCCAACCGTCGCTTTCAAGCTTGAGCACGAAGCGCTCGGCAAACTCGAGAAAATGGGCGTCAAGGTCGTGAAGGACGTCGACAAGAGCGGCTTTCAGCAAATTAGCAAGCCTATCCAGGACAAGCTCGCGTCAGACCTCGGACCGAATGCGGTCAAGGTCCTCAATCTCGTTCGCAACGCACAATAACGAGAGCGACACGCGGGAGAGCGCCCGGCTCTCCCGCGAGAACCCGCCATTCGGATTTTAGCAATGCGATTTGACGGGCTGGTCTTGCAGGAGCAGCGCCACCTGAAATGGAGGGCGCTCGACCCGCTTGAAAACCTCCTGATGATTCTCTGCGGGATTGCCATCACCGGCTTCAGCGTGGTGGTACTGACGGACGTGATACTGCGCACGATCGGTCGCCCCTGGTTTCTCGCTCAGGAGGCGACCATGATTTTCTTTCTGTATGGAATTTTCTTCGGAGTCGCCGCCGCGACCCGTCGCAATGATCATCTCTATCTTGCGGTCCTGGCTGAATCGATGTCTGGCGCAAGTCGCCTGTTCTTCGAGATGTTCAATCGTGCGGTCGTGCTGGGAGTGGCACTCTGCATGATCTATTTCGGCTATCTAAACTTTCTCGATGGCTTCAAAAGTCTGCGCATGCCGTCGATGACGCCTCTGGCTACACTGTACATCGCCATTCCCATTTGCGGAGTTCTGGTCGCGCTGTTCACGATTGAGCAGATGGTAAACGGCTGGCGCCACGGCTTTATCGACCCGAGAGGGGAACCCCATCATGAGAGCATGGGGGGCGAAGTCCTGTGACCACCAATGGCCTTCTCATCGTCCTCATGGGCTTCCTGTTTCTGTTCTTGGGATACATGGGGGTACCGGTTGCCTTCGCGCTGATCGCATCAGTCCTGGTTGTCACGATTTTCACGCCTGTCAGCCAGGCCTCGATGATCGCGCAAATATTCAACGGCATGGACGTCGAAGCGCTGTTGGCGGTGCCGTTCTTTCTGCTGGTTGGAGATCTGATGACGTCGGCAAACGTCACGCTCCGCATGATCAAATTATCGCAGACCATGGTTGGCCATTTTCGCGGCGGGCTCGCCCAGGTGGTGACTTTGTTCAGCATGTTTTTCGCCGGCATCTCGGGCTCTTCCGCCGCCGATGTGGCCGTCCTGACTCGCACACTTGCGCCGGAAATGAAACGTGAAGGCTATGACCGCGCCTTCACCGCCGCCTTGATTGCCTCGGCGGCCACGATGGCGAATCTCATTCCACCCAGCATCATGGCGGTGGTTTACGGCGCAACCGGGAACGTATCGATCGGCGGACTTTTCCTGGGCGGCGTTGTGCCGGGTTTGCTCGTGGGCATCGGGTTGATGATCTACAGCCACTTCTTTGGCCCGGTGGGCGTCAAGCGCAAGCGCGCAAGCTTCGGCGAATTCTCGACCGCAGTCAAAGAGGCTGCCGTGCCCTTGATGATCCCGATCATTATCATGGGCGGCATTCTCACCGGCCAATTCACACCGACCGAAGCCGGTATCATTGCAGTCGCTTACATCGTGTTCGTGGCCATTCCCCTTCTCAATTTTCGTCACTTGCGTCTCATGCCGCGCGACATGGCAATGACGGGCCTTCTCTATTCCATTCCGCTGATTACCATCGGCGCTGCGTCAGCTTTCGGATGGATGCTTGCCTATCTGCGCGGGCCGGCTGTTGTATCCGACTGGATTGCAAACGCCGCTGGTGGCGATCCATTTATGATCATGCTGCTGCTGACGCTGCTCTTCATTATCGTCGGCGATTTCATCGATGCAGTCCCCGCAATCATTATTTTCATGCCGCTCATCATCGACCTCACCAAGAACGCCGACATCAATCCCGTGCATATGGGTGTCGTGATTATCACCACGCTGGCTTTCGGGCTTATTACGCCGCCCTACGGACTGTGTCTGTTGATGGCATCGAAATTTGTAGGGATAAAATTTTCCAAGGCCATGTTGGCCTCTTTACCGATCTACATCGTGTTCTTCGTGGCGATAACGTTTACAATCTTTTTTCCCGACGTGGTGCTTTGGCTGCCGAAGCATCTGCTGCCAGCCTCGGTCGGCTGCTTCCCCAATCCGAACGGCTCCGGTTATATCTGTCCGTAAACACTTTCATGTCACCGGTCGATAGCACCCTCACCCCGAAGCTCAAGGCGCCTCCCGGCACCTGCGACACCCACATGCACGTGTACGATGGGCGCTATCCAACAGCATCGACCGCGAAGTTCGTACCGCCGGATGCGCCTGTTTCCGCATATTTGAAGATGTGTCGTCGGCTCGACATCGAGCGCACCGTGGTCGTGCAGCCCTCGACCTATGGCAAAGACAACCGCTGCACACTCAAGGCGGTGGCGGACATCGGCCCAAATGCACGGTGCATCGTCGTTGTCGATGAAAGCGTTTCCGACGCGGAGTTGGACCGGCTGACAAGGCTCGGCGCTCGCGGTATCCGCTTTTTCATGCTGCCGGGAGCTCCGCTGCCCTGGGAGGCTCTCGAAACAATGTCGGCGCGGGTGGCGCCGTTCGGCTGGCACGTGCAGCTCCAGCTCGACGGCCGCAACCTTCCGGACCATGAGAGCGTGCTCAAGCGCTTGACCAGCACCCTCGTCGTCGATCACGTCGGGAAATTTCTTGAGCCGATTCCGCTTGACCACCCCGGATTTTGCACGCTTCTGAATTTGGTCGAGGGCGGCCGTACGTGGGTGAAGTTGTCGGCCCCCTACGAAGTCTCCAAGGTTGGTCCGCCGCACTACGACGACGTCGGCAAGCTCGCCAAAGTCCTGGGCAGGACCGCGCCCGAACGAATGTTATGGGCATCCAATTGGCCGCATCCAACCCCGGGCGTGGCAATTCCGGACGATGCCTGGATGCTCGATATGCTGCTGGACTGGGTTCCGGACGAGCGCGCGCGCAACAAAGCGCTGATCGATAATCCCGCCGCGCTTTATGGATTCTGATCAGGGCGCAAAATCCGGTCGATACCCTTTTGCGGTTGCCTCGATGCGGCCGGCAAACGGCAGGCCCACGTGGCCCGGAAATACCAAAGCGCCGCTCGAGGCGCAGTAATCCAACACTTTACGACGGCTGACCTTCGCCTGGGCCGCGTCTGAATTCTTCGGGAAATTCCAGTCCGGATAGTGGACTTGCAGCAGATGGTGCCACACATCGCCGATGAAGGCGGCGCGTTGATTTTTGCTTTCCAGCTTGAAGAACACATGCCCGGGAGAATGGCCTGGCGCGGAATCGATCTCGATAAACTCGTTGAGTCGATGCGGGCCGCCGCTGACCAAATCGGCCTTCTCATGCTCGAGAATGGGGACGACGCACTCGCGGAATGTACCGAGCTCGGCCGGACCTTCTTTCGGGTCGGCATCAATCTTTGAGAAGTAATCGACATCCGGCTTAGAGAACACGTAACGGGCATTGGGAAACGTCGGCACCCATTTTCCGTCCTTCTGCCGGGTGTTCCAGCCGACATGATCGTGATGCAGATGCGTGCACATCACGAGGTCGATTTCCTCCGGCCGCACGCCGGCAGAGGCGAGCCGATCAAGATACGGCAGGTTGAGCATGTTCCAGAAGGGCCGCCCCGGCTTGACTTTGTTGTTGCCACAGCACGAGTCGATCAGGATTTTCTTGCCGCCGACCTGCAACAACCAGCTGTGAACGGCGAGCCTGATCCGGCCGGATGCGGCCTCGTAGTGATGTGGAGCGAGCCATGCCCCGTGCTCGGCTAGATGCGCGTCGGTGAATTCCGGAAAGATTTCGCGGAGCGGATAAGTTGGAAGGTTTGTTTCCTCGACGCGAACAATGGTGGCATCACCGACGCTAAACAGCATTTCACCCTCGTATTAGCCTAACTTGCGCAGCAATTTGGTGATTTGCCGCTGTTCGTCGGCCCCGAGCGGCCCCAGCGTGGCGGTGGTGATATCGGACGCAACCGCCATGGCCGCCTCCGTCACGGTTCTTCCCCGCTCTGTGAGCGCAACAGCCCGCCGACGGCGATCCTTCGGATCGTTGAGGGCGGTAACGAAGCCGCGCAAATGAAGCCGATCGACGACCCCTTTGATGGTTGCGGCGTCGAGATAGATCAGCCGGCCGAGATAGTTCTGCGAGCAAGGACCAACTTCGTAGAGCTTGGCCAACGCGGCAAACTGGGTCTGCGTCAGCCCCTCGATCATGCGTGAGGTGAAGATCGAGGTATGCCGCTGCATCGCGACGCGCATGAGAAAGCCGGCCTGATCATCGAGGACATAGCGGCCATCCGATGCATCCGTCTCGGCTACGACCTTCAGTTTTTCTCTGTGCAACGTTTTCATGCGGGCACCATGCTACACCGTCAGATAAGTCCTTTGAACCTCGGGATTACGGTCCAGTTGTTCGACAGAACCCTTCCAGTGAATCTGACCCTTCTCCAGGACATAGACGCGATCCGACACCAGCCGGGCGAAATGAATATTCTGTTCGGACAACAAAATCGACAAGCCCTGTTTCTTCAGCGCGAGAATGGTGTTGGCCATCTGCTCGACGATCAAGGGTGCCACGCCTTCGGACGGCTCGTCGAGTAGCACCAGCAACGGATTTCCCATCAGCGTGCGCGCGACCGTAAGCATCTGCTGTTCGCCACCGCTCATGCGCCCACCGGGACGATCGGGCATTTCGGCAAGATTGGGGAAAAGTGTGAACAACTGCTCCGGTGTCCACGACGGCGCCGGCGTGCCGTCAGCAAAAAGGCGAGGCGGCTGGCGGCCGATATCGAGATTTTCCATGACGGTCAGATCGACAAAAATGCGACGGTCTTCCGGGGTGAAGCCGAGACCGCGGCGGGCAATCTCGAAAGGCTTCCGGCCTGAAATATCCTCGCCGTTAAAGCGCACCACGCCTTTTCGCTGGGCGAGGAGACCCATGACCGCCTTCATTGTGGTCGATTTACCGGCGCCATTGCGTCCCATCAGCGCCACGACTTCGCCGCGGCCGACGTCGAAGCTCAGGTCATACAAAATTCGCGCCGCGCCATACCAGGCGCTGAGGGATTCCACGGTCAGCATCGCTTCGCTCACTGTGTTGCCCCCGCAAACGTCTTGCCGGTGCCGAAGTAGACCTCACGCACCTGCTCGTTATCCCGAATTCCCGCAGGATCGCCGTCCGCGATCAGGCGACCCCTCGCCAGGACAATGACCCGATCGGCGAAGGCGAACACCACGTCCATCGAATGTTCGGTGAAGAGAACCGAAATACGGCGCTCGATCACCAGCCGTTTGACCAGCGCAATGAGTTCATTGCGCTCCCGCGGTGCCATGCCGGCGGTCGGCTCGTCCATCAGCAGAAGGCGCGGCTGGTTGGCGAGCGCGATGGCAAGTTCGATGCGCTTGATATCCCCATATGCAAGCTCGCGGCTTGGGCGGTCGGCGGCCCCGTGCATGCCGACCTGCGACAGAAGTTCGAGCGCGCGATCGCGGTACAGTTCAGCCGCAGCACGCCAGAGCTCGTAAGTCTCTCCCGCGTGCGAAATCAGCGCCATTTGCACGTTCTCGATGACCGTCATCGAATTGAATGTGGCGGCGACCTGGAAAGTCCGTCCGACGCCCTGGCGCCAAATCACCCGCGGTGTGAGCCCGGCAATATCCTTTCCCTCAAAAACAATCTGGCCCGAATCCGGCTTCAGTTGACCGTTGATCATGTTGAAGCAGGTCGACTTGCCGGCCCCGTTCGGACCGATCATGGCGAGAAACTCACCTTCACCGATCTCGAAGGAGACGTCATTGACGGCGCGTACGCCGCCGAATGCCTTGGATAGCGAGCGGATCGCGAGAACACTCATGGTTTCGCTCCAGCTCTGCGCCACATGGCGGAGAACGCGCCGACAATCCCCTGTGGGAAGGCCAGCACCAGGATCAGGATGATGATGCCAAGCAAGGCGCGCCAGTATTCTGTCTGCCGCATGACCGTATCCTGCAGCGTGGCGAATACCGATGCGCCCACGATCGGCCCCGTCAGCGTCTGGATGCCGCCGAGCAGCACCATGACCAGCCCGTCAATCGACCGTCCGACATGGATCGTTTCCGGCGAAATCGAGCCCTTGGCAAATGCAAAAAGCCCACCCGCCACACCGCAAATGCCTCCGGCAATCGCGAATCCAAGCCAGTGCACGCGTTTCACATCGATGCCGATGGCCTCTGCGCGCAGCGGAGAGTCGCGGCCGGCGCGCATGCTGTAGCCGAATGGCGCAAACAGGAAACGTCGCAGCAGCAATATGGCGATCGTCGCCAGCATCAACGTCAGCAGAAAATAGACCCAGGATTTGTCGAAGGGCGTCGGCGGCCAGATACCGATAACACCATTGGATCCGCCGGTGAGCGCCTCCCACTGAAACACCAACGCCCAGACGATTTGCGCGAAGGCAAGCGTCAACATTGCGAGATAGACGCCGGAAAGGCGCACAGCAAACCAGCCAAACAGCAACGCACCGGCGAGTGCGACAACGGGCGCAGCGATCAGCGCCAGGCCCATCGGCACTGCCAGCCATTTGACGAGCAGGGCCGCGCCGTACGCGCCGAGGCCGAAATATGCCGCGTGCCCGAACGAATGCATGCCGCCCGGTCCCATGATGAAATGCAGCGAGGTCGCAAAAATGACCGCGATCAGAACGTCGATGCCAAGAATGAGGAGATAAGGCGAACTTTGCGCCAGGAGCGGCAGGCACAACAGCAGCGCGAGAATGACAACACCGAACGCTTTGAGAGCTGGTGTCGCCGGCCGGATCGGATCCTCTGGATCCGCCATGGAACGGACCTGGCCTTGCGGCCGGCCAAGCAAACCGTAGGGCCGGACGATGAGCACAATTGTCATCACCAGGAATTCCGCGACCAGAGTTAGCTTGGAAAAATTGACAGTCGCAAAACCGAAATCGACCACACCAATGCCGATACATATTGCCTTGACTTCGGCGATGATCACGGCGGCCAGATAGGCACCGGTTATCGAGCCCATCCCACCAACCACTACGACCACGAAGGCGTCACCGATCGCGACCAGGTCGGTGGCGAGGTTCGCGGGCTCGCGCGCGACCTGCAGTGCGCCACCAAAACCAGCAAGTGCCGCACCGAGTGCAAAAACGGACGTGAACAGAACCGCCTGGTTGACGCCAAGCGCACCCACCATTTCGCGATCCTGCGTTGCGGCTCGCACTAGTCGGCCGAAGCGCGTGCGGGCAAGTGCGAAATGCAGGACGAGCAGCACCAGCGGGCCAATGAAAATGAGGAACAGATCGTAAGACGGCAGACGACGGCCAAGAATTTCGATTGATCCGCGCAGACCCGGTGCGCGTGGCCCAAGCAGATCTTCGGGACCCCACAGCCAGAGCGCAGCATCGTTGATGATCAGGACAAGTGCAAAGGTCGCAAGCAGCTGGAAAAGTTCAGGCGCACGATACACGCGTCGCAGCAGCAGAACCTCGATCAGCGCCCCCAGGGCGCCCACAATGAGTGCGGTCGCAACAATGCCGCCCCAGAAGCCAAGGGCTCCGCCGATCCGCGTTGCGAATGAATAGGCAATGTAGGTCCCCAGCATATAGAGGGACCCGTGCGCGATATTGATGATGCGGGAAACGCCGAAGATCAGCGATAGGCCAACCGCGACGAAAAACAGGCCGGACGCGGTTGAAAGGCCATTGAGCGCCTGAAATAGGAACGCGCTGAAAGTCATGAGTCTGACGCTGCGAGCTCTCTGACCCTCTCCCCTTTGTGCGAGAGGGCGGCTCGCACGGGCGATGACCGGCACGAGCTGGGTTAAGAGTTACGTAATGTCAGGCTAACACGCCTCGTCCACAAATCGTTGGTTTCACCGGCGCCAACGACCTCGTCCAATCACGAGCGTCTTGGCGCAGGTCGAGATCACATTAATTCGATTCCGTGGGCCGCAGCTTGATGACTTCGGCGTCCGACGGAAGCATGGTCTCCCCATCGACGTATTTGAAGTCCGCCATGGTCCCCTTCCCGCCTTCCAGAGCGATCTTGCCGACATAGGCACCCATCGTGGCCTGATGATCGCTTGCACGATACCGGAATGGTCCAAACGGGCTGTCGACTTTGAGGTCCTTGAAGGCCTCGACCAGCTTCTCCGTATCCGTCGACTTTGCTTTGGCGATGCCGGCAGCGAGCGACTTCATCGTCACGTATCCGACGATCGAGCCGAGCCGGGGGTAGTCATTGTATTTCTTCTTGTAGGCATCGACGAAAGCGAGATGCTCCGGGGTCTTGATCTTGTCCCACGGATAGCCGGTGACAACCCAGCCGACCGGAGCCTCGTCCTTCAAGGGATCGAGATACTCGGGTTCGCCTGACAGCAGACTCACCACTGTTCGGTCCTTGAACACGCCGCGCGTATTGCCCTCGCGCACGAACTTCGCGAGATCGCCGCCGAACAACACATTGAAGATGGCATCAGGTTTCGCATCGTCGATCGCCTGCGCCACCGCGCCGGCGTCGATCTTGCCGAGCGGAGGAGCCTGCTCGGTGACGAACTCCACATCCGGCTGCGCCTTCTTCAGCAGCGTCTTGAAGTTCTCGGCGGCCGACTGCCCGTACTCGAAGTTCGGATAGACCAAGGCCCATCGTTTCTTCTTGGCGGCGATCGCCGCCGGCATCAGCATGGCCGTCTGCATGTAGGTCGTTGCGCGCAGGCGATAGGTGTATTTGTTGCCGTTCTGCCAGGTGATCTTGTCCGTCAGCGGTTCGGCGGCGAGAAAGAACACTTTCTTCTGGCCGGCGAAGTTCGTGACCGCGAGACCGATGTGCGAAAGGAAGGTGCCCGCAATCATTACAACACCTTCGCGCGTAACCAGCTCTTCGGCGACCCGCACGGCTTCGCCCGGATTAGCGCCATCGTCGCGTGAGATCACCTCGAGTTTCTTGCCGAGCACACCGCCCTTGGCGTTGATCTCCTCAATCGCCATTTCCCAACCCTTCTTGTAGGGATCGAGAAATGCGGGCTGCGCTTTGTAACTGTTGAGTTCGCCGATCTTGATGGTGTCCTGCGCCGATGCCGACGACATAAGGCCGGCAGCGAAGAAGCCAGCAACCGCGAAGTATTGCATATGACGCTTGATCATGACGTCGTTCCCTTCGTGGCGATAACCGCGCGGCACCCGCGAGACCGCGAATACCTGCAATCCTCAGCTTTGCGTCGCCTCCCGGTGGCGAACTTGTTTGTACGCAAATAGTCCGACCGCAGGCCCGAGGTGTCAAGCCACGCGTCTTGCGCGAGTGACCTCAACCGCCCGGCTTGTCGCGGAAACGATCCATCAGCGGCTTGTCCTGCCCGCCATCGATTTCGATCATGGTTCCGTTGACCATTTCCATGAGTGGCGAGGCGAGCATGACGACGAGGTTCGCGACCTCATCCACTTCAGCAATGCGACCCATTGGGATCGAGGCGGGCGCGAGTTTGTCCGCCTGCTCGTAAGAAATCTTCATGTCGCGCGACATGGCTTTGACGAGGCCCGCCCAGCGCTCGGTACGGACCGGCCCAGGATTGACGGCAACGAAACTGATGTTGTGCTTGCCGTACTGGCCCGCGAGGGAAAGCGTGAGGTTCTGGCCGGCTGCATTGGCGGCGCCCGGGCAGATTTCCCAGTACGACGGTTTCACGCCGTCATTGCCGATCAAATTGACTATTCGGCCGCCGCCCTGCTTGACCATGATGGGGAGCACGTAACGCAGGCAGCGCACGTAGCCCATGAACTTGAGCTGAAGACCTTTCTCCCAGTCGTCTTCGGTCAAATGTTCGATCACGCCGCCAGCGGCCGAGCCCGCATTGTTGATCATGATGTCGACGCGACCGAGCGCCTTGGCACCCTGCTCGATGAAACTCCTGGCGTCCTGGTCCTTCCGCAGGTCCGCGGATATCGCCACGATCTTGCGCCCTGTTTCCTTGGAAATTTCATTTGCTGCGGCTTCGAGTGGCTCCTTGCGCCGCGCGCAGATCGCAACGTCGACGCCTTCCCGTGCCAGCGTGCGGGCAATGCCCTTGCCGATGCCTTCGCTGCCGCCAGTGATCAGTGCGGTCTTACCCTTGAGCTTGAGGTCCATTCGCTTCCTCCAGAAATTATTTTGGTGGCTTGTGCGCGAGCCAGCGGCCGGCCTCGGCCGCTGCAAAGAGATCGGCGAGCGCCGCGTTGAGGGCCATCGGTTCCTCGGGAATAAGCGTGTGGCCGGAGCGCGGGATAACCAGAAGACCTGCCGTGGGTACCGTGCGCTTCAGGAATACGCTGCCGTCGAGCGCCCAGTCGTCCTCGTCGCCGACAATGATCAACAATGGAACAGAGAACTTTTTCAGATCGGGTTCCATCTCTTGAAGTGTCGGTCGCTTGGCCTGCAGATTGATCATTGTGAGCGCGTGACCCGTCGCCGAATGTTCGCTCAGCATTCTGGCAAATTCGGCATAGCCGCGCGGATCCTTGTTCTTGTGCGGCTGGCGCTGCGGACCGTCGGCATACCGCGCACTTGTAACGGCCATTCCTTCCGTTGCGAAAGCTTTGCCGATCTCGCGCGAGACCGCGCGCATCTCCTCGACTTTTTTTGGATCAGCGCTCGAACCATAGCCGCACCCCGCGACGGTTACCGAGATACAGCGCTCTGGATAACGAATACCGACATGGAGTGCGGTCAACGCACCCATCGAGTGACCGACGATATGTGCTTTATCGATCTTCAGCGCATCCATTACCGCGATCACGTCATCGCATGCGATATCCTGACTGTATTTCTCGCCATCCTCCGGAATATCGGATGGTGGATAGCCGCGTTGGCTATAGGTGACGCATCGATGCGCGCGGGAGAAATATCGCATCTGCATCTCCCACGTGCGGTAGTCGCCGGCATATTCATGGACGAAAACAACTGGCGTCCCAACGCCCGCTTCTTCGTAGTAAAGCCGGGTACCATCCCGTGCGGCGATGTGCGGCATCGCGCCCTCCGCTACTCAGCGCGATTATTTGCACGCAAACGAAAGCGGAGTAAAGTCGCACTCGCACTCGAGCTACGTGACGCGCAAGATCACGGGTCGAGTGACCACGAGGGGGAAGTGTCCATGTCCAACTTGTCTCGCCGCGGCCTCGCCGCGCTTACAGTCGCTTTCACGATCGCAGCCATCGGCACTGTATCGGTACCCGCGCACGCCCAGCAAAAGCCGGTGATTAGAGTTTCCAGCCTGACGCTGCCGGTGTTCAACCCACTGGTGTGGAACATCATGAAGGCGCGCGGCTTCGACACCAAGAACGGTTTTGAACTCGACGCGAAAGCCTATCCCTCGATCTCGGCTTTCTATGCTGCCTTCGCAACAGGTGAAACTGATGTTCTCATCGGCGGCCCGACGATTCTGCAGAAGCTTTATCAGGAAGGCGTGCCGGTACGGATTATCGGTACCGGTTTCACTCTCGCTGACCTCGTTATTTTCACCAAGAACGACAAGATAAAATCTTTGGCCGATATGAAGGGCAAACAGCTTGCCGTCGACATGGGCGGCTCGCAGTTCCAGGTGACAAAGATGTACACGGCGGCCAAAGGCCTCGATCTCGGCAGGGATATCATCGTCGTTAATGCCAATTTTGCCGTCGCGCGCGCCCAGCTTGAGGCTGATCGCGTCGACGCGGCTTTGGTCATCGAGCCGCTTGCCAGCATCATTCTCAAGCAAAATCCCGACTGGAAGGTGATCTTCAACGGCGCGGAAGGCTGGAGGGAGATCACCGATCAGGAAGGCTGGGAGATCGTGACCGCGATGCGCGCGGACGCGATCGCGAAAAATCCGGACGCACCGAAGATGCTGATCGCGGCATTGCAGGATGTCGCTCAATTCATGAAAAGCGACACCGCGGAGGCCGACAAGATTGCCAATGAAACCCTCAAGCTTCCGCCAGGCATTCTGGCGGCCGCACTCGGAAGTGGCCGCCTGCAAATGGTGATCCAGCCCGCCTGGGATTCGACCGTCCGCAAGTCGATCACCGACATGATGGAGCGAGCGGTGAAGGCTGGTTTCTACGAGAAAATGCCAGACGAAAAGATCATCTATTCGCCGTAACGCTTCAAACGTGCATTTCCAATGACTGAGGAGTATCGCGAGTCTGTCCCGGTCCTGACTTTTCCACGCCAGACTTTCGTCTCCCTCCTTGTTTTCGCGCTTGTCTGGGAGGCGCTTTCGCACCTGGCGCCTTATCTGGGGATTCCGCCATTCGCAATTCCCAGCTTTGCGCGCATCGCGAAAAGCGTGACGACCATCACACCGATCGACATCGCCGTGACATTGGCACGCGTGATTGTCGCCCTCATCGTTTCGTTTCTGCTCGGTGTAGCGATGGCTATGGCGATGTACCGGTCGGACTCGCTCGACAAGTATTTGCACCCGATGATCCGCCTGCTCATGGCGGTGCCGGTGGTGTCATGGATCCTGTTTGCGGTGCTGTGGTTTCCGGGCGTCGAATTCCGTATTGTCTTCGTGCTCGTCGTTGTTTGCGGGCCCGTTTTCCTGATCGACACGCTCGATGCCATGCACGGCGTGCCGCGTGAACTGCGGCATATGATGCAGTCGTTCCGGCCCACCACGTGGCAATATTTCTTCAAGCTGATACTCCCGGCGATCCTGCCGACCATCTTTACCAGCTGGAAGGTGAATATCAGCCTCGCCATCCGCGTCGTGACCATCGCGGAACTGGTCGGCGCCGTCACAGGCATTGGACATCAGCTGTCGGTCGCTCAGGAACTGTTTTCTGTAGCCGATGTATTCGCCTGGACGCTTGTGCTCGTCGCGCTGCTGTTCCTGCTTGAAACAGTCGTCGCGCGGGTGGAAGCCCGCGTACTGCGGTGGCGCGCATGAACAGTCCGCCACCTATCGAAGTCCGCGGCCTGCGCAAGATTTTTCGCCAGACCACTACTGGCCAATCGGTCATCGCCATCGACCGCCTTGATCTTGATATTTCCCCGCGCGAGGTGGTGGCGATCGTCGGGCAGACCGGTTGTGGCAAATCGACTTTTTTCGATCTGATGATCGGTCTCGACGCGCCCACCGAGGGTTCGATCCGCATCGGCGATAAAAGCCCGCATTCCGATTTCGATCATTTCCGCGGAAAAATCGCGACCGTCTTCCAACAGGACCGCCTCCTGCCGTGGCGTTCGGCGCTCGACAATGCGCGGCTTCCACTCGAGCTCATCGGCTTGCCAGAGCCCGAACAGCACAAACGCGCCCTTACCTGGCTCGAACGACTGGGCCTCGGCAATTTCACCAATGCTTACCCGCACGAATTGTCCGGCGGTATGCGCCAGCGCGTTGCTATTGCCCGCGCCTTTGCCGTCGAGCCTGACATACTTCTCGCGGATGAAGCGTTCGGCCATCTCGATGAAGTGACGGCCGCGGAATTGCGCGGGACCTTTCTCAGGCTCGCGCGCGAGTGCGGCTCAACTGCGATCCTCATCACGCATCAATTGGAAGAGGCAATCAGCGTCGGCGACCGCATTGTGGTGTTCGGAAAATCGGCGAAATTGCTGGCCGACATTCACGTAAACCAGTGGAGCAAGAACAACCATCCACTGCTACGCGAAGCGATCCAGTCGACACTGCAGAACAATCACGCCGACCCGCGCCTCGCCAACGTGCAGTGACGAGGGCGGGGCGGGGCCGCCGTTTGTGTCGCACAGATGAGAGGCTAGTAGTCCGAATACATAACGCCGTACCGAGGGCTGTTGATCGTGTAAGGACTGTTAACCGAGTAGCTGTATTTAGGCGGCAAATAGCCGCCGATCGGAGGCCGCGCTACATAGAGCGGCTCGCCCACGATGACGGGTCCAGGTGCCGTCATAACTGGCGCAGGCGCCGAATAGACCGGCGCGGGTGCCGCATAGACATGCGGCGCGACATAGGCGGGCGGCGCGACATAGGCGTACGAGTCAGCGACGTAGGGATCCGCGATGTAAACCTGCGCCGACGCACTGGTCACACCGACGAGAGAGATCGCTGCAGCTGCCGCGAGAATCCCGGATTTCATTGTTCGTCTCCTCTCGGATCATCGCCCCAAACTTCAATGAGCGTGCGCCAGCAACGGTTCCTGCCGCATGTTGGGCATTAGATTGACATTTGGGGGAATCCGGAACAGCGCGAACGAGTACTAGAAAATGGCTTTGGCCGCGTCACCGACAGCTTCCACCGACATATCGGTATCGAGGAAGCAGACGATGCGGCAGGGACACCCTTCGAGCCCCTCGTAGCGCCAGGGAAATGCGCCAATCACGCAACGCTTGCCGAGCATCATCTCGATGTCACCGCCGAGATTCTCCGCATGTAGCAGGCCTTCCTGGAAGGCCCAGCTGTGGAACGGGAACATATCCTGCTGCACCCTGCGGCCGGACTTCTTGTGCGTGTATTCGAACGTGCCAAAGTACTCCGCCGGTGTCTTGCCATGCTTTCTCGTAAACTCCTCGGCGAGATCGGGTCGCATGCGACGAATCGATGTGTTCATGGCGTGATCGCATGAACCTGTGTCCATGCCCCACCATCTGATCTTTTTTTTCAGCATCCAGTGCAGCGTGTCGAGATTGGGCCCCGGGTGGTAGCAGAAGTACTTCACCAGATCCTGCTGCGGCTGACCCTCGTAGTGCTTGTGCCACCCCGTGTGCAAGATAAGGATGTCGCCCTCGCGAATATCGGCGCCTGAACTCTCGATCATCTGTGGCGTTATGACTGCCCAGTCGTGCATGTGTTTTGAGATATCGACCACCACACCTCGGTTGACGAGAAAGTCGAGCGGCAAGGAGGCCATGTCACCCTTGCGATTGTCGGTTGCATGCATCGCTCCATCGAAATGCGTGCCGACATGCAGCGCCGTATCGATGCGTTGGGCCACAATCATCTGCGTCTGCAGATTTTGCGCGTAATACATCTTGTTGCCGGCATAACCGACCCAGCCGGGCGTGTGTACATTCATGACATGGGAGAGGTCGACGATTTTCATCGCACGTATTCCTGATTGATGAGCTCAGGGCGCCTAATCGATCACAAGAGCCCACGCAGCGCCAGATGCAGACCGAGCAACATCAGTCCGACAAAGAACCATAGCCGGAAGGCCTCAGCCTTGATTTCGCCGCGAGTGAGTTGTCCCAGGCCCATCCCGATAAGCGCCACGACGAGCGCGACAATTGAAGGCCACGCGAGCGATGTTTGCACGTGCCCGGTATAGGCGAGTGCCGCTGCAAGGGTGATCGTTGACACCGTGAATGACAGGCCGAGCGCCTGCACCAGC
>DASRAF010000359.1:0-2316 GCA_035638295.1 Pseudolabrys sp.
GAGGATCACGGTGTGGGCGAGACGTGTAATCGTCACGATCGCGTTGCACCTGCTGCGGGGCTCGTGTCCTTAGATGTGGACGCATCGTCAGTACCTGGAACAGGCGGCGAAGTGCCGCTCGTCACCGTGTCCGCTTCCCGCCGTCTCGGTTCGCGCGGCCGCTCGCGGCGTTCCTTCAGTCGCGTGATACGCACGCGTTTGACGCGACGCGGATCGGCATCGAGAACTTCGAACTCGAACAGGCCAGGTCCCGGAACGATCTCGCCGCGGACCGGCAGGCGCCCAGCGCGGGTCACCAGGTAGCCGCCGATCGTGTCGACTTCTTCAGCGGCATCACCAACATCGAAGTCGTTGCCGACAGTGCCGATCACGTCCTCTATGGTGGCGCGCGCGTCAGCGACATACGAACCGTCCGGCTGTTGCGCTATCGCCAGCGTTTCGTCCTCATCGTGTTCGTCGGCGATCTCGCCGACGATTTGTTCGACAATGTCTTCAATCGAAGCGAGACCGTCCGTGCCCCCGTATTCGTCCACCACGAGCGCCAGATGGATGCGCGTGGCCTGCATGCGCGCCAAAAGATCGATTACGCGCATTGACGGCGGCACGAACAGGATCTCACGCACGATCTTGGTGGCGGACAAGGGCATGGCGAGATTGACGGCCTTGAGATCGAGGCCCGCAGGCAGCGGTTTCTTGCGCTTGGCGTTCTTTTCCGGATCGACCGCGGCCCGCGCCGTCATGAAAGCGATGAGGTCGCGGATGTGCACCATGCCTACGGGATCGTCGAGCGTGTCGTTGTAGACAACGAGCCTGGAATGCGAGGCACCTTCGAAAACGCGGACCAGTTCGCCGATATTGATGTCCTGCTGTACCGCAACGATATCCGCGCGTGGAATCATGACGTCGCCCACCCGCCGTTCGCGCAACCCGAGAATGTTCTTGAGCATCCGGCTTTCTTCGGGCGAGAAGCCGGATTCACCGGGGCTCATGACATCGAGGATGTCCTTGAGGTCGGCACGTACGGTGCTCGGCTTCCAGCCTAACAATGCGCGCACTGCACGCATGAACCAGGTTCCGCCGCCTTCCGGTGCGGGGGGCACCGGCACCGGAAGATTGCGCGGCTCGAATGGTGCGCCGCCGGAACTCGAACTGGATGGATCGCTGTCAGGCATGGCGGTCACGCGTTATCAGATTCTCGCGCGACATACGGATCGGGCATGTTCAGGCGCATCATGATCCTGCTTTCGAGTCCTTCCATCTCTTCGGCTTGCGCGTCGGTTTCGTGATCGAAGCCGATGAGGTGGAGAAAACCGTGCACTGCGAGATGTGCAAGGTGGTGAAGGAAGTCCCGGCTTTCATCCTTCGATTCCCGTTCGAGCGTCTCGTAGGCAATGACGATGTCGCCAAGCAGTTTCTCGCCTTGACCCGCACGATGACCGGAAGCCGGGAACGACAACACGTTGGTAGACTTGTCAATTCCACGCCAATCGCGATTGAGTCTGGCGATCTCCGAATCGTCGGTGAGCAAGATACTCACTTCACCGCCCTCTGTTGAGAGCGCGCTTGCGGCCGCGTCGACTGCCTCGCGGACGGTCTGCGGCGCCAGCGGCTGCGCACTCCACAGCGGCGATTGCATCTGAATATCGATGTGCGGCGGGGATGTACGCCGCTCCGGCGCTTGCTTCATCCCTTTGCCTCGCGTGCCGGCGTCCCGCGGTCATAGGCCTCGACGATGCGCGCCACCAATTCGTGGCGGATCACGTCTTCATGGGTGAACGCGACATGGCCCACGCCCTCGATGCCGGCGAGCAGCTTCACCGCCTCCGCAAGTCCCGAGGTCTGGCCGTGCGGCAGGTCGACCTGGCTGGGATCGCCGGTGACGATCATGCGGCTATTCTCGCCAAGCCGCGTGAGAAACATTTTCATCTGCATCGAGGTCGTGTTCTGCGCTTCATCGAGGATGATCGCCGCATTCGAAAGCGTGCGGCCGCGCATGAAAGCAAGCGGCGCGATTTCGATTTCACCGGCCTGCAACGCGCGCTCCACGATGCGCGCATCCATCAGGTCATAGAGCGCGTCGTAGATCGGACGTAGATAGGGATCGACTTTCTCCCGCATGTCGCCCGGAAGGAATCCGAGCCGCTCGCCCGCTTCGACGGCCGGGCGCGACAGGATGATGCGATCGACTTCCTTACGCTCGAACATCTGCACCGCCTGCGCAACCGCAAGCCATGTCTTGCCGGTGCCGGCCGGACCCGTGCCGAAAATCAGCGAGTGACGCTTCAGCGCGCGAATATAAGCATCTTGCGCCGCAGT
>DASRAF010000360.1:0-7834 GCA_035638295.1 Pseudolabrys sp.
AATAGAATCGGCGTGTCTTGGCCGACCTCCTCGTAATAGAGCTTCACTTCGTCAGACGTGACCGCGTAAGGCATCAGAACAAGTCCAGATATTCCTTCTGCTCCCAAGCTGTGACCTCCGGGTGATCACCTGCCTCTTTCCGGAAGCGCTCGACCTCGGCCGACTTTATGTGCGCGTAGTAATCGACGAATGCCGTACCGAACCCTACGCGGAATACGTCATCGGCGCGCAGGGCCGTCAGGGCCTCCTCGAGATTTTTCGGCAAGTGTGCCGCGACGGTTTCATAGGGTCTGTCCGCCGACGGGCCGGGATCAATCCGCCGCGCGACACCATCGAGGCCCGAATGTATCTGCGAGGCTAAATAGAGATAGGGGTTGGCCGCAGGTTCGCCGACGCGATTTTCCAATCGGGTCGCCGCCTCGCCCGGCTGTCCGAGTGCGCGGACCATCACGCCACGATTATCGCGCGCCCAGATTGCACGATCGGGCGCAAGCGAGTTCGGCCGGTAGCGCCTGTAGCCGTTGACGGTCGGCGTCGTGAATGCCGCCGCGGCGCGGGCATGAGCGAGAAGACCGCCAAGATAGTAGCGACCCACGGTGGACAGGGCATCCGGATGATCGAATGCGAAAGCATTACGCCCGGTTTTTGTTTCCACCAGGGACTGATGCAGATGCCAGCCGCTCGACATGACATTCGGGAATGCCGGCCGGCACATGAAGCTCGCCAGATAGCCGTTGCGGCGCGCAATCTGTTTCGTCGCGGCCCGGAACAACACCATGCTGTCGGCAGCGGCGAGGCCGTCTTCCGGGCCGAAGGTGAATTCGCATTGGCTCGGGCCAAGCTCGATTTCGACCGATCGTAACGGCAGGCCGAGCTTTTCGATGCCGTGCCGGAGAACTTCCAGCGCCGGATCGAGCATGTCGTAGCGGGATTCGGTCAGATACTGATAGCCCTGCGTCAGCAGGCTGACCTGCGGTGCCTCGGGCGGCCAGGTCGCGTCGGTGGGTGCGAGGCGCGGATTCTCCAGCTTGAACAGATGGAATTCCACTTCCAGCCCGGCCCGGAAGTCGAACCCGGCTTTTGCCAGTGCATTCACTGCATCCCGGCCGCGGGCGCGGGTCGAAAACGGCACCGCCTTGCCGTTGCCGAAATAGATGTCGCACAGCATCCAGCCCGTCTTGTTTGCCCAGGGAAGAACGCGAAAGGTCGTCGGATCGGCGACCATCACGAAGTCGCCTCCGCCCTGCATCTCCGCCATCGCGAAGCCGCCGCCGGGGGTGAATACCGGATATACGGTACGGTGCGCGGTATCCTTGGCGAGTAGCGTTGTTGTCATGGTAACGCCGGCACGCATCGCGCTCGCGGCCTCGGATGCGAGCAGGGTCTTGCCACGCAACACCCCGTGCTGGTCGGTGAACGAGAAACGCACAACCTCCAGCTTTTCTTTCTTGATGATCTTCTCGACCTCTTCGGCGGCTTTGGCCTGCGCGCCGGTCCACAAACCGTGGCGATCAACAAAGCTTGAAGACTTACGCGGACGCGGATTCATTACCGGCCCTTCAGTCGTGATGGCCGGGTTTGCAATACATTTCAGTTTCCGTTCGTCCAGCTTGCGGTCTGGCGCTTGCTCGACTCGCTCTTCTGCCAATAGCCCTGCCAATCGTCGGCAGGACCGATGCCGTCGATGGCCGCCGGACCGGTGATGCTCGCAGCCTGTTTCAGATCGAGCACCATGATCGGCTTCTCGCCTTTGCCCGATTGTTCGATCGCTTCACGCAGCAACTTTCGATAAGCGCTGATCGCCTTGTCGGAAGTGCCAAGGTGTTCGGTCGTGCGATCCTGGATTGCGCCCATTGACTCGCAGGCCCACTGGTCGTGCACGTTGATGTCGGCGCCCATCCCGGTGTAGGTCTCGTGCTCCTGCTCGTGCGGATCGAACCCGTAATCGTTGCCCTTGTTCTTGTTTGGAATGTAGTCGGGCAGCTGATAGAGCGCGAGCCGCTGACGTCGCATCTCGTCCTTGTCCACCGGCGCACCGAAGCTGGTGAAGATCGCATACCAATAGTGCTTTTCGTCATCGATCGGCACGTGCCACTGCGTGATCGTCATCTCCCGGCTCATCGGAATGATGAAAGCATTGGGAAACATCAGATTGGTCACGCGGACGTGTGTGCTGCGATCGCTGATCTGCCGCAGCGTCACCAGCCGGAGACCGAACGCGGTCGGCTCGACTTCGATTCGGGGGCGCGTGAACTCGCGCATGATGCGGGACATCGGCATGTCGGAATCGCGCGAAGTGTCGCGGAATAATTTTCCATAGGCCTGGCTCGGATCCTCGTCATGAAAGAAGCGATGCAGGAACGACGTGTGGACCGGATCGATGCCGACCTCGAGCGACTGCAGCCAGTTGCAATCGATCATGCCCTTGAACGCGAACGTGTGGCTGTCTGGCGCGATGAAGCAGTCGAAATGCGGAAGCGCCGGCGGCCCGCCGGGCCCGAGATAGGCGAACAGGATGCCGTTCTTTTCCACCACAGGATACGACTTCTGCCTGATGTTGGCACAGAGATTGCTGTCGTCGGGCTCCGCCGGTGTCTCGAGGCACTTGCCGTTGATATCGAACAGCCAGCCGTGAAACGCGCAGCGCAAGCCGCCATTCTCCAGACGACCGTACGCGAGGTCAGTGCCGCGGTGCGGGCAACGACGCCCGATCAATCCATAGCGACCACGTTCGTCCCTGAAGATGACAAGGTCTTCACCCAACAGGCGCACCGGTTTGATGGGACGATTGCCGGACAGTTCATCAACCAATGCCGCCGGCTGCCAATAGCGTCGCAACAAGCTTCCCGCCGGCGTGTCGGTACCGGTCCGGGTAATGAGGTCGTTCTGTTGGGTGCTCAACATGGCCGGCTGTCCCTCTTTTGCGCCGGTAGACTTTATACGAAGTCAGTCGAGGACAGAAAGCCGTGGCCAGCAGCCAAAACGATACGGCCGGCGCAATGGCCGGCCGCGAATTCACCTGATGGCCAAATCAGTTGGGGCGCGTGGCCCAGCCTGTGTCCATGCGGCGCCGCCATGCAGTCTGGCGCAGGCCGAGAAGACGTTGCGCCGCAGTCTTGGCCTCGGCGCGGCTCGTCGCCGCGCACGTGCGGTACTCGAGATCGGCGACATGCGAGACCAGCGGCGGCTTGCGGAAGAGCCAACTGAATGCGCTGATGCCACCATTCAGCTTCAGGTCGGCGAGAGAGTTTGCAACGTTTGCAGAATGACCGAAAGCAACAACACGGCCGGTCATCGTATGCCGAACTTCATAGACGCCAGGACCGATCGGCGCCTCGACGTGTTCGCCGCTTTGCGCGTCGGGAAACTGCTTCCAATTGCTCCAAGTCTGAACCATGAAAATCCTCAAGCCTGTGAAAAAGAGCGATCCAGCAACGCGACAAGTAATCATTCGTTCCGCTGGGTCAACCGGGCGCTGTTGATAAATGGCTAATAGCGGCCGCTATTTGGCGGCCGGTAAAATCCGTGCATTGCGAAAAAACGGCGCGAATTAACGACCTAAGTCAATGCCCGGGCAGGACAATCACTTTCGGCTTTGCCGGTAGATTTGTCTTCGACGCGACCAGCGATGGTACCTGCGCCATTTCGACATCCCAGTCCTGCCGCACGCGCTGGAGAAAACGATCAAGCGTGTAGGCGCTGAAAAAATGCATCGGTATCATCAGCGGCGCCTTGAGCGCGTGTAGCACTTCGACCATGCCGTCGAGATCAAGCGTGTACGACCCATCAACCGGTACCAGCACAATATCGACGCGACCGATTTCGTTGAGTTGTTGCTGCGTAAGCGTGTGATGCAGATGCCCGAGATGCGCGATGCAGAGATTGGCAACCTCGAAAATGAAGATTGAATTGCCGTGCCGCTCGGTGCCGCCTTCGAACGTGCGGATGTTTGTCGGCACGTTGCGCACGCGTACATCCTTATATTGCAGATCGACGCGGGCCGGCTTCTGGTTATCCGCCCATCCGTGCAACACGTATTTGATGCTCGGGTCAGGCGATAGTGTGTAGTGTGTCGAGTGCGCGTGATTCATCGTCGCGATGTCGGGCACCAGCGACGGCCGCACATAGTCATTGTAGTCGGTAGCGATGCGCACGAGTTGCGGGCTTTCGATCAGGAAGGTCGAATGACCGATATAAGTCAGCCGGGCCTGATCGTATTCGAGCGCTGCGAGCCGCAACGCGGCGTTCTGCAGGAATGGTGGCCGGATGGCCACGAGGCCCGGGCAGCTCTGCATCATCTCAGGCTTGTCTGCCGGAGGCCCAGCGCCTTGCGCGTGAGCTAACGCCGTGGTTGCAACCACAACCGCTGCGGCAAGGACCGATGATGCGTGACGCATGAGAACAACCCGCGCAACCAGCCGCGGAAATTTGGCACGGTTTTGTGGCGCTCGCTACCCGGCTCACGCTCAAATGAAGAGCGGCGCCCCGAAGGCGCCGCCGGTTTGTCGCAGTCTCGCGTGAGCGTTCAGAATTGTTCGAAATAGCGACGATCGCGCATCGACACGATGATGCCTTTGGGCGTCACGACCAGCCAGCGTCCGTCCTGCCGCCTGATCTGTTCGACCGGACCGAGGCCGGGCAGCGGCGCACCAGGCACGACCTGATAAATGTCGCCGTGTCCCTGCACGTAAACGAGGCCGTCGCGGGTTTCGCGGATCGTCCAGTCGGGCACGATCGATAGACGCGGCTGCATTGCCGGCCGTGTGGCCGGAAGCGGCGCGGGTGGCGCCGTCTGCGTCTGCGGCGGCACGGAACCGGTGACGTTCGCGGTTTCGCGATTGAGCCGCTCGCTGATCTTGGCAATCTGGTTGGACGCCGAACGATTGGCGGCATCCAGACTTGTCTTCAGGCCGCTGATTTCCTTTGTCAGGCGGGCAACGGATTGCTGCATCGCCTTGTTCTCTTCGACAGCGGCGACGTCGACAGCCGGAGCCTTTGCAAAGCCACCACTGGTCAATGCGCCGGTGATGGCACCGATCGCGGCGGCGATCGCAACCGACGCAGCGAGCAGCACCTGGCGTTTGTGGCGCGGGCGAATCGCGAAGCGCCAACGCTTTGGCGCGGTGAATTCGACCAGGCTGAACGATGTATTCTCCGGTCCGGTCGCGGAGGCAGATGCTTCGGTTGCTTCGGAAGCTGTCGTTTCCACAACTGTGTCGGTCGCCTGACCCAATTCTACCGGAGAGATTGAAGGCGATTCGACGGCGGGCAAGTCGATCCTGCGCTGAGGTTGATCTGGTGTGCCGTCCGGATTTGCCACCGCTTCGCCATCGGCAGCCTCATTCGGCTTACGCTTTTCCATGGCCATACGTCCCCGATTGGTCGTTCACCAATCGGTAACTACGGTCGGTTACCAATTGGTTACCGATCCCGCACGACGCATCTATCAATCTCCGACCTTGCAGCCCACATAAACGTTGCAGCGGGCGACAGCGGTTTGCATCCGCCAATTTTCGAAACAATCCGCGCTAGATCGGCAGGCCGTTCTCGGCTGCACGCGCCTTCAATGAGACCGCGGGCCGCGCGCCGATGTGCTGAATGACTTCGGCGGCCGCAAGCGCGCCGAGCCGCGCGGCGGTACGATGATCCTTGCCCCGCGCCAGCCCGACGAGAAAGCCTGCCGCAAACAGATCGCCGGCGCCGGTGACGTCCGCAACCTGCGCGACCGGTTCTGCCGGCACGGTCTCGACCGCATCGCGCGACACCACCACGCAGCCTTTTTCGCTGCGTGTTACCACGGCAAGCTGCGCGTCCTCGCGCAACATCTTCAGCGCGCTGTCGAAGTCAGCGGTCTCGTAGAGGCTGTGCAGTTCGCGCTCGTTGGCGAACATCAGGTCGACGGTGCCTTTGCGGAGCAGATCGAGAAACTCGCCGCGATAGCGGTCCACGCAAAAAGCGTCCGACAACGTCAGCGCGACGCGCCGATCGCTTTTATGTGCAATATCGGCCGCTTTCACAAAAGCTTCTTTCGCCCGCGGCGGGTCCCACAAATAACCCTCGAGATAGGTGAGTGCGGCGCTTGCCACCTGCGCCTCATCGATATCGTCCGGCTTCAGGTCCTGCGCGGCGCCCAGATAGGTGTTCATGGTGCGCTCGCCGTCCGGCGTCACCATGATGTAGCAGCGCGCCGTCGACGGCCCACCGTTGGCCGCCTTCGTATGGAAGGCCACTTTGGCCGCGCGGATGTCGTGGGCGAACGCGCGGCCGAGCTCGTCGTCCTTGACCTTCCCAACAAATGCCGCCCGCGCACCGAAGCTGGAAACGCCGACAATGGTGTTGGCTGCCGATCCACCCGAGCTCTCCACCGCCGGCCCCATCGCCGCGTAAATGGCTTGCGCGCGCGCCTCGTCAATCAACGCCATGGTGCCTTTCTGCATTCCCTGCCTCACGAGGAAATCGTCCTCGGCGCGCGCAATGACGTCGACAATCGCGTTGCCGATGCCGAGTACGTCGTAACGAATTGAAGTCATGTGCAATCCCCGTAATGGCGCGCGGCACTATATCGGCGGAACGCGCGGCGGCAAGCGCGAGTGCTTCACAGGTGACGGGCGGTTGCCCACCGGCCTAGAGTGGCGCACGGGGAATCACTTCCATGTCGCTCGCGCGCGATATCACCACGGTTTGCAGCGGCACCTTGATGTCGCGGTTGCTAGCCTATCTACGCGATGCCTGGATTGCGGCTCTGCTGGGCGCCGGGCCGCAATCGGAAGCCTTTTTCGCCGTGCTGCAGGTGGTGAATTTTTTTCGCCGCCTGTTGTCGGAAGGTGCGCTCAACAGCGCCTTCGTGCCGATCTGGCTCAAGCTGCGCACAGGCGACGATGGCGTGGCCAACGCCAATCGGTTCACCTGGCGGGTTTTGCTCGCGATATTCTGCATCGCTGGGTTCATCGCCTTGCTAGTGATTTTCATTGCGCCAGGCGTCATCGCCATCATAGCGCCGGGATTTGATCGGGAACGCCGCTCGCTGGCTGCGTTCCTTCTGTTCATGGTCGCGCCCTACTTCGTGCTCGTGGGACTCGTGGCGGTGATCGCTGCGGCGCTCAATGCCGAAGGCCGGGTGGCTGCCGTCGCCCTCAGCACGATACTGTTCAACCTCGCTATAATTGTTGCGCTTGCGATGTTGCCACGCGGAGCGGTCGAGCAATTTTACGCCACCGCCTGGCTCGCATTCGCAATCAGTGTTGCCGGGTTTGCACAACTCGCATTGACGATGACGGTCTGGTTATGGAGCGGCAGACGCTGGCAGCGCCCCCATGCACATGCTGCCGACCAGACCGAAACATTTTTCAGACGCGCTCTGCCGGGTCTCGTCGCGGCCGGCATACCGCAGCTGAAGCTGATCGCGATAACGGCTATCGCATCGGCGTCTCCTGCGGCGGTGTCATGGCTCTACTACGCGAACAGACTCTACGAACTTCCGCTCGGGGTGGTGTCGGTTGCGATTGCGGCGGTGATCGTGCTGCGTATTGCGACCGGTGCTACTGCCGGCGATGAGCGCGTGCTCGTCACGGCTCAATCGCGAGCGTATGAAGTCGCGCTCGGCCTGGCGCTTCCGGCCGCTGTGGCCTTTGCGCTGCTTGCGAATCCGATTGCCGGCGGACTGTTTGAACGTGGAGCTTTCGGCGCGCAGGACACGGTCGCGGTCGCTGCCGCGCTCGCGGCGATCAGCGCTGGACTGCCCGGGCACGTCCTAGAAAAAGTGTTCGGCGCCGTCTCCTTTGCGCACGAAGACACCAAAACACCGATGTTCGCCGCCCTGTGCGGCCTCGTTGCG
>DASRAF010000361.1:0-2896 GCA_035638295.1 Pseudolabrys sp.
CTGTTGCGCAGCCGCGGGCACGCTCGTCACCACTGTTGCGGCAACGATCAATGCAAGCCAGAGCCATCTGTCTTGAGTGATTCTCATGATTCATCTCCTTCAGCCTGCCAAGGCCGACACGGCCTTTTGAGTGCCCGATGCGCCAGCATTCACTCACAAGAAGGAGCTCCCCGGTGCGCGCTCCCCACAGCAACGGGGCCGTCGTTGATATCCTGACGGTTCACAAGTCGCTGTTCGAGTTCCTCCCGCTTGCACGCTTGGCCATTGCATTCCGCTTAAACGAAGTGACGCATGGTCGGCTATGCAATTCCCGCACAAATCGAGTCTGCTGCGTTTTTCTTTGTCGTAGGAGTGTCATAGACTGGCCGCCTCTCGTGGCGTCACGGCTCGTCTTCGAAATGGTTTACCTCAGTTTGATCGCAGTATGTCGCAGCGTGGCAGAGGGCATTTCCCCAAAGATCGCACGGTAATCCGCAGCGAACCGTCCAAGGTCAGAGAACTGGTAATGTCGAGCAATCTCCGCGACACTTGTTGTCGCCGAATCAGCACGTCGCAGCGCGGCGCGTACCATGTTGAGTTGCCGCAGCCGAAGATAGCGGCTTGGGCTCATGCCCAGGAACTCCACGCAACACGCCTGTAAGGTCCGCTCCGGCACGCCAATAGCGGCGCAAAGGGCAGGTACGCTCGGCCGTCGATCGACGTGCGCTGCCAATGCGTCCTCGAAACGGAGCATGATCTCTGCATGACGTCGCTTTGTTGCCAGACAGGGGCGGGCGTCGTTGGCCGTCAGGCAAGTCACCAGCGCGTGGATGAGTTCCTGCTCGAGAGCTCGCGCCGCTTCCGGCTGGACAACAATCTCAGGTTTCGTCTCGGCGACGCGACAGGCACTCGATAGAATGCGCTGCAGGTTCGCTACCGCGGGCGGCGATGGCCGCAGCACTCGACCGGCCAGCGGGGGAGTCAGTTTCGACCCTGTCAGCACCTTGCCGTAGGCCGCGAGCCGCTCGGGCGGCAGCGAGATCATGCCCCAGTGGTTCACCCCCTTTGTCCACTGGTGCGCCCGCTCACCAAGAGAGTGAAAGACGACGTCGCCGGGCCGCAGCTCGACCCCGCTCCATGTCGTCGGTGCTGCGGACTTCAAGCAAAGCGAAGCAAAGACCCGACTTGGAAGCAGCGACACGCAGGCGATGCGTGACACGTTTTCGCGGCCGCGAAGTGCCTGAAGATGGTAAAACTTCAGCCAGGTCAATCGCGCTTTGAAATCCCCGCGAGCGGTGAGGACGAGGCTAACGCTCGCGCTGCCTATGCCGGCTTGGTATTCGTCCGGATTGCTGAAGGTGGCGGTGCCAACCTCCGTCATGCGCTTCATCTCGCTCCGCGCAGCCAGACGTTGGCAACCCGGCGGTCGGCCGCAAGAAGAGGCAGTATTGAGGCTGGGCCCGCTGCTGGCTACGCAAATTCCAGCGCCAGACGCTGTTGTCCTCAGGCGCAATATGGTACGGCCCATGCTCGGCGGTAACTCGAAACCACAGTCGTGGCTACCCGACTGTCCGGTTTGGGTTAAAAAATGCGTTTTTTGCATAGGCGCCATTGGCGCGCGGCTTAGCCTGCGCGCATCGCGGATATTCTGCATTGGCCAGGATGCGGGCCTCACGTGATGACCAAGCGCCTGGAGCGCTATCAGAAGATCGTCGAAGCTTTCGAGGACACGGCGCGCGCAAGCCCGGGACAATCGCTCGGCATTGCCGCGTTGAGCCGGATCGTCGGGATCGCCCCGCGCACGCTTGCGCGGGCTGTTCGCGCCCTCCACGATACAACCCCTTCGCGCTATCTGCGCACGGTGAGGCTGGCTCTCGCCAGGCAGGCGCTCCTGCGGCCGGGCGCCGGCACCAAAACCGTGACAGCCGTTGCGACCCAATTCGGGTTTTCCGAGCTTGGCCGATTTGCCGGCGAATACCGGCGCGCATTCGGTGAAAGCCCATCGGAGACGCTGCGTCGCTCAGTGGTCGGTCAATCGAGCGATTGAGGTCCGTTCAGGGTCGATACTGTCGAAAAAGGGTTGGCAAAAGGCCGCTGAGCAATATTGATTCAAGGTCAAGCGCAACTACGCAATCTTGATTCAAAGAGCGGGTTGTCCCGATTCGATAATTACAAAATTGAATTCCACAGTTCTATTTCGAATACTTTTCGACAGTATCGGTCGGACTCGGACGTTACGGCGGCCTCCGTAGGCATTCGACACGTCGGAATGCGCAAGAGCGTCAGGCGCGACCTCGGCAAGCAGCTGGGCGGCTGCTGGGAAACGTATCTTTGTGGCCACCCGACTGCCCAGTTTGGGTCAAAAAATGCGTTTTTTGCATAGACGCCATTGGCGCGCGGCTTAGGCTGGACGCATCGCGGCTTCTGCATTGGCCAGGATTCGGGCCTCACGCTATGACCAAGCGCCTGGAGCGCTATCAGAAGAGATCAGTGCAATTAAGTGATTACCTTGGTGACCGGAGAGAAACAATGGACGTAGATCCGGTTTTCTATCGCGACTGCAATTTGCATTCGTTATTGGACACGCCGCTTGGCTGGCGACGATCGAGGCGTGCGTCTGGGCGACAGGCAACCCAATCTACCAGCGGGTGTTTGTGTGCGACAGGCCGCGGCGCTACGAGAAGGGAGGTAGTGTATGACAACCTCACTTGAGAGCGTCCCGAAGCACGATCCGCTCGCCGCAGACCTCACGCCGGCCGGGGCTCGTATCCAATTGGACGAGTGGAACCGTTATATACCGCCGCGCCTCCCTATTGTGCCGCATATCCGGATCGGCAAGCGTTGGATCAACGTCATTTGGGCCGTGCCGATCGCAGCTGTGGCGTTGATCATCGCGATCGCGGTCGCCCAAACACTG
>DASRAF010000362.1:0-5969 GCA_035638295.1 Pseudolabrys sp.
GCAGATTGCGCGCACGAGCAATATCCCGGTCATCGCGTTCTCCACCGATGTCAGCGTGGCGGCGCGAGGCGTCTACCTGTTGAGCTTCCTGCCCGAAACCGATGTTCGCCGCATCGTCGATTTTTCCATCTCGCGCGGAAAAAGGTCGTTTGCCGCGCTGTTGCCGGACAATGCGTACGGAGCAGTCGTGGAAGGCGCGTTCCAGCAGGAAGTGTCGCGTCGCGGCGGTCGCGTGGTGGTGCTGGAAAAATATACTCTCGAGGGGAACAGGATAAACGAAGCGTCGCGTCGCGTGAGCCAGGCGGCCAATCAGGTGGACAGCATCTTCATTCCTGATAGCCCGGATGCCGTTCCGCAGGTGGTGAACGCGCTGGCGTCCAATGGAGTCGATCTACGACGCGTGCAAATGATCGGCTCAGGCCTATGGGAAGACGCAAGGATCTCTTCGACCGCGGCACTCGACGGCGCTTGGTACGCGGCGCCGGAAGCGACCGGCTATCGCAACTTCTCCGCTCGGTATCGCGCACGCTATGGACAGGATCCAGTGCGCACCGCAACGCTCGCCTATGATGCGGTCGCGCTCGTCGCGGCTCTCGTGAAGACGCAAGGCCCGCAACGATTCAGCGAGCCGTCGCTGACCAATCCTTCAGGGTTTGCCGGTATCGATGGCATTTTCCGCTTCCGTCCCGAAGGTACCAATGACCGAGGTCTCGCGGTGCTGCGCGTCGCGCCTGCGGGCGGTCAGGTCCTGAGTCCTGCACCCCACTCGTTCCAGCCCGGGACGTAAACTAGGCGGCTAGATCCGCGACCACAGCGTCGAGCAGTGGGAAACCGTTTCGCGTTACCCTCAGGCGCCCGTCCTTCGTTGTCTCAACGGCCCCTTCCTCGCGCAAAATGGAAATCCGTTTTGGATCGAGCGACCGACCGGCCAGCGCGCTGTAACGCGCCGGATCGATGCCTTCGACAAGACGCAAGCCCATCAAAAGATATTCGTCGGCAGCCTCACCCGATGTGAGCTTTTCTTCGACAGTGAAGCCGCTGCCGCTGTCTTCCACGCGCATAAGCCAGGCTTCGGGCCGCCTCTCAGTTGCGGTCGCCACGCGGCAGCCATCAATTGTCAGTCTTCCATGCGCACCGGGGCCGACTCCGGCATAGTCGTGTCCGCGCCAGTAGACGAGGTTGTGTCTGCACTCGGCGCCGGGTCGCGCGTGATTTGAAACTTCGTACGCCGGCAATCCTGCGTCGGCGCAAATTACTTGCGTAAGGTCGTAGAGATCGCGCGCGAGATCCTCGTCCGGCACGATCAGTTTGCCTGCCTTGTGCAAACCGAAGAACGGCGTATCCGGTTCGATCGTTAATTGGTAAAGGGAAAAATGTTCGACTGTCTCAGCGATAGCACGTTTAAGTTCCGCCGCCCACGCATCGAGCGTTTGTTGCGGTCGTGCGTAAATTAGATCGAATGAATACCGGGCGAAGATCGAACGAGCCACGGCAACGGCGTCGAGTGCTTCTTGCGCGGTGTGTAACCGGCCGAAGTCCTTCAGCGTCGTGTCTTCGAGCGATTGCACACCGAGCGAAACGCGATTGACCCCGGCCGCACGGAAACCGCGAAACCGCGCGGCTTCAACGCTGGTTGGGTTGGCTTCCAGAGTCACCTCCACATCAGGAGCGACGGCCCAATGCTTGGCGATGCAATCGAGGATCGCCTGTACCGATGACGGTTGCATCAGCGACGGCGTGCCGCCGCCGAAAAAAATGCTCGACACGGTGCGACTAGGCGCTCGCGCAGCTGCCGCAGCGATCTCGGTTTCATAGGCGCGAACAAACCGCGCTTCATCGATGCCGCCATGACGGACGTGGCTGTTGAAGTCGCAATACGGACACTTCGACAGACAGAAAGGCCAGTGCACGTAGACGGCAAAAGGTGCTGTTGAATTCATAAAACGCATCATAGGCGGTACAGCGTACGACAGCCAGTGTGCGTGCCGTTTTGCAGCGACAGCAGCTAGTTAAAATTGTAACGATCGGGCGAAACTCAAGCCCTGGTAAGGCACGCTTCGGCCAGTTTGATGAACGCGCGGGCGCGATGCGAGAGCCCTTGGCCTTGCGGCGGCAGTCCATGTTTCTCTTCGGCATTCATCTCGCCGAATGTCCGGTCGAAACCATCAGGACGGAAAAGTGGGTCGTACCCGAAGCCTTTGTCGCCACGCGGCGGCCAGACAGCGACGCCGTCGACCCGGCCTTCGAACTCCTCAATATGGCCGTCGGGCCAGGCAAGACACAACGCGGCCACGAAGTGCGCGCGACGCTGCTCGGGAGTCCTGGCACCGCGTTCGATCAGCAAGGTCTGAATGCGGTTCATCGCGGCCCGGAAATCCTTGTCCGGTCCGGCCCACCGCGCGGAATGGATGCCGGGCTCGCCATCGAGCGCGTCGACCACCAGACCGGAATCGTCGGCAAAGGCCGCCGTGCCACTGGCGCTCGCGGCCACGACAGCTTTGATGCGTGCGTTCGCGGAGAACGTCTTGCCGATCTCCTCTGGCTCGGCCAGACCGAGCTCGCCCGCAGATTGGGTGGCGATGCCGTACGGCGCTAGCAAGTCGCGCATTTCCTTCAGCTTGCCGGGATTGTGGGTTGCGATCACCACCGGACTTGTGAGTTTTCTGCTCACATCACGGCCATTTTCTGCAGGCTCACCAGCTTCTCGATGCCTTTGCGCGCAAGCGCGAGCAATGCGGCAAATTGATCTTCGCTGAACGGATTTTTTTCGGCGGTAGCCTGGATTTCAACGATGTTGCCGGAACCGGTCATGACGAAATTGGCATCGGTATCGGCGTCTGAGTCTTCGGCGTAGTCAAGGTCAAGCACGGCTGTGCCTTTGCACACGCCGCAGGAAACTGCGGCGATGTGGTCACGCAAAACGTCGGCTTTGACCATGTCGCGCGCTTTCATCCAGCTCAGGCAGTCGGCCAGGGCCACCCACGCACCGGTGATTGACGCAGTGCGCGTGCCGCCGTCCGCTTGGATCACGTCGCAATCGAGCACGATTTGCCGCTCGCCGAGCGCAGGCAGATCGACAACCGAGCGAAGGCTTCGCCCAACGAGACGCTGGATCTCAACTGTACGCCCGCCCTGCTTGCCGGCGCTTGCCTCGCGGCGGGTACGTTCCATGGTGGCGCGCGGCAGCATTCCGTATTCAGCAGTTACCCAGCCTCGCCCCTGGCCCTTGAGCCATGGCGGTAGTCGCTCTTCTAGGCTCGCGGTCACCAGGACATGAGTATCGCCGAATTTCACGAAGCAAGAGCCCTCGGCGTATTTGACCACACCCCGTTCGAGCGATACGGCGCGGAGTTCATCGGCTTGTCGGCGGCTTGGCCGCATCGGCGTTACTCCCATCCATTTCGGCCGCACACCTTAACCATACGTCCGGCTTGAACAAGACCGTCCCAATGGTCAATCTTGGTGGGTTTCGAGGAGTTGAGCCTTGGCGTCACACGATATTCCCATTGGAGCGACACACGTTAGTCTCGCAGCGCTGAACGAGCGGTCGCGCGAGATTTTTCGGCAGATTGTCGAGAGTTATTTGGCGACCGGCGAGCCGGTCGGTTCGCGAAATCTGTCGCGCCTGTTGCCAATTACCCTGTCGCCGGCCTCCGTCCGGAACGTGATGTCGGACCTGGAGCAACTCGGGCTCATTTACGCCCCCCATACTTCGGCCGGCCGGCTTCCGACTGAACTGGGACTCCGTTTCTTCGTCGACGCGTTGATGCAAGTCGGCGACTTGTCGGAACAGGACCGGCGCTCGATCGAGGCTCAGGTGGCGGGCGCCTCCAAGTCACTGGAAGCGGTGCTAACCGAGGCATCGCAAATGCTGTCGGGGCTGACACGGTCGGCCGGTGTTGTGCTCACTGCGAAGACGAATGTTCGGCTCAAGCACGTCGAGTTCGTGCGACTCGAACCCGAACGGGCGCTCGCCGTTCTGGTTGCGGAAGACGGACAGGTCGAAAATCGAGTGCTCAATGTTCCCGCCGGCCTGCCGACTTCGTCGCTTACGGAGGCGAGTAATTTTCTTAACGCGCGCATTCGCGGCAAGACGCTGGCCGAGCTGCGTGGTGAAATCGAAAAGGCCGTTACAGAAGGCCAGGCGGAACTGGACCAATTGACGCAGAAGGTCATTGCGACCGGACTTGCAAGCTGGTCCGGCGGCGATGTTGCGGAACGTCAACTGATTGTACGTGGTCACGCGAATCTTCTGGAAGACCTTCGCGCTCTCGAAGATCTCGAGCGCGTGCGTTCCTTGTTCGATGCGCTCGAAACAAAGCGTGGCGTGATTGATCTGCTCGGCCGGGCGGAACGGGCCGACGGCGTACGCATTTTCATAGGGTCTGAAAACAAGCTCTTCTCACTATCCGGTTCCTCCACCATCGTCGCCCCCTATCGCGACAGCCAAGGGGGCATCGTCGGCGTGATCGGCGTGATCGGTCCCACCAGGCTCAATTATGCTCGCGTTATTCCCATGGTCGACTATACGGCCCGGGTGGTGAGCCGCTTGCTGGCCCCTTAAACGCTTGATTTTTCGTGCCGGAGCCCTGATATCCGGAACATCCGGATAATTGCCGAGGATGGATTGATCACGATGACGGACCCCACCGCCCGCCAGGCTGAAGCGATGGCTGCTGCAAATGAGGACATGGCCGGTGAAACGGCCGATCCGATCGCTGAGGCCAAGCGAGAAGCAGCGGAGTTCAAAGACAAGCTGCTGCGCACGCTCGCCGAAATGGAAAACCTCCGCAAACGCACGGAACGGGAGGTTCTTGATGCTCGGGTGTATGGGATTGCCGGGTTTGCACGCGACGTGCTGGCGGTTGCCGATAACATGCATCGCGCCCTCGAGGCGATTGGCCCGGATCTGCGCGAGGCTGCCGATCCCAAAGTGAAAGCGTTGATCGAGGGTGTCGAACTCACCGAACGTGAGCTCATGAAAATCCTGGAGAAGAATGGCGTGCAGAAGTTCTCGCCGCAGGGCGAGAAGTTTGACCCTAACTTTCACCAGGCGATGTACGAAGCGCCAACGTCCGATCAGCCACCCGGACAAGTGGCACAGGTTATTCAAGCCGGCTACATGATCGGCGATCGTGTCCTGCGTCCGGCCCTCGTGGCGGTTAGCAAAGCCAAACCGCCGACGTCGGCCAATGACAACCCGGGGCCGGGCCGACAATAGATTTCAGCGCAGCGTGATGCCATCGCGGACCGTTCGAAAACGCCCGAAGGCCTGGTCCCATTTCTCGGCAGGGCTGACGCCGATCACACGCAAAAAACCGCCAGGGCTGAAGCGCACCCATTGCACCAGCGCTACGGGATCGCCGGCCGGGCCTTTGCCGTTTGCGCGAATCTCGTGACCTGGCGCGCCACCGACCCGCATCGGCTCCGATGATTGAATCGAAAGTTCACGTACCGGCGCGTTAGTGAGCAGGTCGCGGGCAAACTGTGCGCGATCGGCCGCCTCTGGCGGGCCGCCGCGGTCTATCGACACAATCATGAAAGGCTTGCGTTCGTTATCGTTCGAGGGGTTGTCGGCGAGGAAGACAGTGCCCGTCGGCATGACCTGCATGACCTGAAAGCCCGAAAGATCGTCCAAACTGAAGGGCAGCATGCCGAGCTGTTCCTGAATCGGCGCCGGCCGGAACGTAACGCTTGCGAGGGCCTTGCGAACCACGGCATCGGAATAGACAGACAGGGCGCTTTCCGGAACCTCGACATTGACGAGCATGGTGAGGTTGGGCACGGACGGACCGATACCCATCGCCAAGAGGGACCAGCGGTAGATTTTTACGCCATTTTGCTGCGCGATGCCGCTGATCAGAAAGCCGATGCCGTTCTCAAAGGGGAAGCTTTCCCGCTTGAGTTGTTCGAGCCCCTGCTGGTTCAAGTTGAAAGCCGAGTTCTCAAGGTCGCGGTACGCGCTGGCC
>DASRAF010000363.1:0-2933 GCA_035638295.1 Pseudolabrys sp.
GGCCCACGTTTGGAAGGCGGCCGGCTCGGCACAAACGCGCCGATCGTCAAAGATGCCGCGCGGTTCGAAACCGGGACAAGGAAGTGCGGGTTAATGAAAAACCCACACTCGCGTCGCCCAGCTGGCGCGCGTTCTCGGCAAGTTATCGGATGAGGGCTTCGAGGAAGCAGTCACCGAGGCGCCCTGGAAATCTGTGCGACCTTTCAAAGTGATATTTTGCCATGACCTTTCTGAGTTCGAGTCTTACATGCCCAGCGACGCAGTCCGCTCTCTGTGGCTCATATACGGCACCTCAAAAAATTCACGACGTTCTACACGGTTAGCGCGACTAAAGCGCGCGCGGCCGCGAGCAGGGGCGTGGCGCTCGCCCGAACGATCAGCTCCGTTCCGAGACTCGCCCTTCGCCAAAAAGCGGTTCGTCGATCACATCGTCTGCGACACGACAATTGGGTGATCGGCTCCCGATGTGGGCGGAACAGCTTTAGTTCCGGAACGACTAGCGTCCTCAGAGCCGTGTTTGCCAGCCGAGATGAACCAATGGCTTCGGCACCCGCGTTGCCAGAAGCAACCGTTTCAGGACAGTTCGTGCAGATCTTCGGTCGAAAGGAGAATCCGCGCGGCGGCGACGTTCTCGTCAAGGTGCGCCACCGATGATGTCCCGGGAATGGGAACAATGACGCGCGAGCGGGCTAACAGCCAAGCGATTGCCACTTGCATGGGCGTTGCGCCTCGGCGGCGCGCGACGCGGCCAAGCGCACCACAACCCGCCGCATCGCCGCCAGCAGCCAGGGGATGCCAAGGCAGGAAGGCAAGTCCGCCTTTCTCACACTCAGCAAGCACGTCCTCAGACGAGCGGTCGGAGAAATTGTAACGGTTTTGCACCGAGACGATCGGCGCGATGCGCTGCGCCCGGCACAGCTCATTGACGCTGACGTTGGAGAGGCCGATGTGCCGGATCTTGCCCTCGCTTTGCAGTTCGCCGAGCGCGCTCACAGACTCGTCAAGCGGCACCTGTGCCATTTTGCGTTCCTGTTTAGAGCGGATTCCGCTCATATTGAAGCGTAACACCTACCCCCCGTCAGAAAATTCCTGACATCTCGCCGATTTTCAAGGCACACTCGAACTCACCCGAGATTTCGGGCCTCGAAAGACGAAATTGCGCCTGGCCTCCCCCCGATCGACAATGCGAAGGGTGTCCTGCTTGGAACGGCGCTCATTGGACCAATCGCGTACCGCCGCCGTCGGCGTTCAACTGGCTCCTCGTCGAGCACGTCCGCGTCAAATGCGACGGCGCGGCGCTCGATGATGTGGTGGTAGCGCGGCAGCGCCAACGGCGGCAGGCTGGCTAACGGCCGGCATGCTCAGGCCGAGCCCCAAAAAACTGCGGACGGTGTCGATGAACTTGGGCACCGAGATCGGCTTCGACAAATAAGCCTGGCAACCGCCTTCACGGATACGCTCTTCGTCGCCCTTCATCGCAAAGGCGGTCACCGCGACTACCGGAATGGCCTGGAGTTCGGGATCTTCCTTCAGCCACTTGGTCACTTCGAGACCGGAGACTTCCGGCAGCTGAATGTCCATCAGGATCAAATCAGGACGGTGTTTGCGGGCGAGATCGGGCACCTTGAAGCCGTCGCGCGTGCCGACGGTACGATAGCCGTGAGCTTCCAACAGGTCGCGGAAGAGCTTCATGTTGAGCTCGTTATCCTCCACGATCATTACTGTCTTCGGCATCTCTCACCACGGCGCGCGGCGGGCCGCCTACCCGGACTTCGGACAGCGCACGCTAGCGCCGATCCATTGCGAAAGCGCAAACAAACGACGACTTTCGCGACCAATACGCGCGTGCGAGGAGCAGGCGGACCACTACTTCCAGGAAATGATAAAAATCGCCGACGAGCCCTTGAAAGACAACGTCGAGGCTGCCCGCGCGCGCAATAGAATCGACGTCCGCAAATTCGCTGTTTCCAGGCTCGCGCCCAAAAAATACGGCGATTGCGTGAGCCATGATGTCCAGGGCAACACAACGTTCAACGTCCAGCCGGCCGTGGCGACGGAGATATTGTAAGGGGGAGCGGCGGACAGCGGTAAGTCGCACCTCATACGCGCGCCGGCGATCTCTTCCCTCACCGCGCCGGAGCGCGTTTCCGAGGGTGTCACAATCGACAAGTCTCACGCCGCTGCCGGCCATAACCGAGTGAAAATGGTCCATGCCGCCCCCAAGACCACCGAAGCCGCCGCCACCGAAGCCGCCCAGGCCTCACACGCCGACGCGCGGCTACGCCTCGATGGCTGGGCACCGGGCGGCAATGGGTCTGGCGTACCCTCAGGCGCAAGCTGGCGGGCAACCCGCGGGCTGACCGGCCAAAATCTTTCACCGCGCAGCGTTCGTGTCGGCGGCGATGACCGCGTCCGAACGCATTGCGTTTCCCTCCTTGTACCAAGTGAGGAGGCCGCCGATTGCAACCATCAGCATGATGCCGGCAAGGCTAATCGCAAGCTGCATCGCAATGTCGTCGCGGACGGAGGTCAGTAGGATCTCGCCGAGCACCGCGAGCAGGACCCCGAGGCAGAACACCTGTAGCGAATGCTGGCCGCAGCGGATGATCAATCGAGCAACAGGAGTGTGCAGGAGCCTGTTGTTGCGCCGCACGAGATGCCCTGCGGTGACAGCAAGCGCTAGGAAGCTGGCCAGGCGTAGCGGCGCCAGATTGGCCTTATCGTCGACCAAAGGCGAGAGTTCCTGCAACAACAAACCCGGAAAAGCCTCATAGGCCCCGTGGATAGTCCAAGAAATATGGATGATCGCCACGGCAACCGTGATGCCGATGGCAAGTTTCGCAAGCCACGCGCTTGGCATCGTCAACACCTGACGGCTGTATGGAGCGTAGCCGGCGGTCGCGCCGATCACGAACAGGAACTGCCAGGCCAGC
>DASRAF010000364.1:0-4552 GCA_035638295.1 Pseudolabrys sp.
TGCTTAAACCTGAACGAACACAGCGGCGACCGGCCGCCCCGACGTCCAGAGGCCGTTCTTGGGGTCGCGTACGCAGCGGATGAGTGACTATCCGACGCACGGCTACGCGGCGACCCGCGAGGCCGCGATGGCGGCGTTCGCGAAGAGCTGGCGGCGGGAGTGAAAGGCGTGGACAGGCCAGGCCGCCACCTCGATTCAGAACAATTCAGATCTGCCCCAAGGACTTGCTGGCCATTCTGCGGGAGGCTGAGCGTGTGGTAGGCCGGCCGCTTGGGTCCGTCGGCTGCTCGTGGTCACTCCTCGGCAGGAGGTAAGGCGATCAAGGCGCTTCGCGCCGCGCGGCGAATGGACGCAATATGCGGCCAGCGATCCGCTGCGTATTGTCCCCCGCATGCCGGGCGCTGCGCGCGGAATTCCATCAGCGTAATATTTGCGATAAAAAGAGGCTCCCGTGGCTGTGGAGAACGCCATGAAACGGCTTGCGCTTGCGACGGTCATTGCCGTCGCTCTCACCTCTCCGGCCTTAGCACAGTCATCGATCGCCATCCTGACGGGCAGCACCAGCGGGGTCTATTACCCCCTCGGCAACGCCATTTCGGCGATTTTTCTTAAGACGATACCGGGCGCACGGTCGAACGTTCAGGTCACGCAAGGCTCGGTCGAGAACCTCCAGCTTCTGGAGGACGGAGACGGCGAGCTCGCTTTCAGCCTCGGCGACTCCCTATCGGCGGCATGGAAGGGCAATGCGGAAGCGGGGTTTCGCAAACCTCTCAGCAAGCTGCGCGGGGTCGCGGCGATCTATCGCAATTACGTGCAACTCGTGGTGAGCGAAGCATCGGGAATCAAGAGCCTCGCCGACTTGAAGGGCAAACGCGTCTCGGTCGGGCCGAAACAGTCGGGCACGGAGCTCAATGCGCGCGCGATCTTTACGGCGGCCGGTCTTTCCTATGGCGATTTCTCCCGCACGGATTATCTGCCCTTCGGCCAGTCGGCGAAATTGATCGAGAAAGGCGATTTGGACGCGACGCTGCAGTCGGCCGGACTTGGAGTGGACTCGATCCGGCAACTGGCAACATCGGTGGCGGTCAACCTCGTGGAAATTCCCAAGGACGTCGTCGGCAAGGTCGGCGATGCGGCGATGATTCCCTCGGTTATCCCGGCGCGGACCTACGAAGGCCAGATTCATGACGTCCAGACCGCGGCGGTCGTCAATTTCCTCGTCACGCGGGAGGGCGTGAGTGCCGATACCGTCTATGCCATGACGCGGGCCATTTTCGGCAACCTGACCCAGCTCGTGCAGACGCATCCAGCAGCAGGCGGTATTTCGCTCAAAGATGCCACGGTCGGGATGCCGCTGCCGCTGCATCCCGGCGCCGAGCGTTATTATCGCGAGATGGGGATTCTGCACTAAGCCGCGCGCACTTAATCCTGCCGAACCGCGGCGCGGTCAGTGGGGGCGCGGCTTGGAGCACTCATGGGATGACTCCGATGAGGAGAAAACAGGCTGTTCCACCGCCACGCATCACGCGTTCGGGTCGTCCGCGTTCGGATAGAACAATTGCTCGCCGTCGATCTTGTCATCGGCGATGGCCTTCTGTCCCTGCGGCGAAATGAGCCAGTCGATGAAGGCCTGACCGAGCTCCTTCTTTACATGTGGATGCCACTCGGGATTTACCAGCATCGCGCCATATTGATTGAAAAGCCGCTTGTCGCCCTCGACCGAGATCGTGAGGTCGCCGCGGTTCTTGAACGACAGCCAGGTGCCGCGATCAGACAGCACATAGGCGTTGGATGCCGCCGCAGTGTTGAGCGTCGCGCCCATGCCCTGCCCGATCGACTTGTACCAGGGATGCCTATACATCTCGACGTCGATATCGGCCGCCTGCCAGAGGTTGAGCTCGGCGATGTGCGTCCCGGAGCGATCACCGCGCGAGATAAACGGCGTGCCCTTCTCCTTGATGGCCTTGAGCGCCGCAACAATGTCCTTGCCGCCGTTGATGCCGGCGGGATCGCTCTTTGGTCCGATCAGGATGAAGTCGTTGTACATCACCGGGTAGCGCTTTACGCCGAACCCATCGGCGACGAATTTTTTCTCGGCTGCCTTGGCGTGGACAAACACAACGTCGGCGTCCCCGCGACGACCGGTATCGAGTGCCTGCCCGGTTCCCTGTGCGAGCACCTTCACATCGATGCCGGTCTTGGTTTTGAACAGGGGGAGTATGTGGCTGAACAAGCCCGAGTCTTGCGTCGAGGTCGTTGACGCAACAACGATTGATTTTTCCTCGGCATAGCTCGCGGGGCCGAGGAGAGCATTTGTGAGCGCGGCAAAGACGGCAAGGGTCGGAAGACGCAACATTTCAGCGCTGAGCCATGGCGCGGTCAGTGGGTTTGGTCGACGGGGATGGGGACCCCGATTTCACGATAATAGCGCTCGGCTCCCGGATGCAGTGGGAGAACCGTGTCACGGCCGATGTTGGCCGGAACCGTCTCTTTCGCCGAGGATTGCGCCTTCAACAGCTCCTCGTGGTTGTCGAACGCAGCCTTCACGATCTTGTAGATGACGTCGTCGGGCAGATCCTTGTGTGCGACCGCGAAATTGTAGAGCCCGATCGTCGCGTAGTCGCGCTCCTGAGTCGGATAGGTTCGGGCCGGGACCAGCGACTGCGAAATCTCCGGCAATTTCTGGCGGATTGTGGCGATTTGGTCGGGCGAAGGCCGTACGAAATCCACCGGATGCGTTGCAATCAACGTGGTGAGCACTGGAACAGGGAAGCCGGTCGCGAAAACAGCGCCATCCAAATCGCCCGCTTGCAACTGCGCTGCCATGCTCTCCATAGCGCCAAATCGGATGGAGGCCTTGATACCGAGAGCGTTGAATATCTCCGGCACATAGGTGCCCCCCGTTCCCGCGCGCGGGCCGGCCCCAACGCGCAACCCGGAGAAGTCATCGAGCCAGTGAAGTCCAAACCTTTTCGCCGCGACGAACTGAAAGGCGGTGTCGTACATCGGGAATATCACCCGCATCGAGCGATAGCGAGTCCCCTTGGCCCAATCATTCCCATTCCATCCCTGCAGAGCGACGCCGGTGGTCACAAAGCCGAGCGTCACCTGTTTCTTTTCCAGCAGCACAATATTCTGTGCCGGGCCTTGCGTCGCCAACGCCGTGACCTCTTGTCCCAAGTCGCGGGACAGGATGCGAGCCAGGCCTTGACCGTAAGCCAGATAAGGTCCCCCCGGCGACGCCGTGCCGATGACGATCGGCTCGGCCGCACGGGCGTCGTCGCGGGCCGCCATGCCGATAAGAACGAGCGTGATGATAAGTGCACAAGCAACTCGGAGCATGGCAGTCATCCTCTCCAACCTTTCGCTGTCATTGGGTCTGGGCGACCGGAATGGGAATCCCGATTTCGACAACAGCGCTCGGCTCCCGGATGCAGCGGGAGAACCGTGTCACGGCTGATGTTGGCCGGAATCGTCTGTGTCGTCCTCACTTGTGTGGTTTTTCAACCTTGCGAGTCAGTTGCCCACAACCGCGCCCGGCGGAACAGCGATGCCGGCCTCGCGATAGTAGCGCAACGCCCCCGGATGAAGCGGGAGCATCGTATTGCGATCTATATTTGTCGGAATTGTCTCCTTCGCCGACGGTTGGCTCTTCATCAGCTCCTCGTGATTGTCGAAGACCGTTTTTACGAGCTTGTAGATGAACTCGTCCGGCAGATCCTTATGGGCGATCGCAAAGTTGTACATTCCGATCGTATGATAGTTGCGGGCCAGAGAACGATAGGTTCCCGCCGGAATCACTGACGGGGAAATTTCCGTCATTTTGTTCCGGATCATGGAACTTTGCTCGGACGAAGGCTGGACGAAATCGACTTGCTGCTTGGCATCCAGTTCCGCAAGCGCTGGGATTGGGAAGCCAGTAGCAATGACCACGCCGTCGAGTTTGCCCCGGTCAGCTGCGACGCCATGTGTTCGATCGCTCCAAAGCGAATGTCGGCGGAGATGCCAAGCAATTTGAAAATCTCAGGGACATAGGTGCCGCCCGTACCTGCGCGAGGACCGACGCCGATCCGCAATCCGCCAAAGTCATCGAGCGATTTGATCGCGAGGCCCTTGAGCGCCGCAAAGTGAAATGCCGTGTCGTACATCGGGAATATGACGCGCATGGAGCGGTACCGGGTTCCCTTGGCCCAGTCGGTCCCGTTCCAGCCCTGCAAGGCGAGCCCCGTGGTGACGAAGCCGAGCAAGGCTTCCTTCTTTTCCATGAGCACGACGTTTTGCGCCCCTCCCTGGGTCACTTGCGCGGTGACCTCGATCTGCAATGCCCGGATCAATATCCGCGCGAGAGCCTCGCCGTAACCGTCATAGACCCCGCCCGGCGATGCAGTCCCGATGGTGATGGAACGGGGCCAGTTCGTCGCTTCGGCCCGAACCGGCTCGCTCGAAGCCAGTACCGAAGCCACCAGCGCCACTACCAAGTACGACGCGCCGACAACAGTCGTCACGGCTTGGCGCCTGCGGGCGATAGGCGGGGCAACAGCCTGTCCCATTA
>DASRAF010000365.1:0-3464 GCA_035638295.1 Pseudolabrys sp.
CGCTCCGGAGGCGATCCGGGCGCTGTTCGGCTATCCCGAACAGCCCAATTTTCCTACGCGCTACAACGTCGCCCCGACACAGCCGATCGCAATTGTCCGCCTGATGGATGGCAAACGACAGTTCGCGCTGGTGCGCTGGGGGTTGCTGCCATCCTGGGTGAAGGACCCCAAGGACTTCACTTTGGTCATCAATGCGCGTGGAGAGTCGGTCATGGACAAGCCGGCTTTCAGCGCGGCCATGAAGCGGCGGCGCTGCCTCGTACCAGCCGACGGATTTTACGAGTGGAAGGCAATCGGGGCAGGCAAACAACCGTATTACGTACGCGCGAAGTCGGGCACACCGCTGGCATTTGCGGGGCTGTGGGAGACCTGGACCGGCCCCAATGGCGAAGAAATGGAAACGGCGGCAATCGTGACGACGCTGGCCAATCGTACGCTTGCCGACATCCATGAACGCATGCCGGTCGTGGTGGCGCCGGATGCGTTCAATCTGTGGCTCGACTGCGCCAACGTCGACGACAAGACCGCGGCCAGTTTGATTGCGCCCGCGCCTGATGAACTGCTGGAAGCCTACGAGGTATCCACCGCCGTCAACCGGACGGCCAACGATGATCCGACATTGATCGAACGTAATTTCGAGCGCGCTGAGGTGGCTCGGCCGGCCACCAGGGTACGCCAGCAGGCCAACCGAGCCAAAAGGGACGATGGGCAGGGGGTATTATTTTAAGCGCTGGCCCGGAACCTTTCCGAGGAGCGCGCATCTAACACGTCAGAACGGAGAACACTGTCCATGCCGGTGACCCAGGCGCAGCAGGCCAAGGCCGACGGCCTCAGCGATGAGGATCTCGTGAGTCTTGCGCGCGAGCGCAATGAAGCTGCGGTGCGCACCATAACCACGCGTTACAACCGTCGTCTGTTCCGCATTGCGCGCAGTATTTTGCGCAACGACGCGGAAGCCGAGGATGTGGTGCAGGAAACTTACGTACGTGCGTTTACCGGCCTCGACATGTTCCGCGGCGATGCTGCTTTCGGCACGTGGATCACGCGCATCGCCATGAACGAAGCCTTGGGGCGCTTGCGGCGCAGAAAACCGACCGTCGACTGGGAGACATACGGCGCCAACCGTCAGCAGGCGGAAATCATTCATTTTCCAACCTCGGCGGCTGGCAGCGATCCGGAGAAAACCATGGCGCAAGGCCAAGTACGTGCGGTGCTGGAGCAGGCGATCGATCAGCTTCCCGATTCCTTCCGCGCCGTCTTCGTTGCACGCATCGTCGAAGGGATGAGCGTGGAGGAAACGGCCGACCTGTTCGGTCTGCGGCCTGAGACGGTCAAGACGAGGCTGCACCGCGCCCGTGTTCTCTTGCGTGCGGAACTCGACAGGCAGCTCGGGCCGGCGCTCACGTCCAGTTTCCCGTTCGGCGGCCGACGTTGCGAGCACATGACGGAAATCGTGGTTCAGCGCATCTGCGCGGTCTAGTCGCCCGGAACCTCCGGCGTCCTCCTGCATCCAATCACTGCTGATGCACGGCACGGCCGACGGCCGTACGAAATGGAGGTTCCCATGATTGTTAAATTGTCCGCAGGTCTTGCAACGCTATGCCTGCTGACCGCGCCAGTATTTGCGCAAGGTGCGGCGAAGCCGACCGATCCGCAAATCGCACACATAGCCTACACAGCGGGGCAGCTCGATATCGAGGCAGCCAAGCAGGCGCTGGGAAAATCCAAGAACAAGGAAGTCCGCGATTTCGCCCAGGACATGGTGCGCGACCACACTGAGGTAAACAAGCAGGCGCTTGCCCTGGTCGGAAAGCTGAAGGTGAAGCCGGAAGATAACGACACCAGCCGCGGGCTAACCAAGCAGGCCGCAGCCAAACGCGACGAACTTGCGAAGCTCAACGGTGCCGCTTTTGACAAGGCCTATGTCGCCAACGAAGTAGCCTACCACAAGACCGTGAATGGCGCGCTTGAAAGCACGCTTATTCCCTCAGCCAGCAATGGCGAACTCAAAGGCCTGTTGCAGACCGGCCTGAAGATATTCCAGGGCCACGAGCAGCATGCCGAACATGTCGCGGCCGACCTGAAGTAAGCAGGAACTCCGCAATGACGCCGGAACGGATCGCCTTTGTCGCCTCCGTAATATTAAGCCTCTCTGTTCCGGCGCGGGCGGAGACGATACAGGTCACGATCGACAAGCTCGTTTTCACACCCGCAGAAGTGAACGCCAAGGTCGGCGACACGGTCGAGTGGATCAACAAGGATGCGCTTGTGCACACCGCCACGGCCACAAACGGAGATTGGAATGTCAACATTCCAGCGAGCCAGCGCGGACAGGTCGTCATGAAGGAGCCGGGCGCAGCCGACTACTACTGCAAGCTTCATCCGAACATGAAGGGGCGCATCGTCGTGGCGCCTTGAGGCGCGGCTAGAGCACCTTGCCCGGATTGAGGATTCCGTTCGGGTCGAGCATGCGCTTGAGGCCACGCATCAGCTCGAGGGCCACCGGATCCTTCACTTTCGGCAGCGAGTCCCGTTTGAGCTTGCCGATGCCATGCTCGGCTGAGATCGAGCCGTTGTACTTCAGCACGATCTTGTTAACGGCGTCGTTCACCTCGCCCCATCGCGCGAGAAACTGCGCCGTGTCGGCCCCGATCGGCTGGCTGACGTTGAAATGGACATTGCCATCGCCAAGATGGCCAAACGGTACGGGCCGGCACCCGGGAATAATCGCTTTGGCGGCCGCGCTCGCTTCCTCAAGAAATTGGGGGACGGCAGCAACCGGGACCGACACGTCAGCCTTGATCGATCCGCCTTCAGGTTTCTGGACTTCCGGCAGAACGTGCCGCATATGCCAGAACGCCTTTGCTTGATCGAGGCTTGAGGCGATCGTCGCATCTTCAACAAGAGCTTGCGCGCTCCCGTCCGCGAGCAGTCGTTCGACACTCTCGCGCAGCCCGTCGCCGTGCTGGGACGACACTTCCATCAGGACGTACCAGGGGTGTCGCTTCGTGAGCGGATCGCGTACGCCGTGGGCGTGCTTGATGGCGAATTCCACCACATCGCGGATAATCAACTCGAAGCTCGTTACCGTGCCACCGACGCGCGCCTGCGCCAGATTGAGCAGCTTCACGGCAGCGGCCGGTGAGGGCACTGCAATGAATGCCGTTTCCTCGGCACGCGGACGCGGGAACAGCTTGACGACCGCGGCGGTAATGATCCCGAGCGTCCCTTCGGCGCCGACGAAAATATGGCGCAGATCGTAGCCGGTATTGTTCTTCTTGAGTTTCGAGAGGAGGTTCATCATACGGCCGTCCGCCAGCACAACCTCCAGCCCCAGAACGAGATCGCGCGCGATGCCATAGGCCACGGCGCCCGTACCGCCCGCATTGGTGGAAAGATTTCCGCCAATTGTGCAACTGCCTTCGGCACCCAACGACAGCGGAAACAGGCGGTCGACCGCTGCT
>DASRAF010000366.1:0-3625 GCA_035638295.1 Pseudolabrys sp.
CTTTTACTGCCCAGACAACAAACGTCGGAGCCACACCCGGCTTTGTGCCTGTCATTGGAGGCAGGTCGCCGCCCATGGGCACACCGTTGGCATAGGACTGATGAACCCAACCTTGTGCGTCGAAAATGTTCTTGTTGTAACTCCATCCGCCGAAGAAGCGTACTTTGATGTGCGGGCCGCTAACACCGAAAGTTTCCTTGCGATACATGGCGTCCCAAATGGATGCGCGTGTGTTTTCCTCGGCCCACACTCCCGTCAGCCCGGCAGGGTTCTCGAGGCGGACATCCATAGTGCCACCCGCCAGGACTCCAGCAAAGCGGTGTTCGACGCTTCCGTCGACCTGGCCGTGCCCGCCATAGAAGTTGTCGTGACGGTATGGGCTGCCGGTGTTGTGCGAGTCGGAGGCGGCCCCTATGCCGAACTTGTAGGGGTTATAGCCGCGTACGTCCTGCATGGTGATGCCGTCTTTCAGCGCCTGACGGCCAAAACTGCCGTGAATATGATCTACTCGGCCAACATCCGTAGGAAGACCCAACAGATTGCTATAAAGCTCATAACTAGCGAACTCATCGTTAGGCGAGAGCAAAGGATGGGTTTCAGATTGTCCTTTGATTTGCTTGATTTCCACCAGGCGCTCATTGCGGTCGCGCGAAGCCGCCCAGGCCGCATCAATCGGGCGCCCATAGCTGTCGAGATCGATAGGATACATCCAGCCGTCGCTCAGGTTGGCATTGTGCGAGATGGCCAGCAGCTCATTGCCCGCCTTGCGCTGGGTGTCCATCCATTTCCACAGGTCCTCGGGATGCCAGGAGTCCATGGAACTGAACGGCATTTCCGGCACATGCCTGCACTCGCGAAAGAACACGTTGCGGTGCAGGTTCCTGTTATCGTGTTGCGACGTGTATTCATACGAACAGAAAGCTGTGAATTTCCCGGGATGGTTATTCTGGTCGGCGATCTTTACGTTTTCCTTCCAGATCGTGCCTGCCACTTGCGGGCTCATGAAGGCCTTGATCGGCGGCTTGCTGGTGAGGCTGAGGAGGTAAAGGAAGGCGGCTTGGACCTGTGCCGGATTATTTTGGTCGTGAATAATCAGGCCCTGCGCTTCCGGCAGCTTGCTCACGTAAGAGCCCGGTGTGTTGGCTTGCTTGGTGACGCCCACGTACTCTGAGTGATCGGTGACACCCATGAAGTCCATGGGTGTGTCGATCTTGATATCGTAGCCGAGCGGATGTTTGATGGTCTGGCCCTGGGCGTACTTAAGGGCGTCATCGGGTCCGGTGACGCGGTTGCCGAACAGCCACGCGTCCACCGACCAACTGGTGTGGATGTGCGTTTCGCCGAAATATGCGTTGCGATCCGGGTTTTTCTCCTGCGCAAATGCCGATCCGGCCAACGACGACAGTGTCAATGCCGCGCACAGAGTCGCGGCTCGTTGAAGTAATAGTTTTTGCTTCATGCTTGCGACCTTCGATCTTTGGTTTTGCAGTTGCTCACTGAACTCGTGCGAGTAAGCCCGATTTCATCATGCCCTCGGTGATTTGTCTATAGGACTTTAGGGCAGTAGCTGTCGCCGGGTTAAATCGTCAAATCGTTAAAGCGTTGAAGCGGTGAGATGCAGCGAGCTTAGAAGACACCTGAGCGGTTACGGACTCAAGGTGAAGCCGCAGCCGTGTTGCTTTGGAGTGCGCGGACATGTCCGCGCTTTTAAAGCGGCGACATGTCGCCGCACTCCAAAAATCACCCCAAATTACCGTCGACCCGGAGCAGCGAAGCAGCCGCCCCCTCCGCCTTGCGGACACACGACGATGTACGTTCTGCGCTGCCCGCAGCCAGTCACGCCGACCGTGTATTCGAAGCGCTGCACGCCGTAAGCGGAGCGGAAGGTTCCCTGGATCGCAGGTTGACTTACGTTCGTCGAAAGCACCTGTCCCGTTGCGCTTTGACAGTTCATGTCGAATCGCGCCCGATTCAACGCTGTTTGAACGGCCATTCCCTGCTGGCCTTGCACCATCTGCTCCTGTGTCTGGCATCCTACTGTGGAAAGGGCGCCGACCAGTGCCAGCAATGTGCACGTCTTTAGAATTAATGTTTTCATTGGGTTTTTATATTTTTAGTAGGCTTATAACAATTTGGCCGATCGTCGCCGAGCTGCCTATAGGACTTTAGGGCAATGTCGGACTGAATGCCCGCTACAATTTCAACAAAACCTACTACACCGCTGTGCGAGGCCAAATTGGAGGATTCGGCGTTGGCGCCGACCTGATGTGGCAGGTCGAGACTTGTGTGGGCAGTTTCATTGGTGCTAATCTGGTTTGCTGTTGCTCATCTGACTCAATTGGGTAAGCGCCATGCAGGCTTACTCGCTGATCGTGGGTCCACGCGGGGCCATCCGGGTCGTCCAGAATGAACACAGGCTTGCTCGTTTCGAACGTCATGATGGAATCCCTGTTTCCTACGTTTCACGAATTGTGGGACGTGTAATCAATCACTGATGGCCTTGGCTCGCTCCATCTCTTCGAGCCTCTTGATGTCAGCCGGTGTCAACTCGGGCCGCTCAACCTTTAACGTGAGCTTGTTCAGTTTGCCGGTGAACTTGAAGGGGACTTGATAGTCTTCGTCGTCCACCGGTGTGCCGGTATCGGAGCCGATGTCGAATGTCTCGTCCAGTTGCAGGGCGAGCGGGATCGTGTGGGCCATTTTCTGCGTGGCGACCTCTTTGCCATCTATCTTGAGCACGCCGGTGCCGCCTTTACCAATGCCGGTCATTTGATTGAAGGCTAACGTGCCGACGCCTAAACCTTCATACTTGAAGTCGAACTCCAGCGTGTGCTTTCCGGGCGCGAGCGCGTCGGGGCCTTGCCACTTGACGCGCTTATAGTCGACCAGGTTCCATGTGAATATCGGCTTGCTTTTGAGCAGGTAGAAACCGTATCCAGCGAAGCGACCACCCGCGGTCACGATCACGCCCTCCGCGCCACCCGCGGGCACTTCAATGTCTGCGGTGATGTTGTAGGAGGCGTCCAGCAGATTAGGAGCATCGCCCATAGGAACGCCCGTCATTGGCTTGGTGTAAACAAACTCTTTGCGACCCGCAGTAATGGTGGGCCGGGGCGCGACAACACGCGTCGCGCAAGAGGCATCCAGCGGCAGCACCTGGTACTTCTTGGCCTCGTTCAGGAAGATCCCGGCCATTTGCTTCACCTTGTCCGGATACTTGGCTGCTACGTCTTCGTCCTGCGTCCAGTCCTTGGTCATGTCGTAGAGTTCCCAGGTAACATTGTTCAACGGATCCGGGTTGACGGCCCCGACCATCTCCCACGGCGGACGGACAACTTTCGTACTCGCCATCCAGCCGTCGTTGTAGATGGCGTGATCGCCCATCATTTCGAAGTATTGGGTCTTGTGCTTCGACGGTGAGGTTTTGTTCTTTTCGTCGAAGGTATAGGCGAAGCTCACACCTTCGATCGGCGCCTGTTTGATTCCATCGACATAATCAGGCGCTGGGATGCCGGTCACTTCGAGGATTGTCGGCACAACGTCAATGACATGCATGAACTGGTTGCGAATACCGCCGAGGTCCTTAATGTGACCCGGCCACGACACACACATACCCTGCCGGGTG
>DASRAF010000367.1:0-5104 GCA_035638295.1 Pseudolabrys sp.
GACGGATACCGAAACCTGCCGTGCCGCTATCCGAGAAAAGCTTCCGTGTAGAGGCACTCATCCCGGTCAACCGGCGCGCACCAATTGCGTTAAGGCCGCAATGGAGCGCTGCAAAGTGAAGGGGCCGAGCGCGATTTAAAAATGATCACCAACAATCGGAAACGGGGAGGGGGATTGATGGGTGTGAGGGGGCTTTAGGCCTCCTTTGCGTGCAGCCTGTTAGGCCGAGGTCCGTACCTCAGGCGTACCATGACCAACCCGAGTGGAAGCCAAGTGATTAACATACAAGATGAATTACGAAGCAGACCCAGCATGATCTTAGACGGCAAATACATCAGCGCCGTCGACAAAGTTGCTGTGGCTATTTTCCAAAGCTTTTGAAGCCGGTCAGTTCGCCACCACCACGCGGCTTTCGAGCGGCGTGCGGTCGTAGAGATAGATCACGTCCTCATCGACCAGGCGGATGCAGCCGGCAACCTTGCCGGGCGGAATCGCCGCACTCGATCCGTGAATGCGGTAGTCCTTGTCGAGGTAGAGCACGCGCGCGCCGAGCGCGTCGCCCGATTGCTTGGGTTCTTCCTTGCGCACGACGTGATACATGCCCGACAGCGTGGTGCATTCGGGGCCGACACCGATGTTGTAGCGAAGAGCGGACACGTTCGGTCGCACCACGTAGAGGAACGTCTGGTTTTTATCGACGACGAGCGTTCCGACCGGCTGGTTCGTCCGGTAATAGACGAGCTGACGCATGCGCACGTAATTTGATTTATCCTCGGGTGTCTCGGCCGCGGCAACGGGTGCGCTCCGCTGGGCCGAGGCCATCGTGTGCATATCGGAACGCACAGCGGAAAGATTGCGCGGCAGGTATGAATAAGCCGCCACGCCGCCGATGATCAGAAGCATAGCAACGCCCGCGCCGATGAGGAAGCGCCAGCGCTGTCCGGTATCCGCAAGCGGCGGCAGGTCGCCATACGCAGGAGGTTCCTCGGGCGCGGTTTGGGCCCGCCCCGGACCTGGTCGCTGCCTCGGACGAGGGGGCGGCGGCGGTGGCGCGGCGGGACGGACAAAATCTCGTTCGACGCGCTGGATCGCAGCATCGAGCGCGGCGCTCTCCGCCTTCACGTCGGTTTGCGTCAGCGTGGGATCCTTGATCCGAAGCTGATCAACCAGGGTCCTGCGGGCGCGATCGTAGAGTGCGCGCCGCTGCTCGGGGGTGTTGGGATTCAGCGACCCGACTGCGCGGGCAATCAAAGGGTAGTAGTCGGCCATTGGTTCAGTCTGCGTTTATTCTTGGTTTCAACTTAGCACCTGTTTATCGCGGACGCACCAGCGGAGGCTCCCGATCAGCGGATCGGCGGGGCATAGAGTATGCCGCCTTTGCTCCACAGCTGGTTGATTCCGCGCGGAATACCGAGCGCGGAACCGACGCCGACGGTGCGCTCGTACACCTCGCCATAGTTCCCGACCAGCCTGATAACCCGAGCCGCCCAGTCTTTTGTAAGGCCCATCCGCTCGCCGTAATTTCCCTCTGTGCCGACCAGGCGCCTGACATCCGGCTTTTCGGATTTTAACGCCTCGTCGATGTTTTTCGACGTCACGCCGAGTTCCTCGGCGTTGACCATGGCGAATTGCACCCATTTGACGATATTGAACCACTGCACATCGTCCTGGCGAACAACGGGACCAAGCGGCTCCTTGGAAATGACGTCCGGCAGAATGATGTGATCGTCGGGCTTCGCGAGAAGCAACCTGATGGCAAAAAGCTGCGACACGTCTGCGGTCAGGGCTGCGCATTGACCGGAATCATAACCTTTGACCGCGTTTTCGGCCGTGGGCGAGGCGATGAGTTCGTAGCGCATGTTGTTGGCGGCGAAATAATCGGCGAGGTTCAGCTCGGTCGTCGTTCCGGTCTGCACGCAGATTTTTGCTCCGTTGAGGTCGAGAGCTGTGTCTTTCTTCAGGTCCCTGCGAACGAGGAAGCCCTGGCCGTCAAAGTAGTTCGTTGCGGTGAAGAGGAGGCCCAGGTCGACTTCGCGCGACATTGTCCAGGTGGTGATGCGCGACAATACGTCGATGCTGCCCGACTGAAGCGCTTCGAACCGACGGGTGGCATCGAGCGGGACATAGCTGACCTTGCTGGCGTCGTTGAAAATCGCCGCCGCAACCGCGCGGCAGAGATCGACGTCAAAGCCGCTCCAGTTGCCGTTGTTGTCACGTGCGGAAAAACCGTAGAGGCCCTCGCTGACGCCGCAGTTGAGCGTGCCCCGGTCTTTGACCGTCTTGAGGACTTGCGCGGTGGCCGGGATGGCGGCAAGAACGGGCAGCGAAACGATGGCGAGTGCAAAAGCTGAAACACGAACCCGAATATTCATTCACTTCCCCCGAAGCTCAGGACAGGGCATCGTACCGGCTCACACCGCCTGATTGGAAGGGCTCGCGTCAGCCCATTATCGTGTAGGGTCTCGGTCATGACATGGGAACGAGAGCGGTTCAGGGTACGCACATGGCCTGTAGCGACGCATTTTTTGCTTGTTGGGGGAATCCTTTTCGATGCCCTGCAATCGCCCGCGGGCGCACAGGACATTCGCGGGCTTGAGGTCTGCACTGCCGAAAAGCAGATGGAGCGGCGTACGGGATGCCTTCAGTCCAATATCGACTTTCTGCAGCAGGCTCTGGCCAAGCTTGCGCGCGAGACCCAGGAAAAAATCACCGCCGCCAACCGCGATCTTGCCGCGGCGCGCGTCGAGATCGCTACCCTCAAATCGGCCATGACGAAGCTGACCGATGAGCTGGCACAGCTGAAGGCCAAGCCCGATCCCAACACCAAGAAGTAGCCGTAAGCCGAGCGGTTACCTGGTGCAATCCGATTTCGAAATGATTGCTTGCCACACACGCTCGAGTTGATCGGGGTTCTTGTTCTGATTCTTGTATTCCTCAGTCTGCTGGTGCAGCAGAATCTGGATCGGGCGAGATAACCACCAGCTCATGGAGATGGTGCGGGAGACATTTTCGAGTTCTCCGTTCGCATTCGGTTCAAATCGCGGCCACACGCGGACATGCGCGGTGCCGCCGCCACAATCGCGCCCGGCTACACTGTCCATCGCGGCCTCGAGCTGACCGACAGCAAGGCGACCGCGCGAGGTCCGTGTATTGGCTACGGCCGCAATGGGAACGGAAATGTCTGCTAGCACGCGATCGTCGGCGACATCGACTTTGGTCAAATCGGGGTCTTCGTCGCGAAAAAATGGGTCGGCGCGCCGCGCGTCAGCGCAGCGCTGCTGCCGCCGGTGTCGACACGCGCCGTGCGAGCGGCAGGAAGACGAGCGCGGCAAATGTCAGCACGGCGACCAGAGCCCATGCGTCGTTGATCGCGTCGACGAACGCCACCCTGTCGACCAGCGATGCCAAAAGCGCCTGTTTCTCCGGATCAAGTGGCGCTGCCGTCACGGCCTCGGCGGGTATGCCAATCTCCTTCGCGGTGTCGAGATCGCCGGCCATAAGGCGATTGACGATGCGGTGCGCATATTCGGGTGCGCGCGTGTAGATGACCGTGTCGATCAGCGCAATTCCAATGGCGCCGCCGAGATTGCGCATCAGATTGAAAAGGCCGCTCGCATCATCGATGGCGGCTTTTGCCAGATGCCCGAGAGCAAGCTGGGTAGGGGGAAGAATGCAAAACATGATGGCGGTACCACGGACCAGCTGAGGCCAGAACATTTCGTCAAAATCGGTGGTCTTGGTCTGAACTGTGCTCAGTCCTAGTCCAATGGCGAAAAGGAGGAAGCCAGCCGCGGTCAGAAGGCGCTCGTCGACTCGCCGCACTAGAAAAGCCGCAACAGGTGCAGCGATCAGCTGGGCAACGCCGGTCACGAGCATGATCTCGCCGATCTCAAGCGCGTTATGGGCCCTGACATAGGCGAGAAAAACCGGCATCAGGTAGATCGACCCAAAGAGGCCAGTGCCAAGCACGAAACTGAACAGGCAGCCGATCGAAAAATTCCTGTCGCGGAAGGTCCGCAGGTTCACCAGTGGGTTTGGCGATCGCAGCACAAGAATGACGAACATCGCCGCGCTGACAAGGCAGAGCGCGAGGAGGCCGGCGGCGATCGGCGAAGTCCAGCCGCGCTTGGGCGCTTCCTTGATTCCTATTTCAAGTGCCGCGAGTGCGACCGCGCCTAGCGCGAGTGAAAACACATCGAAACGGCGGATCAGATCGAAAGATGTGCGCTCTTTTAGCAATGAGAGCGACGCAACCGACGCGGAGACGACCCCCGGCAACACGTTGATCAGGAAAAGCCAATGCCAGGAATAGGTCGAGGTGATCCACCCGCCCACGACTGGGCCCACGGTAGGGGCGAGGACGGCGAGAACGCCGGCAATCGTCGTTGCAAGCGGCTGCAGCCGGATCGGAAAGAGCAGAAAAACCGCGGAGAAGACAACGGGGATCAGAGTGCCGCCAGAAAACCCTTGTACGATACGCCACGAGATCAGCGACGAGAAATTTCCGCTCATGGCGCAGGCGATCGACGCAAACGTGAACATCGAAACGGCGACGACGAACAACCACCGCATCGTCAGCAGCCGCGTCAGGAATCCGGTGAGCGGGATAGCGATGATTTCCGCGATCAAATACGACGTCTGGATCCAGCTCATCTGGTCCTGAGCGATGTTCAACGCTTCCTGGATGGTTGCCAGCGATGTCGCGACGACCTGCACGTCGAGGATCGCCATGAACATGCCGATGCACATCATGGCGAAGCCTATCCAGACCGTTGCTGTGACGGCCTGTGTCGCGTTGTTTTCGTTCGCGGAGGTCATTGCTGGTCCAGTCGAGGACTCTTGCGGCAGGGCGCTCGATACCAACCCATCCTGTTCGGCACAAACCGGCCGCGGCGGACATGCAGATGGGAATGGGAGTATTGCGCTGTCCGATTTTGGGTCAAAGCGACAGCGGCCAAGCGAATTCTGCGAAATTCAGCCGATTTGACCGCAATGTCGGCGGTAGCCGGCGATGGCGAAACGCGCTTGTGCCTCATATTTGTCACGCTAAAGCAGGATTATGATAGACCCTTGAGGGGCAGGGCCCGATGGAATTACTGGGCGA
>DASRAF010000368.1:0-2179 GCA_035638295.1 Pseudolabrys sp.
TCCCAAACCTGCGCCGCAATGCGCGCGAGCAGGTCGGTCGAGCCTGCCGGCGTGAACGGGACGACCACTGTGACGGTCTTGGACGGCCAATCCTGTGGCGACGCGGAAATGATTGAGGCCAATAAAACGAGGAAGGGCCACAGCAGCCACCGAGGAGTCATGAGCATGCCTCCGGTTGATCTGACTTCCGGCGACAAGCATACGCCGGTCAAGCTGGCCGCGGGAAGGCCGCCAGCGATCGCTCCACCGTTAGCGATCGGCCTGAAAGTACGCCCGTCGTTTTGGCTGGTGCGCGCAACCGTCGAGACACCGACGCCGCCCGCGCGCGCAACCGGCACCCTCACGACGCCGAGCAATGTGATGAACTCGCGTCGCCCCGTGGGTTCGCCTCTTCCTAACGAGCGCCCCTACTACATCGTTGAAGAAGAAAACGGTCGTTGTGCATCACAGCAACTTTTGTCTGCCCTGACCGAAATGGGTCGATGGTGTTGAAAAAGTCGTCGATGACCTCACCAAGCCCTTCCGATTGAGTATTTTAGGCCTGCTAGCGAGTTAAACGTGGCGTCCAACTGCTCTGGGTTGGACGCCACTGACGCTCAGGCGACGCATGCAACTGGGATGTTCAGCAATGGCCGCCAGATATAGTTGGCGAGTGTCTTCAAGTTCTGCACGATGGCGGCAAGGTGGAATTCGTCGCGTGCACCGGAAAGGCCCCGCAACCGCATACGCTCGAAACCGTGGTGTGTCTTCAGGTGCGCAAAACGCATCTCGACCTTCTTGCGCTCGTTGCGGGATTTGGCGAACTCGGGTGTACCGATCAAGGCGCGCGTCGCATCCCGTGCGTCCTCATGCACGTCGCGCGGGATCTTTCGAAAGGTCATATTAGGAGTGCACTTGGGCTTGGCCGGACATGCACCGCAGTCGCGGGTGCTCGCGCGATAAACGATGGTCCTACCATCGTGCACCGTCCCGGTCGTCCTGAGAAACTTACCGTGAGGGCAGATGTAGAGGTCACGCTGCCGATCGAAGGTAAAGTCGGCGCGCGACAGGATGCCCTCTTCTCGCTTGCTCATGTCCCAAACAGGGATGTGCGGCGTGATGCCGTTACCGATAACCCAATGGAGGAATTTGCCAGTGCCGTAGGCTGTGTCAGCGGCGAGCCGTTCGGGCTTGAGCCCCAATCGCTCGTCCGTCCGCTTGATCATCGTCTTTGTCGCAGCGACCTCGTCATAAGTACGGGCCGGCGTGGCCTCCACGTCGACGATAACCGCGTAATCAATGTCGATCAGGTAATTGAGCCCGTAGCCGAACTGGACGCGCTTGTTGGCTTTCGCGGTCCAGGCCGAGCACGGGTCTACTGGTGAGATCACCTTTGGCGGCTTGCGGTCCGCGTCAGCTCCTTCGTCATCGAAGGCCGTAAGGAACTCCGCGACTGCGCGCGTCTGGCGCTCGGGTGCCGACCAGTCAATCTCGCCTGGAGCCTTGCCATGATAACGGCTGGCATCGGCTTCGATGACGCTTGCATCAACCGCAAAGCCCTCGCCCTTCACAAGGCCTGCGTCCATGCAGGCACGGACCACCGCCTCGAACACCTGGCGCAAGATGTCGCTATCGCGAAACCGGCCGTGGCGATTAACCGAGAACGTAGAATGATCGGGAACCTTGTCATCGAGTTGGAGGCGGCAGAACCAACGATAACCGAGATGAAGTTTGATCTCTTCGCACAGCTTCCGTTCAAAGCGGATGCCGTAGCAGTAGCCGACAATGAGCATCCGGATCATCAGCTCAGGATCGATCGAGGGCCGCCCGATGTCGCTGTAGAACGGCGCCAGCTTCTCGCGAAGATCGACCAGCACCCGCGTGACGATTGAGTTGAGCCGGCGTAGGAGATGATCCGCTGGAATCTGTTCTTCGAGGTTGAAAAGATAGAATAGCTGGCTCTGATCGACCGTCTGGCGACCCATCATGACCGTCCCCCGTCGCTGAAAGCGTCAGGAAACCGGAATCATGATTCGTCGATATTCACGAGGCCTTTTTCAACAGGATCGACCCAAAGCGGACATTGGACCGCAGTAAATCCCGCAGTGCAGCAGTCTCCTGGCGTACCGAGGTGTGCTACCTTTTGGTCGAAGCACGGGAGCCACTGTCAGTGAAACGTCGCGAATTCATTACGCTGTTT
>DASRAF010000369.1:0-5132 GCA_035638295.1 Pseudolabrys sp.
GCGGCTGTTGCTGCGCCAGCACGGCTCCGCCTGCGCAGATTGCGGCCACAGTTGTCGCTACAGCCACTGGTTTGTGAAATCGCATGCGTCGCCCCCGCGTTGTTTCTGTTTTCTAGAATAAACGATAGCAACTTCCATGCCACCGGAATAGCCGGAGGCACGCGCGGATGCGGATGCGCCACGGTCGGGTTCAGCTGCTGAGTGCAGTGTTGGCGTGGCCGACGCGGAAGCCGAATTTCGAGAGGACATACAGGCAGCCATAGGCAAGCTGCAGGCGCCGCAGCGGCGACAGCCAGGAGCGAGTCTCGTAGAAATCGCCTGCCAATATCGTGATCAGTTCGTGGCGCGTATTGAATAGATCGAACGACGACATGAAGATATCGCGCAACAGCGGTGAATTGATCCGGTAGATCAGCCAGGACAGCGAATTGAGACTGTGCCGGATCTTGCTCTCATAGTCGCGCACAAGCCGCTCGCGTGAACCGCGACCATCAAGCAGCTCCTCCACGATAGTTGCCCCGTAAGCCGCACTGCTCATCGCCATCATGACGCCGCTTGAAAACAGCGGATCGATGAAGGCAGCGGCGTCGCCGACAAGGATATGGCTTTTTCCGACGTAAGACTGCGAGTCATATGAGTAGTCGGCACACGCGGTCAGCGGACCGATCCGCTCAGCATTCTTCATGTGAGACGCAAGGCTGGGAGTTTCGGCCACGGCACTCGCAAAGAGCGTTTCGAGGTTGGCGTTTCTTTCCCTGAAAAAAGCCTGCGTGCCCACCACGCCGACGCTCATCACCTCATCGGGCAATGGGATCATCCAGAACCAGCCGTGCTCGAACAGATAGACGGTGATCATTCCTTCCTTGTCGCCGGAGCGGCGAGGAACGTTTCGGAAATGTCCAAACACCGCCGCGGTGTTGTTTTGCTTGTTGATGCGCTTCAGTCCAAGCTTGCTTGTGAGCAGCGTGTCGCGACCGGTCGCGTCGACAAGAAATCGGGCCGACCACTCGGTCGCTGTGCCCTTATCGTTCAACGCCACAACGCGCGGACCCTGATTGCCATCAAGCGTGACATCGGACACGCGAGCGCCCTCCAACACCTCCGCGCCGAGGCGCCGGCTGTTGTCAAGCAGCAATTTGTCGAACTCGCCACGCCTGACCTGATAACTGTGGCCGACGCTCAGATAAGGATTCTCGGCAAATCGAAACGTCGTGGCCGCGTTATGCGCGTCGGAAACAAGCTCGGCGCCGGGCTTGTAGACGCCAATGCGGTGAACATCGTCGGTAATTCCCAGCCGGTCGAATAGCGGCAAATTCAGCGGGAGCAGCGATTCACCGATGTGGAAGCGCGGAAAATGTTCTTTTTCCAGGACGACGACGTGTTTGTTCTTTTGCGCGAGCAATGCGGCAATGGTCGAGCCGGCGGGACCCCCGCCGACCACTAGCACATCGCATTCACCACCGTTTAGCATCGTTGTTGTCATTCCGCCGGATGATTGAAGCACCGGCGCGCGCCATCTTTGTGGCAAGACCGCCAATGGTGCTATCGATTCAGTATGGACGCGTCCGAATCCACCGATTTCTACGAATTTCTGCCGGTGTTTCGCGACTTCACCAACGTCGCGGATGAAACCTGCTTCACGCCGATGCCGGGCGACTGGGTGGTGGGTGTCGCCGATGTCCAGCAATCGACCGAGGCCATCCGCCAGAACCGGTACAAGGCCGTCAACATGGCCGGCGCCGCGGTGATCGCGTCGGTCGCCAATGCGTTGAAGAACCGCGATTTCCCTTTCGTCTTCGGCGGTGACGGCGCGAGCTTTGCTGTGCCGTCCTCGGATGCGGCCCTTGCCCGGCAGGCACTCGCCGAGACCGCAACCTGGGTGAAGGAAGACCTCGATCTGAACCTGCGCATCGGAATGGTTTCGGTCGCCGACATCCGAGCGCGCGGCAACGACGTTCGCGTCGCTCGCTATGTGCCCTCCGACAATATCAGCATCGCCATGTTTTCAGGCGGCGGTCTCTCCTGGGCCGATGCCGCAATGAAACGTGGCGAGATCGCCGTGCCGCCCGCCCCGCCCGGCGCCCATCCGGATTTGTCCGGCTTGTCGTGCCGCTATGAATTGATCCCCTCACAACGTGGTCAAATTCTTTCGCTTGTCGTTGTTCCCGGACCGGATGCGCGCGGCCAAGATTTCCGCGCTGCAGTCGAGGCCATCACCCGCATCGTTGAGAATACGCCGGATGCGTCGCGCCCTGTCACGGGTGCAGGCTTGCGCCTCAAATGGCCACCTCAGGGCTACGATCTTGAAGCTCGCGCGTCGCGCCGCGCCGGTGAATCGGTCCGTGCGCGCAAGGCCAAGGTCCTGGCCGCGACCTTTCTCTATTTCCTCATCATGCGGCTCGGCGTGCCCGTCGGCGGCTTCGTACCGGCGAAGTACACGCAGCAGGTCGTCGAGAATTCAGACTTCCGCAAGTTCGACGATTCGCTGCGCATGGTGCTCGATTGTACGCCGCAGTTGATCGCTGAAATCGAAACTTTTCTGAAAGCGGCAGCCGCCAAAGGCGTGGTCCGGTACGGCATGCATCGGCAGGACTCGGCGATGGTGACCTGCTTCACGCCGTCGCCGACCAATCCGAAGCACGTTCATTTTGTCGACGGCGCACAGGGTGGCTATGCGCTCGCGGCGGCGGCGCTCAAGAACAGCAGCGCGCGTGCGTGACGCCTAGCCGCGCGCGCGTGCGCGCGCCGCATTCTCGACCAGCGTCTTGCCAAGCGACCAGATGGCGCCCGGGACGCGATGCGCGTCCGCGATGACCGCTTCGAAAGACCGCTCGATCCAGTCACAATCTTCGTCCGTTATGATCAGCGGCGGCAGCAGCTTGATCGTGTGATTCCCGTGTCCTGCAACTTGCGACAGGATCCTGTGTTCCTTCAGCAGAGGAATCACGATCAACTGACAGAATAATCCGCTGTTCGCCGTCTCGACCAAATTCCACGATGCCTTGAGCTTCAGCGAGCGAGGCGCGCCGAACTCGATGCCGATCATCAGCCCTTTGCCGCGCACTTCCTTGACGAGCTCGTGACGCCCGATCATGCGCTCGAAGGTCGCGAGCAGGCGCGCGCCTTTCTGTTCGGCGTTCTGCATCAGCTTTTCGGACTCGATCACCTCGAGAGTGGCAAGGCCGGCCGCCATGGCGAGATCATTCTTCGAGAATGTCGAGCCGTGGACCACGGCGCGATCCATGCGATCGAAGACTTTGTCGAAGATCCATTTGCGTGTCAGCACCGCGCCGGAAGGGACCTGCCCGCCGGACAGCGATTTGGACAGGAGAACCATGTCAGGCTCGATACCCCAATGCTCGCAGGCGAGGAAGCGCCCGGTTCGTCCCAATCCGGTTTGAATTTCGTCGGCGACGAACAACGTGCCATGTTTGCGACAAAGCTCGACCGCCGAGCGCGGATAGTCGTCGGCCGCGACGCTGACGCCTTTGCCCTGGATCGGCTCAACGACGAACGCCGCGATTTTTTTCGAAGCCAGCGCCTCTTCCAGCGCGCCGAGATCGTTGAACGGCACTTCGACACAGCCGGGTAAAAGCGGGCCGAAGCCATCGCGGAAGATCTTGTCGCCGGTCAGCGATAGCGAGCCGTTGGTCAGACCATGGAAGGCGTGGCTGCAATAGACAATCCCGTCGCGACTTGTTGCCGCACGTGCAAACTTGATCGCGGTCTCGACCGATTCGGTCCCCGAATTGGCAAAGAACACCTTCTCGAGGTGCGGTACGTAGCGCAGCAGACGCTCGGCAAGCGCACCGGCAAGAGCCGACACATCCATTTGGACGAGGTTTGGAAAGTCGCTGGCGAGGACTTTCCGCAGAGTGTCGTTCACGACCGGATGGTTGCGTCCCAGGGCGAACACACCCCACCCGCTGAGCAGGTCGAGGTACTGGAAGCCCTCGCGGTCGTATAAATATTGACCTTTGCCGCGCTGGTACGCCCGATCGAAGCCAATCGTCTTCAAGACGCGGACCATCTGCTCATTCAGATAGCGGGCGTGCAATCCATACCGGTCGGCGTCCGCCTCGGCGAACAGCTTATCGACATCAAAACTCATACAAGTCTCCGAAAGACGCTCGGAAGTTCCGTCTTTTTATGCACAGGGTTGGCGAAAATGGTACCGCCTCGGCGCTGACGTGTCATGCCGGGCGCACCGCGCCAATGGCGTGCTGAAGGAGCAACATCCCCCAAGATGTTAAGGAAACTGCGTGTTTTCTGGGGGTTGCGGCGTTGACCATGGGGGCTCCCTTTGGGATAAATGCCGTTGGGAAGCGGGGTGCGGATGTCGGGACAAGCGGGCGTCGTTGCCGTTACATGTTTAGCACTTGAAGCCGGCATAGCGCGCGGTCCGGGGGTGTCGGTACTTTGCAATCAGGGCTCGGGGTTGCGGGCGGCGCTGCGCGCCGCGATCGAGCGCGGCGCTTCGGGAATCATCAGCTTCGGAATAGCGGGCGGCCTCGCGCCGCACCTCGCCGCGGGGGATTGGGTCGTCGCATCCGGAGTCGCGAATGGCGAGGATGTGATTGCGACCGATCTCGCCTGGGCGCAGCGGCTGCTGGAAATCCTTCCCGGCGCCATTCACGCAAATGTCGTCGGCACGAACAATGTCATCGCCAGGCCGGAAGATAAATTCCAGTTGCACGACGAGACCGGCGCGGCGGCCGTCGACATGGAATCGCACATCGCGGCCGAAGTTGCCGCCGCGCACAATATTCCGTTTGCCGCGTGCCGGGTCATCCTCGATTCCGCACACAGAATGCTGCCGCCGGCAGCAACGCTCGGGCTGCGCCGCGACGGCACGCCGGACGTGCCGGCGGTGCTGCGCTCGGTGCTGCAGCAACCCAGCCAGCTCCCGAATCTCATGCGCGTGGCGCGCGATCACCATGTCGCCCGTCGCGCCCTGCAGTCCGGCCGCAAGCAGCTCGGCATCGGATTGGGCTTCCCCTACTACAACAGTCTTGCATTCGACCGCGTTTTTGCATGACAACGGCGCCTTGCAGCGCCGGGTGATCAATGCTTCAGCGGAACGACAGTGCCGGCTCGACGTCGCGTCCGGGCAGGACGATCAGAATCGCATC
>DASRAF010000370.1:0-2483 GCA_035638295.1 Pseudolabrys sp.
CACGCGTTCAGGCTTGGCGCTCGAGCCTCGAGCCTTGCCGGCGGGGCGCGCGTCGGCGGGCTCGATCTTTTCGCGCACGAACACCGTGCCATTGCGCTTTTCCACGCGCCAGCACGGCATCGGGTTGAAGGCGGGCGCTGCCACCGCTTCACCGGTACGCAGGCTGAAGCACGCATGGTGCCAGGGACACCGCACGGTGTCACCGACGATCAATCCTTCGGCGAGCGGGCCGCCGTAATGGGAGCACGTCGCGCCGATCGCGAATAATTCATCGCCACGGCGCGCCAGAAGCACGGCGTCGTCGCCCACATGCCCCCCCACCATGCCGCCATCGGCAACGTCGCCAATGGGCACGCCGCGCGTGAGATCAGGCCCTTTCGGCTTGGATTGCTCAGCCGCCATGACGTTCGGAATGGTCGTTCATTGTCGTCCCCATGAATCTGCGCCAAGGCGGCGCAGGGGCCATGAACGTAACAGCGTTGATTTATTCCGGTTCCAGGGGAAGTGCCGGCAAGAACGCGCGGCCTATTGTGTCGGGTCTGCGACTTACCGGCCGCGGCCATTGTCAGCTTGTGAACATCGCGAGGAACTCAGGGTCGCAGTCGGATGTTGCTGCTATTGCCTTAGAATCGAAGGAGATTTGCTATGGCAAACCCGCGCAGCACAGCGAGTATTGCGGGTCATCCCATTCACCCGATGCTCATCCCGTTTCCGATCGCGTTTTTCATTGCGACCTTCGTGTGCGACCTCGTCTATTGGCAAACCGGCAATGCAGGCTGGGTGACAGCGACGATGTGGCTGCTTGGCGCCGGGCTGGTGATGGCAGCGCTGGCCGCGGTTGCCGGTCTGATCGACGTTCTCGGCGAAGCGCAGCTCCGCACGTTCAAGGATGCGTGGTTGCACGCCGGCGGCAACGTGGTCGTCGTGCTGATCGAGCTCTACAACTGGTACGCCCGCTACACGGAAGGAGCCGCCGCGGTCGTGCCGAAAGGCCTGGTGCTGTCGCTGATCGTGGTCTGCATCCTGGGATTTACCGGCTGGAAGGGCTGGGACATGGTCTACCGCGGGCGGGTCGGCATTGCCGATGCGAGTGATAGCCACCCGCGCTCTGTGGGCGAATCATCGCGGCGGGCGGCTTGAGAGCTGACCGGAGCTATGCGCACGCCGCCGAACCACTGGCGGATATGAGCCAGCGGTTCGATTCTGTCGCTGAAATCTGGGATGCGCAGCAGGGTCCGGCTTCGGCGCGCGCGCCGGAATTTGCGGCCCGCATTGGATATTTGCGTACGCTTTGCCGCGATCTGCATCGACCGCGTGTGCTCGATCTCGGCTGCGGGACGGGGCAGACACTGCTTCACATTGCCGATGGCATCGCGCTTGGGATCGGTATCGATGTCAGCCCCGCGATGATCGCACGCGCTCGACGGAACGCGGCTAGAACATCTTTGCGGTTTCGAGTCGGCAATGCAGCGGATTTCTGCATGAATTGCCGCGATCAGTTTGAACTCATCCTGCTCATCGGCGTGCTTGAACATCTTCCCGATCAACCGGCCGCGCTCGCCGGGATAAGCCGCGTGCTGACCGCTGATGGGCGACTCGTCGTCATCTCTCCGCATCCCTGGAATCCGATGTTTCGCCTCAAACGCCTGATCGACGCGGGCACGATGCGCCGCCAACGGATCACGCATCACCGTTGGAGCTGCGACGACTCGCGGTGCGCCACGGCTTGGAGCTATGTGCGACGCGGGCGTTACCGTACACGGCCTGGTCGAAGTTCAATACCGTGTTTTCCGTCTGCCGGAGTACCGAAAGCCACCGGGTACGATCGAATTCGTTTGCGGGGTTGCTGCGTGGCGCCTTTGCGGCGGAGTTCTGCCGCGATCGCCGGCACTATGGTCGCAACCGGAATATCCCGATGAAAGAGTGGGCGCCGAACTCGTTCCGGCACAGCCGTTCCGTTACGGCCAAACGTTTCTGACTCATGTCTCGATCAGACCTTTCCCTTCCAGATCAGCCAACGATAAATTCCGACCGTGTTGATCAAGGTAATCACGAAGTTCTGCGCCAGAAGCGCGTAGTCAGTGGATAGATAACCCACCACGATCCAACTGAGAGACCCGACGCTAAGCCCCACGAATGCCCAACCCATGAGCAGAGGTCGCACCCGCGCGGCAATCACAAGACCCGATCCCGTGACGCAAAGCGAAGCCATCCACCGAAGGATCTCTTGCATCATTCGCTTCGAACCGAATTTTTCCGCACTCGCGCGGCCATAAGATAAGTGGCCGATGGTTTGTATGGTTCCCAAAGCCGAAGGGCGCGGCTTGCACCGCGCCCTTCGTCGTTTGACGTTGTGTTGGGTGAACGGACTTAGAAGTCCATTCCGCCCATCCCGCCGCCGCCCGGCATGGGCGGGGGAGGCGTCTGCTTCTTCGGCGCTTCCGCGACCATGGCCTCGGTCGTCACCAGCAGGCCGGCGACCG
>DASRAF010000371.1:0-6233 GCA_035638295.1 Pseudolabrys sp.
GCATCGCCGCAAGCTACACATTCCTTGCAGATTGTCATTCCAGGGAAGCGCTCGTTCTTGGCGTGTCCACCGTCATGCCCGCGCTTGTCGGGGGCTCTTAACAACCTGCCAGCTAAAAAGACGTGGATGGCCGGGACAAGCCCGGCCATGACGATAGTGGTGAGGCAATGACCCGTCATCGGCAGTGCGCATCTTGACTTTAATCCTATATGATATTATTCCTAACCACGTCCGGTCCGCCAGAGGGCGCTCTCATGAGGCGTCATGCGGGTGGGATCGGATGCGGCGCCCGCGGCCGGGAGAGGATGCTCCTCCTGCACCCGGGCGGCGCCGGGAGCTCTGCCCGGCGGCCAATACGAGCACCGGGGTTCGACCGCCCGCCGTTTTGCTTCGCCCAAAACGCGATGCCCGGCGGGGACAACGGATGGTCCACGTAAAGCGCAACCAGCGCAGTAAGGAAGACGCCGCGATGGCGCGCCATAAGGCGCCCGGGTCGACTGGCGTAGAAGGAACAATGTTGCGCCACCTGGCGCGCCATCGCCTTCGCCTTAATTGCGAGGGGGAAATGTGGAAAAAGACGATAGGCCTGCCCAAGGCCTCGACAAACAGCATGGCGATAACGCTTGGCCCACAGCGACATAAGAAGTGTTGCCGCTTACCTACACCTGTGACGACTTTGCAACAGTTTTAGAACATTTAACCGAGTGAGGAGGTTAGCCCAAGCCGCGCCGCGATTCGGCCATACCATTCAACCACATCGATGCCCGCCAAACCGGCCGCCTTTGTACCGCCGGTTGGGTCGACCCGGCAGCGATAACCGGGGCTGGGCGACAGGACCGATGGACGTCAAGAGCAGTTTGAAGACGAAACTTCCGAGCCGGCACGCCACCGAAGGGCCGGATCGCGCACCACATCGCGCCTTCTATTACGCGATGGGTCTGACCACCGAGCAAATCCACCAACCTTTCGTCGGCGTCGCCACCTGCTGGAACGAAGCAGCGCCATGCAACATCGCGCTGATGCGTCAGGCGCAGGTTGTGAAAAAGGGCGTCGCCGCAGTCGGCGCCACGCCGCGCGAATTCTGCACGATCACGGTGACGGACGGCATTGCGATGGGCCACGCCGGTATGAAAGCGTCGCTGCCCTCGCGTGAGGTGATCGCGGACAGTGTCGAACTGACCGTGCGCGGCCACGCCTACGATGCGCTGATCGGCCTGGCCGGCTGCGACAAATCACAGCCCGCCATGATGATGGCGATGTGTCGTCTGAACGTGCCGGCGATCTACATCTACGGCGGCTCGATCTTGCCCGGCACGTTCAAGGGCAAGCCCGTCACCATTCAGGACGTGTACGAGGCGGTCGGCAAACATTCCGTCGGGCAGATGTCCGACGAAGAACTCGACATTCTCGAGCAGAACGCCTGTCCATCCGCCGGTGCCTGCGGTGCACAATTCACCGCGAACACCATGGCGACGGTATCGGAAGCCATCGGGCTTGCGCTACCTTATTCGGCGGGCGCGCCCGCGCCGTACGAAATCCGCGACAAGTTCTGCATGCTCGCCGGCGAGATGATCATGGACCTGATCGTCAAGAACATCCGCCCGCGCGACATTGTGACCCGCAAGGCGCTGGAAAATGCCGCGGCGGTTGTCGCAGCAAGCGGTGGCTCGACAAATGCTGCGCTGCATTTACCGGCGATCGCGAATGAATGCGGAATCGAGTTCACGCTGTTCGACGTGGCCGAAGTCTTCAAAAAGACTCCTTATGTCGCAGATTTGAAACCGGGCGGCCGTTATGTCGCCAAGGATATGTTCGAAGCTGGGGGCGTGCCTCTTTTGATGAAAACGCTGCTGGATCACGGCTACCTGCACGGCGATTGCCTGACGGTAACGGGGCGCACGATCGCCGAAAATCTGAAGAAAGTGAAATGGAATCCCGACCAGGACGTCGTGTATCCGGCCAATAAGCCGTTGATGCCGACAGGTGGCGTGGTCGGGCTCAAAGGCAATCTCGCGCCCGAAGGCGCGATCGTGAAGATCGCCGGCATGAAGACGCTCAAGTTCAGCGGCCCGGCGCGTTGCTTTGACGGCGAGGAAGCCTGCTTCGAGGCGGTGAAGCACCGCAAATACAAGGGCGGCGACGTCTTGGTGATCCGCTACGAGGGGCCGCGCGGTGGTCCCGGCATGCGCGAGATGCTGTCGACCACGGCCGCCCTTTATGGCCAGGGCGCCGGCGAAAAGGTCGCGCTGATCACCGATGGACGGTTCTCAGGCGCCACGCGCGGTTTCTGCGTCGGCCATGTCGGGCCGGAGGCGGCGATCGGCGGCCCGATCGGGCTGATCCGCGATGGCGACATCATCGAGATCGACGTGGTGAAGGGTTCGCTGGACGTGAAACTGTCCGCCGACGAGCTCGCCAAGCGCAAGGCGCAATGGAAGCCGCGTGAGAACGAATACGGATCCGGGTATTTGTGGAAGTACGCCCAGCAGGTGGGTCCCGCCGTCAACGGCGCGGTGACGCATCCTGGTGGGGCCGGTGAGAAAGAGTGCTATGCGGACATTTGAGGGCACGTTGCGCGCGCTTTTGATTGGCGGCCTTTTGGCCGCGGCGCCCGCACACGCGCTCGACGGCAGCAAGACCGATCCAAGCGTCGGTCCGCCGCCGATGTCGCCGATGGAAGCTTTCCGTTCGGGCGCGAACTGGCTCAAGGCCGGCGAGACCGTCAAGGCGGTGAACTCGCTCGAATACGCCGCCGAGAAGGGCCATGCGCTCGCGCAGTGGAAGCTTGGCCGCATGTATGCGGAAGGCGACGGCGTCGCGCAGAACGATCTCAAGGCGTTCGAATATTTCCGCCGCATCGCCGACGGCCACGCCGACGACAATCCAGACACGCCGCAGGCGCGCTTCGTCGCCAGTGCGTTCGTCGCGCTCGGGCACTACTACCTCGAGGGCATTCCGAAGACCGAGGTCAAGAGCGATCCGCAGCGCGCGCGAGAGATGTTCAACTACGCAGCGTCGTACTTCCGCGATCCGGACGCGCAATATTTTCTGGCGCGGCTCTATCTCAATGGCACCGGCGCCCCGCGCGACCCGCGTCAGGCGGCGCGATGGTTCGGTCTCTCAGCGCAGAAAGGCCAATGCGAAGCGCAGGCGATGCTCGGCGCCATGCTGTTCGAAGGCGATCACGTGCCGCGGCAGGCCGCGCGCGGACTGATGTGGCTTGCGCTCGCCAAGGACAATGCGCGTCCCGATCAGGCCTGGATCACGAAGCTCTACGACAGCGCCATGCGACAGGCGAACGAAGACGAGCGCGCATTGGCTGCAGTCTATCTGCGCCACTGGCTGGAGACGCGGCGCGAGTAGGGCGCTTGCCGCTTGTCCTTGCCGCCCGTCAGCGGCCTTCTATATCCAGATCGAGGTAGACCGGCACGTGGTCGGAGGGTTTGTCCCATCCACGCACGTGACGGTCGATACCGGCATCGACCAGCCGGTCCGCGGCCTGCGGCGACAACAACAGATGATCAATGCGGATACCGTCGTCCTTGGCCCAGGCGCCAGCCTGATAGTCCCAAAAGGTATAGAGGTCGGATTCATCGCTCACAGCACGTAGCGCATCCGTCAGTCCGAGATTGACCAGCGCGCGAAATTTTTCCCGGGTCTGCGGCAGAAACAGTGCGTCGTTCTTCCAGGCGTCCGGGCGACGCGCATCAGCGGCAGTCGGGATGACGTTGAAGTCGCCCGCAAGCAGCATCGGTTCTTCCAGTTTAAGTCGCTCATGCGAGAAATTAATGAGACGTGTCATCCAGTTGAGCTTGTAGGCATATTTATCGGTGTTCGGCGGATTGCCATTGGGCAGATAAAGACTGATCACGCGCAGCGCGCCGGCTTTAGTGGAGACGATTGCTTCCAGGAAGCGTGCCTGCACATCGGCTTCATCGCCGATCAATCCCGGCGCGACTTCATCGAACGGAAGCTTGGACAACAGCGCGACGCCGTTGAAAGTTTTCTGGCCGTGCACCGCGACATTGTAACCGAGCGCCTCCAAAGGCTCGCGCGGGAAGGCATCATCGGTGCATTTGATCTCCTGCAGGCAGACAATGTCCGGTTGTCGTTCCCTGAGCCAAGCCTGCAGGTTGTCCATGCGCTGGCGGATGGAGTTGACGTTCCAGGTGGCAATTCTCATGGATTTTCAGGGGTTCCGGACGGGCGAATAACGCAGTATTTCCCGTGTTTATAGGAGACCGCAGGGATATGCACTCAGTAACGTTTATATGCTAGGTAAGGCGCTAACGCGGCCCCAAATTGATGTGAAACAAGCCATTCCGCGGACTAGGGAGCGTCCGGGCAGGCCCAGATGAGTCCGGACCGAAAATTGCCGATGATCAACCGAAAATGGCTCCTTGGCGGGGCAGTCGTCGCCCTGATTGGCATTGTTGTGCTCGCTCGTGGCATCTGGTCCACGGACGGCGCCGCCGCGCGTTCCCCACAGGCCCGCGCCGTTCCGGTCGAGACCGCGGTTGCTGAACGCAAAACCATGCCGGTCCGGTTGACCGCCCTCGGCAACGTCACGCCCATCGCCAGTGTTGCGATCAAGACGCAAGTCGACACAACGATTACCGCGGTTCATTTCCGTGATGGCGCGACTGTGCAGAAAGGTGACCTGCTGTTCACGCTCGATTGCCGGCAGATCGAAGCCGACATGAAGCGGGTGCAAGCCGTCATCGATGGCGCGCAGTCCACGCTTGAGCAGGCGCAACGCGACGTCGAGCGCTACACGGATCTCGCCGCCAGAAACGCAACGCCGATCGTGACGCTGAACAACGCGCAAACAGCGGTCAACGTGTCGCGTGCCACGGCGGAATCAAATCGTGCGCAGCTCGAGAATCTAAAAGTGCAGCTCAGCTTCTGCACGATCCGGGCGCCGATCTCCGGCCGCATCAGCATGGCCAACGTCAAGGTCGGAAATTTCGTCCGTCAGGCCGACACATCGCCGATGGCGACGATCAACCAGATGGTCCCGGTCTATGTCAGCTTCACCGTGCCGCAAAAAAACCTGCCCGATATCCGCAAGGCCATTGCGGCGGAGACTGCGACCGTCGAGGCCATCGTGCCGGGCGAGCAGAAGCGTGCCACCGGCCAAGTGACGATGATCGAAAACACCGTCGATCCTTCGACGGGCATGGCGATGGTCCGCGCGACCATGCCGAACCAGGATGAGTTGCTCTGGCCGGGCACACTGGTCAGCACCGAGATGACGCTGCGCAACGAGGAGGGCGTCGTGGTGCCCGCCAATGCTGTGCAGATAAGCCAGAGCGGCACTTTCGTGTTTGTGATCCAGGACGGCATTGCGCAGCTGCAGCCCGTCAAAGTCGAACGCCAGGTCGGCGGTGAAAGCGTGATCTCGTCCGGCCTCAATGGCGGCGAAACCGTTGTGACTGAAGGACAGTTACTGCTGTCGAAAGGCACCCGCGTTAACCCACGCACGCCCAAGGTCGCGGGCAGCTGATCCATGAACATTTCTGAAACCTGTATCCGCCGCCCGGTTCTGACGACGCTGATGACGGCGTCGTTGATCGTTTTCGGCATCTTTGCCTATCGGCTGCTGCCGGTTGCGGCGCTGCCCGCGGTCGACTTTCCGACAATTCAAATCACGGCACAATTTCCCGGTGCAAGCCCGGAGACCATGGCGTCATCGGTCGCCTCGCCAATAGAGCGGCAGCTCTCGACGATTTCCGGCATCTCGTCGATGAATTCGTCGTCCTCGCTCGGCCTCGCGCAGATCACCATTCAATTCGACCTTGGCCGCAATATCGACGGCGCGGCGCTTGACGTGCAGACAGCGCTCGCGACTGCCGCGCGCCTGCTGCCGATCGAAATGACGATTCCGCCGTCGTTCCGCAAAGTGAACCCGGGCGACTTTCCGGTGCTCTATATCGCCCTGCGGTCGGAGACGCTTCCGCTGTCGACGGTCGACGACTATGCCGAAACCGTTCTGGCGCCACAGATCTCGCAACTACCGGGCGTGGCCCAGGTGCTTGTCTATGGTGCGCAGAAATTTGCTGTCCGCGTTCAGGTCAATCCAACTGAGGCCGCCGCTCGCAATATTTCCCTTGAAGATATTCGCAGCGTCGTTGCTAAGGCAAACTCAAGCACGCCTGTCGGCGTTCTGACCGGGCCGAAGCAAAGCGTAACTTTGGCGGCCACCAGCGCGATGCCGCGTGCGGATGAGTACC
>DASRAF010000372.1:0-7269 GCA_035638295.1 Pseudolabrys sp.
ACCATGTCCTTTCCGACCTGGGCAAAGAGGCCGGTCATCGGCGCAATAAAGCCGACACGCAGTTCTTCCGCCCGCACTTGCGATGCAAGCGCGCCGAACAAAAGCGCTCCGCTCAACAATAGTGGCTTGATCAGTCGCGATAGGCTCATGTCTGACCTCCCGTCAGCGGATCTGCCGTCCATTTTTTGATTGCAGACGGGCGGATCGCGGTTGCAGCACGTACCCCGGACGCGTCAACGCTATCATTCCCCGCGCCACGGGCGGAAGCCCAAGATTTGTCGCGTGCTGCTATGACTGGTTGCGGCCCGCCTCGAGCGTCGAGCGCACGGCTTCGGCCAGAGCGGAAATCTGATAGGGCTTGCGCAGGATCGGCATCCCGTGCTGGCCGCTGAGCGCCTTCGCGTAGCCGCTCGTAAGCAGGACCGGGATTTGCGGGTAGCGTTTGCCGATCGTTTTGGCCAGTCCAAGACCGTCGAGATCGCCGGGCAGCATCACGTCGGAGAACACCATGTCCACGGATTTTCCGGCCGCCAGAAAATCGAGTGCGGATTTTGCGTTATCGACAGCCACGGTGTGGTAGTTGAGCTGCTCCAGCAGCGTGGTGGCCACCGTCTTCACATCCGGATTGTCCTCGACAACAAGGATGGTCTGGCCTTCGCCATACGACTGGGTGGTCGTTTCGGGAATGACAGCCGTGACGGCGGCATGGCTGCGCGGCAAATAAAGCGTGACCCGCGTTCCCCGGCCGACCTGGCTGCGGACAGCGATTCCTCCACCCGATTGCTGCACGAATCCGTACGCTTGCGAGAGTCCAAGGCCCGTCCCCTTGTCGGGACTTTTCGTCGTGAAAAACGGTTCAAAGATCTTCGGCAGTACTTCGGGCGGGATGCCAGCCCCGGTATCGTTGGTCGTCAGCGCCGCAAATTCCCCCTTGAGAGAATCGGCGGTTTCGGTGCCGCGCAGCGTCACGTTTTCCGCCGACACTGTAATTGAGCCGCCTTGGGGCATGGCATCGCGCGCGTTGACCACTAGGTTGACCAGCGCCAGTTCGAATTCGGGAATGTCGATCGAGACAGGCCAGACGTCTTGCGGGATATCTATGCGCAGATCGATCTTGCCGCGCGCCGAACTCGCAAGCACGTCATGAAACGCTGTGACAGTCTGGCCGAGATGCACGGTCCGTGGATTTTGCGTCTGGCGACGCGAAAAGGTCAGCAATTGCCGCGTCAGCGCTTCACCGCGCGAGGCAGCGGTGAGGATCGCTTGAAGCGAACGAATATTCTTCTGGTCGGTCGTCCTGCGCAGAAGCGATTGCGCCTGACCGCTTACGACCATCAACAGGTTGTTGAAGTCGTGCGCGACGCCGCCGGTCAATTGACCGAGCGCTTCCATTTTCTGCGCCTGCGCGAGCTGTTCTTGCGCGCGTTCGAGCGCTTCCTGCGCATTGCGCTTTTCCGTGATGTCGCGCGTGATCTTGGCAAAGCCGACAAGTTTGCCGAACTCGTCGCGGATCGCGTCGACGACGACGTTGGCCCAGAACAAGGACCCGTCCTTACGCATGCGCCACGCTTCGGCCTCGAATCGACCCGTTGCTGCGGCGATCGCCAGCGTGCGGTTCGGCAGTCCGGCCTTGCGATCTTCGGGTGTATAGAATTGCGAAAAATTCTGACCGATGATTTCGTCGGCCGTATAGCCTTTGATCCGTTCGGCGCCCGCGTTCCAGCTTGACACCACGCCGATTGGACTGAGCATGTACAAAGCATAGTCGGTGACGCCGGCCACCAACGCACGGAATTGCTGGTCGCTTTGCCTCAGGTCCTCAGCCGATTTTTTCTCGGCGGAAATATGGCGGCCCGATACGTAGATGAGCCCGTCATCTGTGGTCATTGTCCAAGCGATCCATCGCCACGATCCATCGCGGTGACGGAAACGGTTTTCGATGCGCACGTTTTGCGTGCCTCGCGCGAGCTGTCTCCGCGCGGCAATGGCTGCTGCTGCATCGTCGGGATGGCGCAGCTCGTTGACATGCAGCGATTTGATTTCGTCTTCGCTCCAGCCGAGCAGATTTGTCCATGCGGGGTTGGCGCTGAGGATGAAGCCGTCGAAGTTCGCAACGCCGAGCAGATCCTCGGACACCTTCCAGATGCGATCGCGTTCACGGGTGCGTTGCTCGACTTCCGATTCAAGCCGGTCCGTGAGTACGTGCAATGCTTTTTCGTTTCGCACTCGCTCGGTGGTCTCGAAGGCGGTGGCAAGCACGCCGCCGACACCGTTGGGCGCGGATGCATCCGGAATCGGGCTGTAGCTGATGGTGAACCGCGCGTCTTCGGGAATGCCGTATCGGTGGATCCGCCACGTATGATCCTCGGCGAAGAAGCAGTCGCGCTCACCGCGCAGGATCGCCTGATTGAGCGCACCGAGTTCGCCGTAAATTTCCGGCCAGATTTCGCGCAGCGGCTGTCCCAGGGCGCCCGGGTGGCGATCACCGAGCAGGGTGACATAGGCATCGTTGTAGATCATGATCAGGTCCGGCCCCCACCGAACGGACATCGGGAAGCCAGACGCAAGGACGAGCTCAACGCTCCATTTCAGGGATTGGGGCCAGTTTGTTGCCGGTCCCAGGGGTGTAACTGCCCAATCAAACTCTTCCACCCGCGTGCGCATGTCGAGCACACGTGTCACGGCTTCCATTGGGATCCCGGCTGTATCATCGCGCCAATGGCGCATCCTATCCCCCTTCGCCAAGTACCCAAACGCTGGGCAAAGGGAAAAGTTCCACGATCGCTGGTGCTTAACGGGCAGAAGGCCCTGACGGCCGATCCTTGATGAAGGTGCCGTTGCGCAGTTCGGACACGGCTTGCTGAAGCTCGGATTGCGTGTTCATCACGATCGGTCCATACCAGGCGACCGGCTCCTCGATCGGCTGGCCGGACACGAGCAGGAAGCGAACGCCTTGATCGCCCGCCTGTACGGCGATTTCGTCACCTGAATCGAAGAGGACAAGCGAGCGGTCTCCGGCCTTCTCGCGGATGAGGATTTCATTTCCGTCGACCTGCATTTCTTTGAGCACACCGATCGGCTGCGAAGCCGCGGCGAATATGCCGCTGCCCTCGAACACATAAGCGAAGGCGTGACGCTCAACTTCAACCTTGAGAATCTTGCGCTTGCCGGGGGGCACGAAGATGTCGAGATAGCGCGGATCGGCGGCGACGCCGTCGACCGGCCCCTTTTTGCCCCAGAAGTCGCCGCACACGACGCGCACGCGCGTGCCGTCGTCGTCAACGACTTTCGGAATTTCGTTTGCCTTGATGTCTTGGTAGCGCGGTGCCGTCATCTTCAGCGACGAAGGCAAGTTCGCCCAGAGCTGAAACCCGTGCATGCGACCCTGCGCGTCGCCGAGCGGCATCTCCTGATGCATGATCCCGCGTCCGGCGGTCATCCATTGCACATCGCCTGAGCCGAGCGTGCCGCGATTTCCAAGGCTGTCGCCGTGCTCCACGGTGCCGGAGAGCACATAGGTGATAGTTTCGATGCCGCGGTGAGGGTGCCACGGGAATCCCGCCAGATAATCGGCGGGCCGATCATTACGAAAATCGTCGAGCAGCAGAAACGGATCGGTCTCCCCCGTATCGCCGAAGCCGAAGGCGCGCCGCAGCTTGACGCCGGCGCCCTCGATGGTGGGCTGCGATTGCACAATGCGTTTGACGGGACGGATGGACATGAAGTCGGTTGCCTTTCGATAGGCAGCGGTGGGCGAACAAATCGCTTCGCCCACTCACTCTAAACTGCCATTCATATGCGGAACTTCATATAGGGCTTTCGTCCATCGGATGAAGAGTGTCCGACGCATTGCTGTCATCCGATTGCATGAGAAGAATCATCGTTCAAACGAATGAAAATAGGTATCCGGGACCGTAGGGGCGGCTCTCGCCGACTCCGCTTCATTCGGTTATGCTAGCTGCCATGTTTGGACACCTCCCGAAACGCGCGGCCGTCATTATATCCTTTATTTTGCTCGGGCTCAGCCTTGGCGGCTGTACCAAGTGCGGCTGGCTGTGGGACCAACCCACGCGCGCCTGTCACTCCGACATTCCACGTTGAGACCGGCGCGGCTTGGCGTCCCCCCGAACGACGATCTCTCTATTGCGAGCGTAGGAAATTGAGAAGCGAGCCGGCGAGCCCTACGAGTAGCCCCGCGAGTAGCACATATTGCAGAATCATGAGCGCACGGCTCGGCGATTCAGTCGCCGTGGCCATGTCGTAAATTTGCCAAGCGGCAACCGCCGCAAAAGCGACGATCATCACCCCGGAATTTTTGGTTCGCTTTTCGGCCAAGCCCAACCCCCGCACGTTTTCGCCCGGCGGGGAGACTAGTCGATTTGGCGGCCGGGTTCCATGCGCGCCGTGCGACTTGGGACGGGCTCAGACGTCGTCGTACTCGATAATGACATCGACCGAATAATCGCACGCCGGGCACTCGAACGTGCGCCTGTCGTGCGAGGGTCGATCGGGCGCAATGTGCGATAACCACATTGCCGTACCGCACTTGGGACAACTCGGTCGCTCGATGTCCGGAAATGACGGATCGAAGATATGTGATTGCGGCATGACGGCTCCCTGAAAGTTCAGGCGGGAGCACCACGGGTCTCTCAGCCACCGGCGCCTGACAGGCCTTGGCCGGGGGTAACTCGAATGTGGGCTTGCGCATGTGCGAAGTCGAGTGTCGGAAAACATATGACTGGAAATTAATGCAGCGCTCGTTGCACTGCGGTGAGATCCTTAGCATCGACCTACAATCCTACCATTTGGAAATGTGAACTGTGTGTTGCAAATCTTTTGAGCATTTCAGGAACGATTCTGGAAATGTTGCATTGCAACTTCGTATCGTGCGTAAAAAGACATAATGGACCGCAAATGTCCTCGGGGGATGATTACCTGTTTCGTGCGGCCGAGTTGCTGGCCAAGGCCGAGTGCGAGAGTGATCCGGAAAAGCGGACCGAGCTTGAAAACTTGGGCTGGGCATTTCTGCGTCTGGCAGAACAGGCGAGGCGCAACAGCGCGAACGAATATTGTGTACGAGCCGCCGCCGCCGAAGCTCGACGATCCCAAGACAAAAACCTGATCACGTTGCAAAGATCTAAGAAAAACTCCTAGGAAAAAAGTCTTGATAGCGTGACGCTGCCCGGATAGACCTTCGGCACGCTCCACATTTGCACTCGTTGTCGCGGCCGCTGCGGAACAGCCGCGGGGCACGCCGCGTTGTTGTTGCGGCGCTGCTGCCAACGGAGTGACCGATGCCGCACATAGAAAACGATCGTATTGTGGAAAGCACGACCGAAGCGCGCGCCGGCGTCACGGGTCATAACGTGCGCTACGTGCTCCTGATCGGCACGCTCGCTGTCATTGTTCTTTTCGCAATAGCCTATGTGGTGACCAAGGCCTGACTGTCTCAGGCCTGTGTCTGGTTTTTCGCGCCGGGATATCCCGGCGCGTTTTTTTGCGCACGGGGTTGAACGTGCCATTCCTGTCAGCAAGCGCAGTCGCGCCGGACTAAACTCGGGTCAAATGTGAACTGAAAGTCTGCGGCCCTGCCGCCGATTCTCCATCTCACGTTTTTCAATCCCCTCGACGACCACTACGGTCAGAGCCCGCTGGAAGCGCAGCCATCGCGGTGGACACGCTCAGCGTTAACGAAAAACGCTTTGCCGCGGGCTACGGCCGATTGAAGGCGGAGATGTGTTCCAACAGTCCAACTAGGAACAAACATTGGACGCCGGCCGTTTTTATTGCGGAAGCCTCGCCATACACGACGCAGGCGAATGGAACTTTGGGTGCTATTATGAGCAGGACAACCGCGATGTTTGCAGTCGCGCTGGCAGGTGCATTGGCCGCGACGGGCGCGCTGGCAAAATCGAAACCGGTCGATAAAGCGAGCCAGAAGTTTATTTCATCAGCCATCCAGGGTGACATTGCCGAGGTCGACTTCGGCAACCTGGCCCAGGAAAAAGGGCAGAGCGACGCTATCAAGCAATACGGCGCAATGCTCGTGAAAGACCACGGCGACCACAAAACCAAAGCCGAGCAGGTGGCCGGCGAACTTGGGGTGACCCCGCCGACGGGTTCGGGCATCGGTGCAAAAGCGACCTATGCCAAGCTCAAGATTCTTTCCGGTGCTTCCTTCGACAGGTCCTTCGCGAAGTCGATGGTGAAGGATCATCAAGAAGACATCAAAGAATATTGGCAGGAGGCGACCAAGAACGATGCGGCTGGCCGCCTGGCCAAAGAGACGCTGCCGGTCCTGCAAAAACATTTGCAGGCCGCACAGTCACTGGAGAAGCAGACTGCGTCTTCGCGTTGAGGAGGGTGGCGGATCTTATTTCAGTCGATCCGGATGGCGCCCGCTGCCTGTCCCCGCAGCCGGGCGTCATTTTTTTGTCCGACAGGCTGCTAGAACTTGGCGGGGTTGGCCCAGCGTGCCTTGAGTTCCTTCATTGCCTGCTCGCAGCTCACGGCGTAGCCCCGATTCTGCGTGCTCTCGGGCCGCACCATGATTTCCCAGAACCATGGCATGCCTTGCGGTCCTTGGGTCGAGAGAAGGATACGACCAATAAGATGATGTCCTTCGAACACGTCGTAGTCATCGGTCGACCACTCGCCATCGCGGCTTTTGCCGGCGCGCGTCAGCGTCAGCGCGCCCATGCCGCGGACCGTGCGGCCGGGTGTCGGTGCTTCCGCAGCGCGCGGCCGATGCGGGCCGCCGCGCAGCGGCAGGAAATATGGGCCGTCTGGATCGGAAGAACTCATGATCGCGATTATAAAATCACAAGCGCGCGTGGTTTGCCAAACGCCTAGATGCGCGCTGTGAATTGTTGAGCGGATTACTCGAAGACCTCGTCGGCGGCGATCACGAGCCCTGGCGGGATTGTAAGTCCCAGGGCCTTGGCGGTCTTGAGATTGATGAACATCTCGACCTTTGAGGATCGATACACGGGCAGGTCGCCTGGTTTTTCGCCGGTGAGGATTCGGCCAGTGTAGATGCCGGCGAGGTGGTAGGAATCGGCAACGCTGCCACCGTAGCTGATCAAGCCTCCGGCTGCTGTGAACTCCCGACCGAGAAAAACCGTTGGTACGGCGTGCCGCAAAGTAATCGCGGCCAGCGCCGCGCTTTCGCTGAGGAAAAACGAGTCACCGCCGGCGATCACGAGTCCGACGGACCGCTTGGACAATCCGGCGGCGATTTTGTCGAATTCGTCCACCGTGCTTGCCTGC
>DASRAF010000373.1:0-7762 GCA_035638295.1 Pseudolabrys sp.
CGATAACGGCTATCGCATCGGCGTCTCCTGCGGCGGTGTCATGGCTCTACTACGCGAACAGACTCTACGAACTTCCGCTCGGGGTGGTGTCGGTTGCGATTGCGGCGGTGATCGTGCCGCGTATTGCGACCGGTGCTACTGCCGGCGATGAGCGCGTGCTCGTCACGGCTCAATCGCGAGCGTATGAAGTCGCGCTCGGCCTGGCGCTTCCGGCCGTTGTGGCCTTTGCGCTGCTTGCGAATCCGATTGCCGGCGGACTGTTTGAACGTGGAGCTTTCGGCGCGCAGGATACTGTCGCGGTCGCTGCCGCGCTCGCGGCGATCAGCGCTGGACTGCCCGGGCACGTCCTGGAAAAAGTGTTCGGCGCCGTCTCCTTTGCGCACGAAGACACCAAAACACCGATGTTCGCCGCCCTGTGCGGCCTCGTTGCGGCAATCATCGGCGGTGTGCTGCTGTTCCCCCACTATGGTCATACCGGTGCGGCGACAGCGTTTGCGGCCTCCGGCTGGGTCGGCGCCGCGGTGCTCGGCACTATCCTCGCTCGACGCGGCTGGCTGCGGCTCGATCAGGTGGCCCGCCGCCGGCTCCCTCGGATCGCGGCGGCCACGGTGGCCATGGGCCTCGTTATCGGTTTCGGCGCCCTCGCAGTCCCGCGCATCTTTCCGGCGGCCGAGGGATCCTCAATTGGTCGCCTTGCTATGCTGCTGCCTTTGGTGCTCCTCGGCCTTGTCACTTATGGCGCTGCGCTGCACGCGCTCGGCGTTGCAAAGCTCCGTGAAATCGCTTCGGAAATACGCTCACGCGCGTAAGGGTCTTGCGCCGCGCGCCTTCGCCGTGGCATGGCTCCGCGCGCAATCGAAGAGGGCGGATGATGGCGTTCAAGGAACGCGTATTTTCGGGTGTACAGCCGACCGGCAACCTGCATCTCGGCAATTTTCTCGGCGCGATCACCAAGTTCGTCGCGCTGCAGGATCGCTATGACTGCATCTACTGTGTCGTCGACATGCACGCCATCACGGTCTGGCAGGACCCGAGCGAATTGCCGCTGGCCACACGCGAGGTGACCGCTGCGTTCCTTGCCTGCGGCATCGACGCCAAAAAACACATCATCTTCAACCAGAGCCAGGTCGCCGAACACGCCGAACTCGCCTGGGTGTTCAATTGCGTCGCGCGTATCGGCTGGCTCAATCGGATGACGCAGTTCAAGGAAAAGGCCGGTAAGGATCGGGAGAACGCTTCGGTCGGGCTTTACGTCTACCCCAACCTCATGGCCGCAGACATTCTCGTTTATCGAGCAACGCACGTGCCCGTCGGGGAAGACCAGAAGCAGCACCTCGAACTGTCGCGGGACATTGCGCAGAAATTCAACAATGACTTCGCAGCATCGATTCATGCGCATGGCTATGGCGAAGCATTCTTTCCGCAACCCGAGCCGCTGATCCAGGGACCCGCGACGCGCGTGATGTCACTACGCGACGGGTCGAAGAAAATGTCGAAGTCGGAAGCGTCCGACTATTCGCGCATCAACCTGACCGATGATGCCGATACCATCGCGCAGAAGATCCGCAAGGCGAAGACCGATCCAGAACCCCTGCCGAGCGAGGAGAAGGGACTCGCGCCGCGACCCGAGGCTGACAACCTGGTCGGCATCTACGCCGCGCTGCAGGGCGTGAGCAAGGCGGAGGTTCTCGGCCAATTTGGCGGCGCACAATTCTCGGCCTTCAAAACGGCGTTGGTCGATCTCGCTGTTGCCAAGCTCGGGCCGATCGGCGCGGAAATGAAGAAGCTCGTTCAGGACCCGGTCCATATCGACTCGATCCTGGCCGACGGTTCACAGCGCGCACAGGCCATCGCCGCCGAAACCATGAAGGCTGTCAAGGATATCGTCGGTTTCGTGCGCCGGTAGTTGCAGCGCGGAACTCCCGCCTTGTCGGCGCGCCAGCCGGCGTGCCACCATCGACACCATGAGCATCAAGCGTCGCAGCTACGAGGCCGGCCACAAGCGAAAATATCTGGTGGTCATCGACGACACCGAAGAATGCGACCGCGCGGTCTACTGGGCGGCGAAACGCGCGGGCCGCACCAAATCGCAGATTGTGATGTTGCGCGTGATCGAGCCGGGCGATCGAAATCAGCAATGGCTCGGTGTGGCCGACATCATGATGGCCGAGCAGCAGGAGGCGGCAAATGCCGCCCTCGACAAGTTCGCCGCCCGGGCAAAAAAGATCGCTCGCATCACACCCGACCGGGTGATCCGCGAAGGCGATACGGCGGAAGAAATCGTCAAGCTGATCGACGAGGACGCCGACATCGGCATCCTCGTGCTCGCCGCGGGCACCGGCAAGGAGGGCCCCGGGCCACTCGTCACCAACCTGGCCAAGACCGCTGGCGCATTCCCGATCCCGGTGGCAATTGTTCCGGGCCATTTGAGCGACGACGATATTGACGCCAGTTCCTGATTTAAAGGCAGTCACGCGCGCAGTTGACCGGGGCGGGCGGAATCGCCATTTATCCACTATGGTTTTGCTGGCTGCGGGCCTTGAACCCGTCTTTTGGCAAGGAGTGCATCCGATGTTCATTCAGACTGAAGTTACGCCCAATCCCGCGACGCTGAAGTTCCTGCCGGGACGCATCGTGCTCGAAAACGGCACGCTCGACATCCCCTCGAAGGAGTCCGCAGCGCAATCGCCGCTTGCCGCACGCCTCTTCAACATCCCGAACGTCGGCGGCGTTTTCTTCGGTTCGGATTTCATTTCAGTGACCAAAAGCGACGGCGACTGGCAGCAGATGAAACCGGCGATCCTCGGCGCCATCATGGAGCACTACATGTCCGGTGCGCCGCTGTTGACCGCAGACGCAAAACTGTCGGAGGCCGAGGCGGAGGAATTTTTCGACGCCAAGGATGCGGAGACCGTCGCAGCCATCAAGGATCTGATCGAGACGCGCGTCCGTCCGGCCGTCGCCGGTGACGGCGGCGACATCACCTTCCGTGGGTACAAGGAAGGCATCGTGTATCTCAACATGCAGGGAGCCTGCTCGGGCTGTCCGTCGTCAACCGCGACCCTCAGGCACGGGATCCAGAACCTGCTGCGCCACTTCGTTCCTGACGTGGTCGAAGTCCGTCCAATGTAATCGCAGATTCCGCGTTTCACTGCCCGGCAAAAGGCGTGGATGGCCGGCAACGGGCCGGTCGCCGAAATTTAGTGCTAAATTGGCGCATGCGCGTTCTGGCCATCGATACCGCGCTCGAAGCCTGTTCTGTCGCCGTGCTCGATACGGCGCGCGCCGATCTGCGCGTGCAGGAATCGTTGCCGATGCAGCGCGGGCATGCCGAGGCATTGATGCCGCTCGTCGCGCGAATCCTGCAGAGCGCAGGGCTCGACTTCCCCGATCTTGACCGTATCGCGGTGACCACCGGACCCGGCAGTTTCACGGGGCTGCGTGTCGGGATCGCCGCGGCGCGCGGGATCGCTCTCGCGACAGGCAAGCCGGCCGTCGGTCTGTCGACGCTCGCTGCCTTTGCCGCGCCATTCATCGCGGCCGACGATTCTCTTCCCGTGGTCGCGGCCATCGATGCGCGCCACGATCACGTCTATCTGCAGGTTTTCGGGCCGGCCGGCCGGACTGTCGTTGCGCCGCGCGTGACGCCGTTGCGCGAGGCGCTGCGCGTCTCGACGACAGGCGCGCCACGCATTGTCGGCACCGCGGCCGGCAAGCTGGCGGCCGCATGGCCCGCCAGCGAACGAGCGCCGAGCGCCGTCGAGCAGCGTGCGGCGCCACGCATCGACTGGGTCGCGCGGCTCGGCGCCGCTGCAACCGACACGGACACTCCGCCAAAGCCGCTCTACCTGCGCGCGGCAGATGCGCATCCACAGGATGCCGTGCAGCTGGCGCGTCGATGATCGGTTTTCTTGGCAACCTTTTTTCGCGCGGTGAGCCGGCGCTGTCGGAAGCCGGCGCACGCGATTCCTCCGCGATCGCGTCGTTGCATGCTGCCTCGTTCCGGCGCGGCTGGAACGAACAAGAGGTCGAAGGCCTGCTGATCGATCGTCGTGTGCTCACGCACCGCGCGATGAGCGGCACAAGACTTGCCGGGTTTATCATGTCGCGGCTCGTCGAAAACGAAGCGGAGATTCTGTCGGTCGCGGTCGCCGGACGTGAGCGCGGCCGGGGCGTTGCGCGCCGGATGCTCGATTTGCACCTGCGTCGGCTCGCCGGCCTCGGCGCACGAATCGTTTTTCTGGAAGTCGACGAGCACAATGACCCGGCGCTCCGGCTCTACCACCGTGCCGGTTTCCGCGAAGTGTCGCGACGCCCCAATTACTATCCCGGGACCGGGGGAAAGGCCGCGGCGGCTCTGGTGCTACGACGCGATCTTTTATGACGGCCTGATGGACTCATGCCCGACACGGTCAATATGATAGGGAAGCCGGCGATGCCGAGCCATACAGACATCCGGGATACGCCGTGACCGCAGGCAGAAATATCGCCGAGAGGAAAAACATCGAGTCGCTTTGCGCGGCCAAGGGCATGCGCATGACCGAGCAGCGGCGCGTGATCGCCCGCGTGCTGGCGAACTCGGACGACCATCCCGATGTCGAAGAGCTGTACCGTCGGTGCGTCAAGGTCGACGATCGCATCTCGATCTCGACCGTCTATCGCACCATGCGTCTGTTCGAGGATGCCGGGATCATCGAGCGGCACGATTTCCGCGACGGCCGCGCGCGCTACGAAACGAGCCCGGATATCCACCACGACCATTTGATCAATTTGCGCAACGGCGAAGTGATCGAATTTCAGTCGGAGGAAATCGAGCGGCTGCAGGCCGAGGTTGCGCGAAAGCTGGGCTATAGGCTTGTCGATCACCGGCTCGAGCTCTACGCCGTGCCACTGAACGACGACAAGACCAAGCGCTGATGCCGCGCGCGCTTTTCATCGGCATCTTCTTTTTCACGATGACGCCGATCCTGATCTCGGCGCAGTGGCTGCTCGAGAAATTCAACCTGCCCGGCTGGGGCTTTATCGCATCGAATTACTATCGTGTGCTCTGCGCCCTGTTACGCATCCGCGTACGCGTCGTCGGCAATCCAGTACGTGATCGCGCCGTGCTGTTCGTTTCAAACCACGTGTCGTGGGTCGACATCGTCGTCATCGGTTCAATTACGCCGGTCGCCTTTGTCGCCAAGCGCGAGGTCGCGAGCTGGCCGCTTGTCGGGGTAACCGCAAAAATGCAGCGTACGGTTTTCGTCGACCGTGGACGTCGTCACCAGACCGGCGACGCAGTGAGCGAAATCGTCAAACGCGTCACTTCAGGCACTTCCGTCGTGCTCTTCGCCGAAGGCACTTCAAGCGACGGCAATCGCGTCTTGCCATTCCGCTCCGCGCTGCTCGGTGCGATCGAGGACCAAAGCGGCGGCGCAAGTATTTTGATGCAACCGATGGCCATCACTTACGTCAGCCAGCATGGCCTTCCGATGGGACGCCAGCATCGGCCTCTGGTTGCCTGGTACGGCGATCTCGATTTCATGCCGCACTTCAAAGCGTTCATTGAGCGGAGTGCAGTCGACGCGCTTGTCAATTACGGCGACCCCGTTCCCGCCGACCGCGACATGGACCGCAAAGCGATGAGCAAACGGCTGGAAGGAACCGTGCGAGACCTTCTCGTGACTGCCTTGCGCGGGCGGCCAATCCCTGTTGAGTCCGCGTCGTAAAGGCAATTTTTGTTGGCAGCCGACGAACCGGTCTTAAATTCGTTGTAAAATCAAATATATGGTCTCGCGGGACAAATCCGGCCACGACAGGCTAGATTGGACCGCAACCGAAAACGGCATGAGCAAACCCCGCAAAGTCCACATCAAGTCCTTTGGCTGCCAGATGAACGTCTACGATTCGCATCGTATGGCGGACACGTTGGCACCTGAGGGGTTCGCCGAGACCGCACGTCCCGAGGACGCCGATCTCGTTATCCTGAACACCTGTCACATCCGAGAAAAGGCTGTCGAGAAGGTCTATTCCGAGATCGGCCGCATCCGCGAAATGAAGGAAGCTGCCCAGCGCGACGGGCGCAGCATGATGATTGCGGTCGCTGGCTGCGTGGCGCAGGCCGAGGGCAAGGAGATCATCCGCCGCGCGGGCACCGTCGATCTTGTCGTCGGTTCGCAGAACTACCACCGCCTGCCAGAGATGATCTCGCGTGCGCGGCGTGGCGACAAGGCTGTCGACACCGAATTCCCGGTCGAGGACAAGTTCGAAGCTCTGGCCGAGCCCAAGCGCGAGGCTATCGCCAAACGCGGTATTTCCGCGTTCGTCACCGTGCAGGAAGGCTGTGACAAGTTCTGCACGTTCTGTGTCGTGCCTTACACGCGTGGCGTGGAAATTTCGCGGCCAATGGAAAAAATTGTTGCCGAAGTCGAGCGGCTGGCTGGTGCCGGTGTCCGCGAGGTGACGCTGATCGGCCAGAACGTGAACTCCTATCACGGGCTCGACTCGGACGGCACGACCTCGTCATTGGGAAAACTGCTTCGCCGGCTGTCTCGCGTGCCGGGCATTCTTCGCCTGCGTTACACCACGAGCCATCCGCGCGACATGGACGACGATCTGATCGCGGCCCACGCGGAGCTGCCCACGCTTATGCCCTATGTGCACCTGCCGGTGCAGTCTGGATCGGACAGCATCCTGCAGGCGATGAACCGCAAGCATACGCGTCGGGACTACCTGCAGGTGATTGACCGTCTGCGTGCGGCCCGCAATGACCTTGCGTTCACGTCTGACTTTATCGTCGGCTTTCCCGGAGAAACGGAAGCAGATTTCTGCGAGACGCTGTCGCTGATCGATGACGTCGGCTTCGCCGGCGCTTATTCATTCATGTATTCGGCACGGCCCGGCACTCCGGCAGCCGACATGGACGATCAGGTACCGCAGGAAGAGAAAGCAGAACGTCTTCAGCGCCTGCAGTCCGTCATCACGCGTCATCAGCGCGCATTCAATGCCGGCTTTGCCGGTCGCACGATCGACGTGCTTCTGGAAAAGCCCGGCAGGCTGCCCAGACAACTTGTCGGCCGCTCGCCATATCTGCAGGCGGTCCAGGTCATGGCGCCGGCAAAGCTGATCGGTTCGGTAAGGCACGTGACTGTGACCGAGGTCGGCAGCAACAGTCTTTTCGCTGCTTTGGCCGACGAGAATGATGCACGCGCCTTTGCCGTGACAGGAGCTTGAAACACCCTTGCGCACGACGGATTCCGTGATCCCGCCTGCGGCCGCTTCCGACGAAACGGCAACCGCACAGATTGTACTCGCGTTCGAGGACAACAAACTGGCTTCGGTGCTGTTCGGACAATACGGACAGAACCTGGCGCTGATCGAACGCCGCCTCGGTGTCGTCGCCGAGCAGCGCGGCAATCACGTGACCGTGGAAGGTTCGCGCGCCGCATGTGAGCAGGCGCGCCGGGTGCTCGAAGGGCTCTACGAACAACTCAAGCGCGGTCACGATCTCAGTCAGGGCGACGTCGAGGGCGCGATCCGCCAGGCGATCGCACAAGGGTCGCTCTTCGATTACGACCCTTCCGCCCCACGCCCGACTTTCGAGGAAATCAATCTGCGCAAGCGGCCGGTGCGTGCGCGTACTGCGGCGCAAGATGCTTATATTCGCGCGCTGAAGCGTCACTCGCTGATTTTCGGCACGGGTCCGGCCGGCACCGGCAAGACATGGCTTGCGGTTGCGCAGGCGGTGCAGATGTTCGAGCGTAAGGAAGTCGATCGCATC
>DASRAF010000374.1:0-2256 GCA_035638295.1 Pseudolabrys sp.
TGCTCGGCGGCGCGGCGGCCGCGTGGCCGCTTGCGGCGCGTGGCAGGCGCACGGTCTGAAACCACATCGCGTTCCTGGGTGCTCGCGGCTAGAACAATGGGAGCCAACTGATGACTGATGATTCGCCGAACAGATGAGGGAGGAAATGATGCAAACGCGTCTTGGTATTAGCGCCGTCGTGCTCGTGTTGAGTGCAGGCGTCTCAGTACAAAGCAGGACGGCGTGCTCGAAAGAAGCCGTCGCAGGTGTAGTGGACAGGTGGACGACAGTCTTGGCCGAAAACAATCCCGACACCATTGTGCCGCTTTACTCCAAGGACGCAGTGTTGTGGGGCACGCTTTCGTCCACGGTTCGATCAGATCCTGCTGGGCTGAAGTCGTATTTTGTGGGGGCCTTCCAAGCGCTGCCGAAGCTCACCGTCAAGTTCGGAGAGCAGTTTATCCGCGTATATGGAGATACCGCGATCAACACGGGCTACTACACGCTATTTTACACGAAGGACGGCGAAACCAAATCAATCCCCGCCCGCTACAGTTTCACATTCGTGAAGGAGGGCAACGATTGTAAAATCGTTGACCATCACTCATCCGCGATGCCTGCGCCGCCAAGGTGATCAAATGAAGCGCCGCGATTTCATCACGCTGCTCGGCGGCGCGGCTGTCGCATTGCCGCTGGCAGCGCGCGCGCAGCAGCCGGCGATGCCGGTGATCGGTTTTCTCAATGGTGGAGCGCGCGATGCATTCGTGCCGATGGTGACAGCGTTTCGGCGGGGATTGAGCGAACAGGATAGCCTGGCATTCAGGAAGGGTTTGAGCGAGGTCGGCCTCATCCGGGCCAAAACGTGACGATCGAAGACCGCGCGGCGGATGGTGAAACTACACCGCCCGCGTAACAGCACGTGAATGTTTGCCCCGGCGCACGGCGACAATCTCCGCCAGGATCGAAATTGCGATCTCATCCGGTGTAATCGCGCCAAGGTCAAGTCCTGCAGGCGCCTTGAGTTTAGCTAGCCGTTCCGCCGAAACGCCCTGCTCCGCAAGTTTTGCTTTTAGCGCATCAGCTTTCTTATGGCTGCCGACGAACGCCAGGTATTCCGCATCAACCGCAAACGCCGCCAGCAACGCAGCTTCATCGCCTCGGCCTTGCGTCGAGACCACGACATACCGTTCGCCGGCTTCCTCGACAGGCAATGCATAGCCTTCGATGCGCCGATCAACTTCGTCGAACGCCGCTTGCTCGACTGGTGGCGCGCAGACGGTCACGGCAAAACCCATCCGCTTTGCAAGGTCGGCGATCGCGACGGCCACTGGGCTCGATCCACAAACAACGACCTGAGCGCGCGGCAGCACCGGTTCTACAAATATGTCCATCGTACCTTGGCTCGGGCACATGTTCTTGGCAAAGCGCACGCCCCCTTGCTCCTCGCCGGCCTTGCAGCCGTGCTTATTCAGCTCGTCGGGCGGCTCAACTGAGACGAGGCGGGGTCGGCCATCGGCAAGCGCATCCTTGGCCGCTTTGATAACCGCTGTCCGAGCGCAACCACCGCCGATCCAGCCTTCGGAAATTGTTCCATCCGGTAAGATCACCGCCTTGGCGCCTGCCTTAGCTGCCGTAGCGGCAACAGTGCGTACGACGGTCGCCAGTACGAACGGTTCTCCTGCCGCGTTCCGCGATGAAATGATCCTGAGAATATCTGTCGCCTTTTTCATCGCGTCATATCCGTGCGAGATAGGGCTCTAGCGCACCCAAGCTTTCGAGATTGTGCGCTGGCGCAAACAGATCGACATACGGAAGCGCTGCTTGCATTCCGCGCGCCTGCGGCGTGTAGTCCCTCCAGCCAATCAGCGGATTGAGCCAGACGATTCTCCGGCAGCGCCGACGAAGGCGCCGCATTTCTTCCCCAAGATGCTCAGGCGCGCCAGTGTCGTAGCCGTCAGAGACAATCATCACGGCTGTGCGCGAATTGATCACACGGCGCGCATGCCAACGATTGAAAGTCGCGAGGCTCTCACCGATGCGAGTGCCGCCGCCGATGCCCTGCGCCATCACCGAAAGCTTGTCCACCGCACGCGTGATGTCGCGATCGCGCAGCGATGGCGACACGTGCGCAAGCCGGGTGTGGAAAATGAATGCCTCCGCTTCGCGGAAGGCGTCCACCACGCCATGCAGGAAGCGGACGAAGAACGCGGTATAAAGGTTCATCGAGCCCGAGGCGTCGAGCAGAACGACGAGGCGCAGCGGCTTGATCTTGCGGCG
>DASRAF010000375.1:0-2384 GCA_035638295.1 Pseudolabrys sp.
GGTATTGCCCAGTCATGCTTCCATCCGGCGAGCTTCAGCCACTTGCGGTAGTCCGGCAACAAGTAGACCTGCTGATCGGCACTGCGCACTTCGAACCCGTCGAGGGTTTCATAACACGTCACCCGCTGTCCCGCTAAGGCCGCATCGAGATAGAGATGACGGCTCAACAGGCGTAGGCAGCCCGCCTCGGTCACTCTCTTGTGGCCCCATTCATACCGCGCGTACGCTTCGATTTTTTCCAGCACCCACGGCAGCGCCATACGGTGTTGTTCATCCAGACGGGTTCGCGACGGCTGGCCACCCAACGCCCAGTGCCCGCGAACATTATTGCGGTACTCGACATACGCCGGTAGATCGCGCCGTAAGATGTCAAAGTCCCAGCGTTCAGAGCGCCGATAGAATTCCGGCATGTCATCGCGGAATGCGCGCTCCAACTTGCCATTGGTCTGCGGATGGCGGGGCGAGGTGTGGATGAGCTTGATCCCCAAGTTTTGGCAGAACGCAGCCAGCAGTTTCCCGCGAAACGGACCGCCATTATCAAAGAGCACTTGCTTGGGGATCACCTGCCACTGCCGCATGGCGGCAATCATCGCTTCGATCGTGATGCACGTGGTCACCTCCCGCAAGAGATCGCAGAACACATAGCCGCGCGAGTAATCATCGAGCAAGACCAAGTGATAAGCTTGGCGGCCGGTATCAGCCAAGATGACCTTTTCTAGACAATCGCCATGCCACAGGCTGTGAGGGTGTTTGCGTTCGTAGAAGAGCCAGTTGGCAGTGGGAGCGAGAACGACGACGGGTGCCGGATCGGTTTCGATGCGCACCGCCCGTTTGAGGCGTTGCAGCGTGGAGGGACTCATGCCGATGCCCTGTGCGCTGTCCAAGTCCCACGCCAGCCGGTGCGGTCCGAGTGCCGGATTGGTCTCGATGAGGTGGCGGGCTTGCGCCTTGACTTCGGGGGTGAATCGCGGAACAGACCGCGTAGGGACAGGACGCTTGAGCTGACGGGTGAGGCCATGGCGCTGACGGATGCGATCAATGGTTCGGGGATGGGGTGCCTCGTCTCTCAAGTGCTCATGGAGCTGACGGGCACTCCAGGTGGGATGCTGATGCAAGCTCTGCATGACGGCCTCCTCTCGGTCGGCGGCGAGCCGATTGTGCGGTCGCTTAGGACCCCGCGGCTGATCCAGCAATGCGTAGCGTAAGGCCTGGAGCGCTCTTGCCCGGAATTTGTAGAGATCACTGCGGGTCATGCGAAAGCACTCGGCCACCTGCTGACCGGGCTCACCGCGCAGCAGAGCCAGAACGGCTTCGAGGCGATGTTGCCACATGGGCAGAAAAGACGAAAGGGCTACGGCTGTCATGCTCATCATGTCTCCATTTGGCTGGCCTTCGGCATCATCGTTATCATCTATCATCGACCGCTTCGAGTATGGCATCAGATCATCAGTTTAGAGACATTATGAGATGGGTGACATCCCAACTTACTGCTGATGGGACCGCCATGGTAAAAGAATTCAACCTGTCAAGGTGGGTTAGTTGGGCAAGGTTGTCCGTGCATTGCTGTCGCATATCGACAATGACCCACTACAGCCAGTGCGGGCGGGGCCGATGGCTGTCGCGAGTGCTGGAAGGCCTGCGTCTGCGGGCACTGGCGCGCGCGGAGCAGACGTGTCAGCTGGCCTAGCATGATCGCGCACGCCCTTCAGGCACGGGAGAGCCGTGGCTTGGGCGCCCCGCAGGCTGGCGCTGCGTCCCGCGGGTCGAGCCAACCCTTACTTCACGCGTTGACACCGGCGGCTGTTGACGGGCCCTTTGTTCGCGCCGTAGAGCAGGGCCCGTCGGCATCCTGAGGAGGCTTCCGGGCTTCGGCGCGCGTCGGTGATGAGAGAAGAGAGCATGTCGACTCTGGCTTTCCGGTGGAACATCCGCGGCGGAGATTGAGGCGTGGAAGTTTCGACGAATAGACTGCTCGTGCCCGCCATCGGCCGCCAAGATTGCGAAGCGGCTGAGGATCTTCGACGGGCGCCGACGGCCGATACGACGGCGCTGCACTACAATAGGCGCGTCTCCTTTCGCGCCCTGTTGGCGATGTACCTCATTTTGCCCCTCTGCGCCCTCGTCTACGCGCTGGACGTTGTGATGTTCGACCATCACCTTCTGCGGGTGCTGCCGAAGAGCCCGCGCTCGTCCTTTCTCCTGTCCATCCTCTTTGGGACCCCGCACATCGTGGCCAGCAATCTCCTCTTCCTGACGAATCGCGATTACTTCCAGCGGTACCGCCGCCGCGCGCTGGTGGCGACGCTGACGATCATAGCGTTCTTCGCCATCGGAAGCCTGATCTTTTCGCGCGCCGTCATGTTCGTGACCGTTTCCACGACCAC
>DASRAF010000376.1:0-6308 GCA_035638295.1 Pseudolabrys sp.
ATCGCGCCGTGAAAATCATCGTACCGTTTCCTGCTGGTGGGACGGCGGACGCGGTTCCACGAATTGTCGGCGATTGGCTGTCCCGCAAATGGGGCCAACCGGTCATCATCGAGAACCGTACCGGCGCGGCCGGAAACATCGGAGCTGAGGTAGTGTATCGCTCGCCTCCCGATGGCTACACGTTGCTGTCGGCGCCGCCGCCGCCTCTCGTCATCAATCAAAATCTCTATCCGAAGCTCGGTTACGATCCGACGACATTCGAACCGATCATCGTGATGGCGCAGGTGCCGAACGCGCTGATGGTCAACCCGAACACAATCAAAGCCGACAGTCTCGCCGAGCTGATCGAGTATCTGCGCCAGAATCCCGGCAAGGTCACCTCCGCAACGCAAGGCAATGGAACGACATCCCATCTCACGTCCGAGCTTTTTCAATTGATGGCTAAGGTCTCGCTGCGGCACGTGCCCTATCGCGGCTCGGCGCCCGCATTGCAGGGATTGCTCGCCGGCGACGTCGATCTGATGTTCGACAATCTCGGCGTCTCATTGCCTCTGGTCGAGGCCGGCAAGCTCAAGCTTCTTGCGGTCGCATCGGCCACCCGCATGCCGAGCCTGCCGAACGTGCCGACGATTGCCGAACTGCTCCCCGGCTTCGAAGCGGTCGCCTGGTATGGGATCGTGGCACCACCCAATACGCCCAAGGCCATCATCGACAAGATCAATGCCGACGCGAACGAAGCGCTGCGTCAGCCCGAGGTCCAGGATAGTCTGAAAAAGCTGTCCGCCGAGATCTTCGGCGGCTCGGTCGATAAGACCCGGAAGTACATGCACGAGGAGGTCGATCACTGGGACAACGTGATCAAGGCCGCCGACATCAAGCTTCAGTGACGCTTAAACGGTCATCCAGGCCCCATTGGCATCGACTGATTTGAAGACCGCTTCGAGTGCGGCCGCTGTCTGCAAAATGCCGTCGGGGGAAATCGGGAATTTCCCCTGCCCCAGCGCGGCTTTCGCGAAATAATCGAGATTGCGACCGAGGTGGTTGTCGGCCGGCAGATCAAACGCCTCGGGCCCTTTACCGGCATGGCGGACAATTGCACGCGTCTCGCTCACGCTCGCTGCCCAGCAATTCTCGCCGAAAATCGCGATACGCCACGCAAACGGAGTTTTCATCGTCGTGGCAAGCGTTCCCGTTGCGCCGTTTTCGAATTCAACAAGAGCGGACGTCGTGTCGCCTGTATCGAGTTTGAGGGCGCGCGCCTTCGACAAGGCACTGATGCGCTTCATCGGCCCCACCATGTCACGAAAGCAATCAAGCACATGGATGCCCATGCCGGTCATGCCACCGGCGCGGCTTTCTTCCTTGCGAAGGCGCCAGCTGTCGGCCGGATAGCTCGCGAGCCAGTCATGGCTGTAGTTGCCTTCCACATGCATGATCGTGCCGAAGGCACCCTTCTCCTTGAGCTCGGCGAGAAGGTGCATCGACGGCATCAGCCGGAAATGATGGCCGACAGCGATCACGATGCCGGCGCGCCGGCAGGCATCGAGCGCGGCCTGCGCGTCAGCTTTGCTGAGAGCGAAAGGCTTTTCGCAGTAGATGTGCTTGCCGGCCGCAGCGATGGCCTCCACCTGCGCACGATGTTTGGTGTGCGGTGTCGCAAGGATCACCGCCTGGATTGATTTGTCGGCCAGTACCTCATCGAGAGAGGTCCCCAGCACGATCTTATGTTCGGCGGCAAAATCACGCACTGTTTCCGGCTCAAGCGTGACGCCGCGCGCGAAACGCATCGGCGCGCCGAAGTCGCGCGCCGAGTTCACCAGTGTTTTACCCCACCAACCCAAGCCGACGATTGCGGTGTTCAGCATTTGCGAGCGCAGCTTTATGCTGCCGCCGGCGCGCCGGGCTGCTTGAGCGGGTGAGCGCGCGCGAATGCATCGATCCTTGCGCAGTTCTCGGCGATACGGGCGAAGGTCGGAAATGGCGCGAGATCGACTTTGAAGAAATTGGCGCCTGCCGCCTGGCTGGCTACGCAAATATCGGCCATCGTGACCTGCTCGCCGTGGCAATAAGTTCCGGTTTCCTTCGAGCCCGCCAGGTTCTGCTCCAGCGCCGTCAAAGCGAGCTTGTGCCAGTGCTGCGCCCATTTGATGACGCCTGCTTCATCGACCTTGAATTCATGGGCGAGATATTCGCGCACCCGCGGCACGATCAGCGGGTGGGAATCGCATGCGACAATCTGCGAAAGGCCGCGAGCACGCGCGCGCCCGCGTGCATCACGAGGCAGCAGCGGCGGATTGGGATGCGTCTCGTCGAGATATTCGATGATCGCCAGGGATTCGAAAAGAACGGGCCCATCGCCGTCGACCAGCGCAGGAATCGCCATCATCGGATTGACGGCGCGGAATTTTGCATCGCGTTGCTCGCCCTTCATCAGATTGATGTCGATGATCTCATCGGGCTTGATGCCCTTGAGATTGAGCGCGATGCGCACCCGGTAGGTCGCCAGCGAGCGCCAGAACGAAAACAGTTTCACGGCATCCCTCCCATTTTTCGGTTGCGAGCAGATTTGCCTCGGCCGCTCTACGATTTTTTCCGACCGGCCCAGTAGACCGCCATGCGTGACCCGTCACCGTTGCCAAACCCGTGCGCGGTCGCATCTTCGAAACCGCTGAGCGCGGCTTTGGTGGCACGCATGTCGGCGCCACGCGCTTCTCCGGTTTCAACCATCGTGCGCAGGTCTTTCACGCCATTGGCGATACTGAAGGTCGTGGGTCCCGGATCACGGCCTTCGAACATCGTCACGATCATGTCCGCGCGATTTTTCATGGCGGGATTGGCGCCATTGGTATCGACGAAAAGATCGAGCAGCCGCTTGGGCTCCCAGCCCGCGGCGCTCGCGATGGCGAAGGCTTCGCCGTAGGCCTGCCAGGCCACCATCAGCGGCAGGTTGATCGCAAGTTTCATCGACGAGCCGGTACCGACAGGGCCGCAGTGTTCGAGTCGCCGGCAGAGCTGATTGAGAATGGGTTTCGCGTGTTCGGCGTCGGCGGGCTCGGCGCCCATCAGGCCGAGCAGCTTTCCCTGCCGTGCCGGCGCGGTCGACCCACCGACCGGACACTCGACAAATGCCGCACCCTTCGCGCGCACCTTGGGAGCGAGGCCGGTTGGCACCTTCGGGGAAACGGTGCTCATTTCGATGAAGAGTTTGCCTTTCACATCACCCGCGAGCAGGCCGTTCGGCCCATTGTACACGGCATCGATCGCGGCCCCGTCGGTGAGCATCGTGATCGCCGCCTCGACTGCGCTTGCAAGAGCGGTCGGCGTTGCTGCCACTTTCGCGCCCGCCGCGGCGAGCGGTTTGGTCTTCTCGGGCAAGCGATTCCAAACGGTCACCTCGTGCCCGACTTCCATGAGGCGCGCTGCAACCGCAGCGCCCATCACCCCAAGACCTGCAACGCCAACTCGCATATGTCCTCCTTTGGTGTTTTCGGCGCAGACGATAGGCGATCACGGACGCGCTTGAAAGACGCCTCGCGCGCCCGCGTGACTCGACAGCCTCAGGCCCAACGCATAAGAACGGGACCACAGTGATGCGTTCGCATCGGGAGACAGTGAATGGCAAGAAATTCCAAAGGTACGGTCGGTGTGATCGGCCTCGGTATTATGGGCGGTTCGTTCGCGAAGAATCTGGTCGCCGCCGGCTGGCGCGTGATCGGTTATGACATCAGCGCCGCCAAACGCCGGGAGGCCAAAGGTGCCGGCGTCGAGCTTGCGAATAGCGCCGCCGAAGTAGCGGCCGCAGCGCCGATCATCCTGACGAGCCTGCCCAAACCGCAAGCGCTCATGGACACCGCACGAGAAATCGCCGCCGCCAAGCTCAAGGCCAAGGTCGTCGCGGAAATGAGCACCTTCACAATTTCAGATAAGGAAAAAGCGGAGCGCGTGCTGCGCAAGGCCGGTCACACCATGATTGACTGTCCGGTGAGCGGCACCGGCTCGCAGGCCAAGAACCGGGATCTCGTGTTCTATGCCAGTGGCGATGCCAAGGCGATTGCGCGGCTGCGCCCTGTGCTGACGGGCTTTGGCAGGCACACGTTCAATGTCGGCCAATTCGGCAATGGCAGCCGCATGAAATACGTGGCCAATCTTCTGGTTGCCATCAACAACGTCGCCTCCGCGGAAGCCATGGTGCTGGGCATGAAAGCCGGCCTCGACCCGCGGATGATTGTCGACCTCATCACCGCGGGCGCTGGCAACTCGCGCGTCTTCGAACTGCGCGCACCGATGATGGCGAAAGGGCGTTACGACGACGTCACCATGAAGATTTCGGTGTGGGACAAGGACATGCACGTCATCGGCGACTACGCGCGTAAGATCCGCGTTCCAACTCCCATCTTCAACGCCACCAAAGGCATTTACCTGAAGGCCATGAAGAGCGGCCTCGGCAACCGTGATACCGCCGCGGTCTGCGCAGTGCTAGAAAAGATGGCAAAGGTGAAGCGACGCAAGCGCGCCGCGTAATATCCCCTCTGCGTCAATCATGGATGGCCGGGCTTGTCGCGGCCATCAGCGTTTTGCAAGATCGCCGCCCACAGATGGACGCCCGCAACATATACCGCGGGCATGAGAGGCAATCGGAGGGCGTGATGGCGTCGTTGCAGCACAGAACAGAAGTCCGTGACGGCATGCGAATCGATTTTGACGTGCCGATCACCATGGATGATGGCGTGGTGCTGCGCGCCGATGTTTTTCGCCCACTGCACGAGGGAAAATTTCCGGTCATCCTGAGTTACGGTCCCTACGCCAAGAATCTTGCGTTCCAGGACGGCTATCCGAGCGCATGGCAGCGCATGGTGGAAAAACATCCCGACGTCACCGCCGGATCGAGCAATCTTTATCAGAGCTGGGAAGTGGTCGACCCGGAGAAATGGGTGCCGCACAACTACGCCTGCGTGCGCGTGGACTCGCGCGGCGCCGGCTGCTCGCCCGGTTTCATCGATCACTTCTCGCCGCGCGAGACGAAAGACTTTTACGATTGCATCGAATGGGCGGGGGTGCAGCCTTGGTCGAACGGCAAGGTCGGGCTCAACGGCATCTCATATTACGGCATCAACCAGTGGCACGTTGCATCGCTGCAGCCGCCGCATCTTGCCGCCATGTGCATCTGGGAAGGCGCCGCCGACTGGTATCGCGACATGACGCATCACGGCGGCATTCTCTCGACGTTCTGGGAAAACTGGTACGACATGCAGGTGAAGACCGTGCAGTTCGGTGCCGGCGAGCGCGGCAAACGCAGCCGCGTGACCAGCGATCTGGTGTGCGGACCTGAAACATTGTCGGAGGAAGAGCTCGCCAGAAACCGTACCGATTTCGGCGCGCAGATCGTGTCGCATCCGATGGACGACGACTACCACAAGGCGCGTTCGCCGAGGTGGGACAAGGTGACGACGCCGCTGTTCTCGGCGGCGAACTGGGGCGGCCAGGGATTGCATCCGCGTGGAAATTTCGAAGGTTTCGTCCGCGCCGCCGCCAAGCACAAATGGCTCGAAGCGCACGGCATCGAACACTGGACGCACTTCTACACCGATTATGGGCGCGAGCAGCAGTTGCGCTTCTTCGATCATTTCCTGCACGGCAAGAAACAAGGCTGGTCGAAGCAACCCAAGGTGCTGCTGCAGGTCCGTCACGTCGACAAATTCGAACCGCGCGCCGAGAACGAATGGCCGCTCAAACGCACACGGTGGACGAAATTCTATCTCGATCCGGCGTCGATGAAGCTGACGACCAAGAATCCGTCCGGCAACGCGCAACTCAAGTTTCCGGCCATGGGTGACGGGCTCATGTTCCTCACGCCACCGTTGACAAAGGAAACCGAGATCACGGGCCCGTCGGCGCTCAAGCTTTTCGCGTCATCGACGACGCCCGATGCTGATTTCTTCATCGTGCTGCGCATTTTCACCGGCGACCTCAAGGAAATCGTGTTTCAAGGCGCGATCGATCCCCACACGCCGGTTGCGCAAGGGTGGCTGCGCGCCTCTCACCGAAAGCTCGACAAGAAATTATCCAAGCCCTACCGCCCCTATCACACCCATGATGAAAAGCAGCCGCTCAAAAAAGGACAGACGGTTGAACTCGACATCGAGATCTGGCCGACATCGATCGTGGTACCGGCCGGCTATCGCGTGGGCCTGTCAATTCGCGGCAAGGACTACGAGTATGGCGGGGCCAGTGGCGGCCGGCTGTCGAACTTCAAGAATGAACTGAAGGGGTGCGGCCCATTCCTGCACGACGACCCCCGCGATCGTCCG
>DASRAF010000377.1:0-3855 GCA_035638295.1 Pseudolabrys sp.
GGATGGATCGGCGGTGTTCGGCGCACAGTGGAAAGCGATCGAGGCGAAGATCGTTGAAGTCCCGGCAATTGCGAACGCCTTGCCGGAACACAAGACCACCTACGACATCAGGCCCCATGCCGGCGAGGCCGGGTTTGACGACTCGTCATGGCCGGTGATCGAGGCCACGGGTCTCGCCGCCAGACGTGGCGGCGGCAAAATGTCATTCATTTGGTACCGTGCGATGCTGACGATACCGGCGAAGATCGGCAATTTCGAAACGGCCGACGCAAAAGCCGTGCTCACGGCGTATGTCGACGACTACGCGGAAGTCTGGATCAACGGCCAGATGCCGCGCCGCAGTGGCTATCCCAGCCCCGCCACCATCCAAGGCTTCAACATGCCCAATCGAGTGGTGTTGGCGGATGCGGTCAAGCCGGGAGACAAATTTCAAATTGCTATCTTCGGCATCAATGGGCCGATTTCCGTCGCGCCGGAGAACTTCGTCTGGTTCCGCGCGGCGAAGGTTGAGTTTTTCCGTTAGTGTGCCGAGCGCCTCGCCTTCCGAGCACTGAATGCTCGCTATCGCCGACGAGGTGATCGAATGATGCGAAGGGAGGTTCAAATGAAACTTCCCCGCCGAAATTTTCTGCATCTGGCAGCGGGCGCTGCCGCGATGCCGGCACTCTCGCGCATCACTTGGGCGCAAGCCTATCCGACGCGGCCGGTGCGAATCATCGTTGGTTTCCCCGCGGGCGGCGGGGTCGACATCCTCGCACGCCTGATGGGTCGATGGCTCTCAGAACGACTCGGTCAGCCCTTCGTCATCGAGAACCAGCCAGGCGCGGGCACCAATATCGCCACCGAGGCGGTCGTGAATGCATCCCCCGACGGCTACACGCTGCTTTTTGCCACCGCAGCGAACGCCCTCGGTCCAGCCCTCTATCCGAACCTCAAATATGATTTCATCCGCGATACTGCTCCGGTGGCTGGCGTCGCCTTCGTGCCCATTGTCATGGTCGTCGGCCCGTCATCGCCTCTCAAGACCGTCGCCGACTTCGTGGCCTATGCCAAAGCCAATCCAACCCAGGCCACGATTGGGACGACGTTCGCTGGATCACCGGTCTTCATGGCGGCGGCTTTGTTCAAGACAATGACGGGCCTGCAAGCGCCGTTAGCGCAGCATTCCTCCGATGCGGCGGGCATTGCCGACTTGCTGGCGGGGAAGGTCCAAACTCACTTCGCCGGCGCAGGCGCGGTGACGGAGGACGTCAGGAGCGGCAAGTTGCGCGCGCTCGGCGTGACGACGTTGACCCGCTTTGAGCTTCTACCTGACGTCCCCCCGATAGCGGACGCGGTGCCAGGCTACGAGGCGAGCTCATGGGTTGGTATTGTCGCGCCGCGTGGTGCGCCGGCCGAGATCGTCGAGACGCTCAATCGTGAGATCAACGCCGGCCTCATCGAAGCCAAGGTCAAGGCGCGGATGAGAGAGATAGGCCATGTGCCGATGCCGATGGGCGCGGTCGAGTTCGGAAAGTTCATTGCCGATGAGACCGAGAAGTGGGGCAAGGTGATCCGGGCGGCCAACATCAAGCCAGAGTAGCGCGTCCTCCAGCGGATGTTCCGTAACGCCCGTTCCGCGAATGGCGTGTGCCTAGTCTGATCCCTGTCGCGCCCGGCTACTGAAAGATACCGCGGATGCCCCTCCGCGCGGACTAGGTGATCGAATGCCAATGCTGTTTGCTGCGGTGCATGAGTCTGGTTGTGGCGGCGCGGAACGGACATATCGAGGCAAGCTCACGCATGTCCGCGTGAGGGACGAAGCGGACTTGGCCTCAGTGACGGAGTGAGGTACCGGAGCAAATTGCTCCACGTGAGAGGCCTGATACATCGATGCAGCTCTCACGTTCATTGATCTTGGAAGTCCATCTTGTCCGCACGGAGGGCCAAAACATTTTGGCACAACTCAGCGGAGATCCCCGTCGCGATAGACAGTCGCTATAGAGAGGAAGCGACGGAGCGCGAAGATGCCTTTTTTGGCTGGAGACAACGGGCCGCGCGTTTCCTCCTGCGCTACGTTGACGCGAATGCAAATGGACCGCGCAGATTGACAAGGTCTCCTGACGAGCGCACGCTCCGCATTGCCTTAGCTTCGTCTGTGGTCTGCACGGCCCGAACGCCCTGATGGGTGCTCAATTCGTCGAAGCGGCAATGTGGATCCTCCAGACTGAAGTCTCGATAGGGAGGGTTCGATGTTCAAAAAAGCATTTGGATTGGCTGCTGCCGCTTCGGCAGCAGCCACGATGGCGACTGGGGCCTGGGCTCAGACCGGCGACCTGCCAAAAGGGAAATCGGTCGAGGAGCTCGGCCGGGTAATGTTCCAAACCTCGTGCACGCCGCAGGCGCAGGCGCAATTCGAGCGGGCGCTGGCCATGCTGCACTCGTTCTTCTTTCCCGAGACCATCAAGGCGTTCTCGGCAGTTGCCGAAACTGATCCCAACTGCGCCATTGCCTATTGGGGGATCGCCGTCAGCCAGCGCCCCAATCCGCTCGTCAGCCCGTTCGATGCCGCAACCCTCAAGCGCGGCCTCGAGGCGGTTCAGAAAGGCCAGACCATCGGCGCCAAGACCGAGCGTGAACGTGATTGGCTTGCGGCGATCGAAGAGTTCTACAAGGACTATGACAAGGTCGACCAGGACACGCGCGCCAAGAACTACGAGAAGGCAATGGAGGCGCTCGCCAAGAAGTACCCCGACGACGTCGAGGCGAAGATCTTCCACGCGCTCGCCTTGAATGAGACGTTCGACCACAAAACGATGAACAACCTAGTCAAGGCGATCGAAATCCTGGAGCCGATCGACAAGCAATATCCCGATCATCCCGGCGTCACGCACTATCTCATCCACAGTTACGACTTCCCGGCCTTGGCGGACCGTGGCGTGCCTGCTGCCAACAAGTATGCGAAGATCGCGCCAGCGGCGCCGCACGCCCAGCACATGCCCGCGCATATCTATTCGATGGTCGGCATGTGGGACGCCTCGATTGCGTCCAATCTGGCTTCGGTTGCGGTAGCCAAGGAATATACCGAGAAAAGCAAGCTCGACGGCGTGCTCGCCGGCGTTCCGCACGCATACGATTTCATGGAGTACGCCTATCTGCAGCTCGGTCAGGATGCCAAGGCGAAGGCCCTGATTGAGGAGAACGCCGCGATCCAGAAAGTGGTAGGACCGCAACTGGCAGGCAGGATGGCGCAAGCCGCCGTGCCTGCTCGCTACATGCTCGAACGGCAGGACTGGCGGGGAGCGGCGCAGCTCAAGCCTCTCGGCTCCGACATCCCGCCAGCGGAAGCCGTCACCTACTTTGCCCGCGCATTAGGCGCGGCGCGCAGCGGTGATGTCGCCGCTGCGCAGGCGGACGTCGCCAAGCTGATCGAGATCCGAGCAGGTTTGGAGAAAGCAAATCAGAGCTACTGGGCGGGGCAGGTCGAGATCCAGGTCCTGGCCGCCCAGGCCTGGATCGCACAGGCTCAAAGCAAGCCGGAGGAAGCGCTCAAGTTCATGCGCGCTGCCGCCGATCTCGAAGACAGCAGCGAGAAACACGTGGCGATGGAGAACCGCTTTTATCCGATGCGCGAGCTGCTGGGCGATCTGCTGATGGAGCAGGGCCAGGCCGGTGAGGCGCTCAAGACGTACGAAGTATCGATGAAGAACGCGCGCGAGCGTTTGCGCGGTTTCTATGGCGCCGCCAAAGCCGCCGAGGCGTCAGGCGACAAGCAGAAGGCAACGACGTATTTCACCGAACTTCTGCGACTGACGAAGAACGCGGATACCGATCGCCCCGAGATCCGCGCCGCCAAGCAAGCACTCGCGGCCCGCT
>DASRAF010000378.1:0-11196 GCA_035638295.1 Pseudolabrys sp.
CGGCCATCTGATCACGGTTCCAGGGCATCAGACTTCCTCTCCTGTTCCGGCTGGCGCAGCGTGGCGCTTGCGCACGGTGCGCTGTTCGATGTGTTTGACCGCGTTCGGCAGATGGACGATCCGTTTGACGTAGATGCCCGGGGTGATGATGTGGTCGGCGTTGATATCGCCCGGTTGCACCACATTCTCGACTTCCGCGACTGTGACTTTCCCCGCCGTGGCCATCATCGGATTGAAGTTACGCGCTGTCTTTCGATAGACGAGATTGCCTTCGGTATCACCCATCCATGCATGCACGATCGACAGATCAGCGACGATGCCGCGCTCCATGATGTAACGACTGCCGTCGAATTCGCGCTCTTCTTTTCCTTTGGCGATATCGGTCCCGGCGCCCGTGCGCGTAAAGAAGGCCGGGATACCCGCCCCACCCGCGCGGATACGTTCGGCCAGCGTCCCCTGCGGGTTGAATTCGATCTCGAGCTCGCCTGCCAGGTATTGCTGGGCGAAGAGCTTGTTCTCTCCCACATAGGAGGAAATCATTTTCTTGACCTGTCGCGTCTCCAGCAACAGACCGAGGCCCGCGCCATCGACGCCGGCATTATTCGACACAATGGTGAGGTTCTTCACGCCTGAGTCGCGGATCGCCTTGATCAGCTCTTCAGGAATACCGCAAAGGCCGAAGCCTCCGGCACAGATCAACATGCCGTCTTTCAGCAACCCTGCCAGCGCCGTTTTTGCGTCGGGATAAACTTTCTTCATACCGCTTTACTGCCTTTTCTCGGGCTACGCTTCGAGGATCATGAGAAACACCAATGCCGGTCGCTGGCAAGCCTAACGGGCCGGGGCCGCGGGCGGCGTTGCGGGCGTGGCCGGCGTAGAAGGCGCTGGCGCCGCGGCCGGCGGCGTGACGTCGGTGACCGGATTGCGCGGCGTAATGTCCGTGATCGGATTTTTCGGCCTCTGCGGCGCCGCGGGAGTGGCGGGCGGGGACTGCTGTGGAGCCGCCGTCGTGGCCGGCGCATTCGGAAGCGTGATCGTTTTTGGCAATAGCGGCACTCGGTGCGGGTAATAAGTCCAGAACACGAACAGCGCCACGAACAGCAAAGTTGAGAGCGTTGCGCCTGTCCAACGGCGCCCGAACGACAGCAGGCCGCCGACATAGGTCGCGACAAAAACCAGAATTGCCAATACAACGACGTACAGCCAGTCCACCTGGCTCAGATCAATCGGCATGGAACGGCCCCACTAGCGCAGTTCGAGTTTAGCGCAGACCCGCGATGCGGGTCACCCCCGTATGGACGTGTTGCGCCGAAAAATCCGGCTTAAAAACGGGGTTCCACCATTTCGGGATCACGCTATACCTCCTTGCCATGCCCAACGTACTTATTCTCACCGAAGTCCAGGAAGCGATGCGCGCCCGTTACAAGGCGATGCTCCTGGAAAGATTTCCGCAACTGACGATCAACGTCGTCGGCCATCACAACGATGTCGGCCCCTATATCGCCGACATCGATATCCTTCTGTGCTTTTCTCCACCGATGGCGGACCACGTGGTACGTGATGCGCCAAAATTGAAATGGATTCAGGCGCTCGGCACGGGAGTCGACAACATCGTCGACCTGCCCTCGCTCGGCAAAGATGTGCTCGTAACCAATGTCCGCGGTATTCACGGAGCGCCGGTTTCCGAAGCGACGATTGCCTATATGCTTTCGCTTGCCCGCGATCTGCCGCGCGCCGGCCAGGCTCAGGTCAAGAGTCAATGGGAACGCTGGCCGGCCGCATTGCTGGCGGGAAAGACCGTCGGAATCCTCGGCGTTGGTCTGATCGCGGAATATCTCGCGCCGATCTGTAAGGCGTTGCAAATGTCGGTGGTCGGGATCAGCGGCAGCCCGCGTGACCCGAAGGGGTTCGATCGTGTCGTCCATCGCGGCGACCTGGAGAAAATTGCGCCCGAGCTCGATTTCCTCGTCGCGTTGACGCCGCTCACCGCCGAAACGCGCGGCATCGTCGGAGCGAAAGTCTTCGCCGCCATGAAACCAACCGCCTACCTGGTCAACGTGGCACGCGGCGGTGTCGTCGATGAGCCAGCGCTGATCGCAGCCTTGGAAGGCGGCAAGATTGCAGGCGCGGCGCTCGATGTTTTCGCGCAGGAGCCCCTCCCCGCCAACAGTCCTCTGTGGAAGACGAAGAATGTAACGGTCTTTTCCCATCTCGGCGGCTATTCGCAAGGTTACGAGGATCGCGCGATGCCGACCATCGCCGGCAACATGGCAAAATTCCTGGCTGGCGATTTAACATCTATGACGAATATCGTGCGCAAGCCCGCATTTTGGAGAAACTGAACCATGTCATTATCGGAACGATTGAACACGCCGATCTCCAACGCCGAGCTTGAACGCCGTTGGCGCGCGGTGCGCGCCGCAATGGAAAAAGAAAAGATCGATGCACTGCTGATGCAGAACAATAACGATCACATGGGCGGCTATGTCCGGTATTTCACGGACATGCCGGCAACCAATGGTTATCCGAACACTGTGGTTTTCCCACGCGATGACGAGATGACCGTGGTTTGCCAGGGTCCGTTCGGCGGCAGCGAAGCAACCGCCCAAGGCGACCAGAGCTGGCGTGGCGTCAAGCGCATTCTAACGACGCCAAGCTATGCCTCAGCGCACTACACGAAAGACTATGACCCCGAGCTTGCCGGGAGCGCGCTAAAGCCGTTCGCCAATGCGACCATTGGCTATGTCGGCACCTATCAGATGTCATATGCGTTGCTTGACTACGTGAAGCGCACATTTCCTCAGGCGCGCTTCGTTGATGCGTCGGACTTGGTCGACAGGATCAAGGTCATCAAGAGCCAGGAAGAAATGGAACTCGTGAAGCGAGCCGCTTTGATGCAGGATGGCGCGATGCGCGCGGCCTTTGCGGCGGCAAAGCCGGGTATGCGCGATACTGAGGTCGCCGCTGTGGCGCAGCACTACAGCCAGTGCCAGGGCAGCGAGAATGGCATTTATCTCTGCGCGTCGATGCCGCTGGGCAAGCCATCAAAATTCGCCAATCGCCACCTTCAAAACAGAGTCATCCAGAAGGGTGACCAGATCGCATTGCTGGTGGAAGACAATGGACCGGGCGGCATGTACACCGAACTCGGCCGCTCCTGCGTCGTCGGCGCCAAAGTGCCGCAGGCGATGAAGGACGAACTCGAGTTCTGCAAGACCTCACGCAAGCTCACGCTCGACCTGCTGAAGCCCGGCACTCCCTGCAAGGACATCTGGGATGCCTTTAACGACTTCATGCGCAAAAACGGCCGGCCGGCCGAAGCACGCCTTTACTGTCATGGCCAGGGCTACGATCTGGTGGAACGTCCGTTGCTGCGTCACGATGAACCGATGACCATCGACAAGGACATGAATATCGTCGTCCATCCGACCTATATCCATGCGGGTTACTTGAACTGGCTGTGCGACAACTATTTGATCGGCGGGAACGGTCCAGGCGACCGATTGCATCAATTTCCCGAAGAGATAATCGAGGTCGGTTAGCCATGGGAGGTCCTCCGGCTTGACCGGCCTGTGCGCGTGGCGCAAAGGGTTTGTAGCTTTTGGTGGAGGAAACAATGAAAATGAAAAACATGCTGTTTGCTGCCGTTGCCGCCATGCTGGCGGTGATGGGCGTCACAAGTGCCCAGGATTTCCCGACACGGCCAGTCACGATGGTCATCCCGTTCGCCGCCGGCGGACCGCAGGACACCATCGGCCGCATCATCGCGCAGCGCATGAGCGAACTGCTTGGCCAGCAAGTCGTGGTCGAAAACGTTGGCGGCGCCGGCGGCATGACCGGTTCCAAGCGCGTCGCTGACGCCAAGCCGGATGGCTACACGATGGTGCTTGGCAGCGTCGGCACCCACGCGCAGAACCAGACTCTCTACAAGCATCCGCTCTACAATGTGCTGACGGATTTCACGCCGGTCGCTTATCTCGCGATCACGCCGATTGCGGTCATCACCCGGCCTGATTTGCCCGTGAACAATTTCAAGGAATTCATCGCCTACGCGAAAGCAAACCAGGCCAAGATGCAGTACGGCTCAGCCGGTGCTGGCTCGGCAACGCATCTAGCCTGCGTGGTGCTCGATAGCGCGATGGGCACCAAAATCACGCACGTTCCGTACAAAGGCACTGGACCTGCGATGCAGGACCTGGTCGGCGGACGCATCGACTATTTGTGCGAGATCATCGCGACCGCGAAACCGCAGATCGACGGCGGTAAGGTCAAAGGCATCGCCATAATGACCAAGGACCGCTCGCCCGTTTTGCCAAATCTCGCGACGACCGGTGAACAGGGAACCGATATTCAGGCCTACACGTGGAGCGCGCTATTTCTGCCGAAAGGTGCACCCGCCGACGTGGTGAAGAAGCTCAACGAGGCTGCCGTCGGCGCCCTTGCAACGCCATCAGTGCAAGAACGCCTCACGCAGCTCGGTGCGACCGTTGCCGCTCCCAATGAACGAAGCCCGCAATGGCTGGGCGATTTTGTCAAGAGCGAAGTCAAGAAATGGGAAGAGCCGATCAAGGCAAGCGGCGTCCAGGTTGAGTGACCAACGGTAAAAGTTGAACGGCTTGCTGCAGCGCGGAGGAGACGGGCGATGGCTGAGATCAAAATCGTCAACCCCGAGGCGCTCGGCAAGCCGCTTGGTCAATATTCGCATTTGACCCGGGTCAAAGCCTCGGAATTCATTTTCATTGCCGGTCAGGTTGGCGTCGACAAAGATGGCAAGGTCGTCGGCACTGACGACTTCGACGCGCAGTGCGTGCAGACCTTCGCGAATATTGAGGCCGCCCTCAAATCGTGCGGTGCTGGCTGGGGCAATATCGTGCAGTTCACGACCTACCTCGTGCACTCGCAGGACATTCCGATGTTCATGAAGTATCGTCTGCGCGAATTTCCCAAAATGTTTTCCAACGGCGTTTACCCGCCCAACACCTTGCTGATGGTCGATCGACTCGTGCAGGAGCCGCTGCTGGTCGAAGTCCAGGCGGTGGCCGCGCTTTAGCTAGGTGGCGGGCTTCTCCATCAGGCTGACGTGACCGACGACCACGCGCCAGCCTTCAGGAAACTTCACCCATGTCTGGGTTTGCCGCCCGATTTTGCCCGGCGCCGTCGGTCGTTCGTAAAGCGTCGAGGCAACTGCAAAGTCGCGCCCGAACGTGGTGATGACCGTGCGGGACAACTTACGCCCCAGCGCGACCGGTGAACGCGCGGCGCGGAACGACTTGATCTCGCCGTAGCCATACAGATTTTCCGTCACGCCGTAGCGGACGGTCCGCGGATTGTCTCGGAAGAGTTCATCGAGGGTCGCCACGTCGTTCGATACGAGCGCCTTCTCGTAGCGTTCAAAAGCTGCCTTCACCTCGGCCATGACCTCCGGCAGATCGATTTCCATCCTCAGTCCCTCCGTAACGTTGCTGCGAAAGTCTGGTCCAAACGGCAGCCGTTCAAACCGGGTAGCTTCCGTCCTTTGTCATGACGTATGCTGGCGACAAATCAAGTCCGTCGTCTGACCAAGACGGACAGTGGGAGGAGGATTGCCGTGAAGGCCTTGAGACTGCTGCTGATCGCTTGGACGCTGCTGTGCCCCGCGCTGGCCACGGCGCAGGATTTTCCCAACAAGGCGATCCGCATGATCGTGCCCTTCCCGCCCGGCGGGCCGAACGACATCATTGCTCGCGTCGTTGCACAACGGATGGCGGAAATCCTCAAGCAGCCGATCATCATCGACAATCGCTCGGGCCAGGGCGGCGTTGTCGGGACCGATGTTGTCGCGAAGTCCCCGCCCGATGGCTACACCATTGCGATTGCGAGCGCCGGCGCGCTCGCCATCAGCCCGAGTATGGAGAAAGTCGCCTACGAAACGCTTCGTGACCTGCAGCCGATTACATTGGTCGCCAAGGTGCCGGAAATGCTGGTCGTCGCGACGAGTGTCCCTGCCAACAACATGCAGGAACTGGTAACACTGGCGAAATCGCAGCCCGGGAAGCTCAACTTCGCGTCATCCGGTCCCGGCAGCATGCCGCACCTTGCTGGCGAATTGTTCAAGCTAACCGCTGGCATCAACATCGTGCACGTGCCTTACCGAGGAGCTGCGCCCGCCGTGAACGACTTACTCGCCCAGCAAGTGCAGATGGTGTTCCTCGACTTACCGGTTCTGCTGCCGCAGATCAAAGCCGGCAAGCTCAAGCCGATTGCGGTCGGAGCCATGGACCGTGTTGCGAGCTTGCCTGACGTGCCGACCACCGTTGAAGTTGGCATGGCCCACCTTCAGACCGAAAACTGGTACGGCATGGTTGCGCCGGCCAAAACGCCGCTACAGGCCGTCGCCGTGCTCAACAAGGCCGCCGGCGAGGCGATTAAAGATCCGACCGTGGTCGAGAAACTGGAAAGCCAGGGCGCAATTCTGGTTGGCGACACGCCGGAACACTTCCGCGACTATATCGACAGCGAGACCAAGAAGTGGGCGAAGGTGATCGCGGATGCCGGCGTGCAAACGGAAAAAGACAAATAGCCCTTCGGCAGCCCTCACATGACCGAAAAATTCGTCCTGCGCTCGACGACGACTTCGCCCTTCGGCCGCAAGGTGCGGATGGCTATCGATGCTCTCGGGTTGAACAACCGCATTACAGAGACCCCCGCAGACCCCCTCGACGAGAAGGATTCGCTGCGTCAACAGAATCCGCTCGGCAAGATGCCGTGTCTTGTCCTGCAGGATGGCAGCACGATCTACGACAGCGGGATCATCATCGAGTTCCTGCAGGACGTCGCCGGCACTGAACGTCTCCTGCGGCTACGTGGGCCCGAACGCTATCGAATGCTCACGCAAGCTCGACTCGCGGACGGCATCATGGATGCATCGGTCCTCGTCGTTTACGAGACCCGTTTTCGTCCCGACCTGCCGCATTCGCCACGCTGGCTCGAGCATCAGCGCGGCAAGATTCATCGCGGGCTGGCCGCATTCGAGGAAAGCCCACCAGACCCGGGCAAGACCGATGTTGTTTCGATCGGCCTGTCGTGCGCGCTGGGTTATCTCGATTGGCGGAAGCAGGTCGACTGGCGAGCTACCTATCCAAAGCTCGTCGACTGGTTGAAAAAGTTCTCCGAACACGAGCCGGCTTTCGAGCGCACGCGCGCCAAGGAAACCTGATGACACAAAATGCGGACACGGTCGCCGACCCGCCCTATTGGATGGCTTCACCCAGTAAGCCGAAACTGAAACTGCCGCCCGGCGTATGCGATGCTCACGTTCACGTCTTCGGCCCACGAAAACGGTTCCCCTTTGCGGAGGACCGCCATTATACGCCGTCCGATGCCACAAAGGAGATGCTGTTCACCTTGCATGAGCGACTCCGCGTACAGCATTGCGTGATCGTTCAGCCGGCCTGCCACGATACCGACAACTCGGTGACCGCCGATGCGACCGCGGCGACGGGTCAGGCCTACAAGGGCGTCGGCCTCATTCCGCTGACCATTTCCGATGCAGAGCTAAAGCGACTCGACGCCGCTGGTCTTTGCGGTGCGCGCTTCCACTACATAACACATCTTGCCAGGGGGCCCGGCATCAACGAGGTGGTCGCGTTCGCCAAACGCCTCGCCGATATCGGCTGGCATCTGCAGATCCATGCTGAGGCCGAACTGATCGCTGATCTCACTCCGGCGCTCAGGCGCTCACCTGTCCCGGTCGTCATCGATCACATGGGCCGCGTTGACGCCTCGCTCGGTCTGGATCATCCGCATTTTCGTGCGCTGCTCGCTTTGCTCGATGACAAGAACGTATGGGTGAAAGTCAGCGGCTCAGATCGCGTCACGCGCAAAGGTCCGCCTTATGCCGATGCGGTGCCGTTCGCTCGAAAGCTGGTGGCTGAATTCGGTGATCGCTGCGTATGGGGCACCGACTGGCCTCACCCCAACCATCAAGGACCAGTTCCAGATGACGGCGTTCTGGTCGATATCCTCGCCGAGATTGCCCCGACCGAAGCTGCGCGCCAGGCGCTGCTCGTCGACAATCCGCAGCGCTTCTACCGTTTTGCGTCGGCGCGCCGCCTCACGGGAGCCGCACTGTGAGTGGGCGCCTGCAGGGCCGGGTAGCCATTGTAACCGGCGCCGGCTGCGTCGGGCCTGGCTGGGGTAATGGCCGCGCCACGGCCGTACGCTTTGTCGAGGAAGGCGCAAAAATCTTTGCTGTCGATCGCGACCTTGGCAGTATGGGTGAAACCATTGAACGCGCGAAGACAGCGGGTGGCGAGATCGCAACGCACCAATGCGACGTGACTGACGCCGCATCGGTCGAGGCCATGGTAAAAGCGTGCCTCGAGCGCTTCGGACGAATCGACATCCTGGTCAACAATGTCGGCGGTTCGGCTCACGGCGGACCGGTCGAATTGAGCGAGGCCGCATGGGACGCTCAGGTGGACTCCAATCTGAAAAGCGTTTTTCTCACGTTGAAATACGTTCTACCCGTGATGGTGCGTCAGAAAGCGGGCGCCATCGTCAATATCGCTTCAACGTCAGGGCTGCGCTGGACCGGCTCCGCGCAAGTCGGTTACGCCGCGACGAAAGCCGGAGTTATTCAGTTGTCTCGCGTGGTGGCGGTCCAGTATGCCGACAAGGGCATCCGCATTAACACGGTCGTTCCCGGGCAGTTGCACACGCCGATGGTTGAGGCTCGGCTTGCGAACCAACGCGCGGGCGGCGACATTGAAGCACTTCTCAAATCGCGGCTCGAGCGCATTCCCATCGGTTTCATGGGCGACGGCCGCGACACCGCCAATGCGGCGTTGTTCCTCGCGTCGGATGAGGCACGTTTCGTCACCGGCACGGAAATCGTCGTGGATGGCGGAATGACCGCCAGGTGCGACTAGAGCGGCCGCCCTTGAACTGTGACGGCGACCGCGGAAATGCCACCTCGGCCTCGGGCTACGCGGCCTCGTTTTTGAGTCGTGCGGCATGGGTCATGAAGAAGCGTGCCTACGAGACCTTGTTGAAACGCTCGATGCAGATGCGCAGCACCTCGTCACCTGGCCGCTTCCACCAATCCTCGGCTGAGAAAATCTCAACTTCGGTGAGGCCCTTATACCCGGCATTGCGTATCAGCGTGCGAATGTGCCGTAGATTGATGACCCCATCACCCATCATGCCGCGGTCGGTGAGCAGGTCCCGGGTCGGCACCAGCCAGTCGCAGATGTGATAGGCGAGAATGCGGTTTGCCGCCCCGGCACGCGCTATCTGCGTTGCGAGCGCGGGATCCCACCAGACATGGTACGTGTCGATAGCAACGCCGGTGCCGTCCCCGAGCAAGTCGCAAAGGTCGAGCGCCTGCGCGAGTGTGTTTATGCACGCGCGATCGCCGGCGTACATCGGATGCAGCGGCTCGATTGCGAGCGGCACGCGGCACGCGCGCGCATGCGGCAGGATCGCCGCGAGACCATCCGCCACCATCTGCCGGGCGCCATTGATGTCGCGCGAACCCTTCGGAAGCCCGCCTGCGACGAGCACCAGGCATTCGGCGCCCAAAGCAGCCGCTTCGTCGAGCGCGCGCTTATTGTCGTCGATCGCCGCAAGCCGACCCGCGGCATCCGCCGCGGGAAACATGCCGCCGCGGCAGTATCCGGTCACCCGCATGCCATTGCCCTTAATGACCCGCACCGATTCATCGAGACCGAGGGTGGCGACCTGGTCGCGCCACGGGTCCACAGCTCTAAGGCCGTGCCGCACGCAGGCTTCGACCGCTTCGCGCAGATTCCACTGCTGGCGCACGGTCGCGAGATTGATCGACAGCCCGTCGGTATTCATGCCAGTCCGTGTACCGCGAGCAGCCGGTTCATGCGGGCCGCGGCCAGTTCCGGGTCGTGCAATACGCGCGCCTTGTCCGCGAGACGAAAGAGTTCGGCGAGATGGAGCAGCGAGCGAGCGCTTTCCTGCCCGCCCACCATGATGAAATGGTCCTGCAATCCGTTGAGCCAGGCCAGGAATACGACCCCAGTCTTGTAGAACCGTGTCGGCGCTTGAAAAATGTGCCGCGATAATGGCACCGTCGGCTCCAGAATCCCGTGGAAGCCCTGCAGATCGCCCGCGGACAGTCGGGCAAGACCTGCGGACGCTGCGGGTGCGATGGCATCAAAGATGCCGAGCAGCGCGTCCGAATAGCCTTCCTCGTCGCCGGCAATCAGTTCGGCATAGTTGAAGTCGTCGCCAGTATACATCCGCACGTTCGCCGGCAACTTCCGTCGCATCTCGATTTCCTTCTCCTTCGAGAGCAGTGAGATTTTGACGCCGTCGATCTTCGTCGCGTTGTCGCGGATAATGCCGAGGCAATTCTGCATGGCGGCGGTGTGATCGGCTGCGCCCCAATAGCCGGCAAGTGAGGGATCAAACATTTCACCGAGCCAATGAATGATCACCGGTTCGCGCACCTGCCGCAAAATACGCCCATAGACTTTTACATAGTCGTCCGGGCTTTTGGCGACCGCGGCGAGCGCGCGGCTCGCCATCACCACAAGCTGGCCACCCATCGCTTCGATCGCCTCGATTTGCTCTTCGTAGGCGCGGATGATGTCGTCGACGCGCACCCCTGCCGCCGGTTCGAGATGATCGGTCCCCACCCCGCAGCAGACCTTGACGCCGGGACGCCCCTTCGCGGCTTCCAGCGTATGACGGATCAATTCGCGCGCACGCGGCCAATCGAGCCCGCCGCCACGTTGGGCGGTGTCCATCGCTTCGGCCACGCCAAGTCCAAGATCCCAGAGATAGTGGCGGAAATGGACCGTCTTCTCCCAATTGATCGCCGTATCCAGCCAGGGGTCGGTGTCGGCCAGCGGGTCGGCCACGACATGCGCTGCGGCAAATGCAATGCGGTTGAAATCCTTTGTCGCCGCTTTGGAGGGAAAGACTATCGGCTCGCCTGTCGTATACGACTCGAGCTTGCGATCGACGGTTGGCAGAACGAGCGTGGCCAAGCGTCCCTCCTAAATCTTGATGTCCGGCACGTCGAGCCAGCGACGTTCTTTCCAGCTTTGCAGGCCGAGCTCGGCAAGCTGAACGCCTTTTACGCCCTCGATCAAGCCATGATGCCATGGCGTGTCCGCCACGACATGACGGATGAAATCTTCCCACTGCAGCTTGAAGCCATTCTCATAGACCATGTTCTCC
>DASRAF010000379.1:0-2873 GCA_035638295.1 Pseudolabrys sp.
GAGCCTCTCGAAATAGGACCAGCCCAGCTCGCGCGAGAGCGCAAACGTCGCGGTAAAGACGGTGCCGCTGTAGTTCGGATCTCCTTTGACGATTTTGCCCTGCCATGGGGGGTCGAGCAGATCGGCGAAAGTCGTCGGGGCATTCTCGGGCTTGACCAGATTGGTGTTGTAGCCAATTGGGCTGAGCGAGGCGAATGCCGTCGCGTAACATGCCATCCGCGCCGATCTGTTCGGGAGGAAGGTGCTTAGCCGCGTCCTCCGGCAGGAAAGGCGCCAGCAGGCCCTCGCGCCGCCAACGGACAAAATGTCCGGCGTCCGTGCTGCACACAACGTCCACTTCATGGATGCGGATCTCTTCTTCTTTGCCGATGCGCTGGAACACGCGCTCCGCCCCCGATCGCTTCAGGCGAACCTTGATTCCGGGATACTTGGCTTCGAATGCCTTGCTGAGGTTTTCTGCGACCGGAATCGCCATAGCGGTGTAGAACGCGAGCGTGCCCTCCTTGCGGGCGGCTTGGATCATGGCCGGACGTAGCGGGGTCGGCTCCGGCGCGGCTGCCGCGAGCGGCTCGGCAAAGACGGCGCCGGTCGTCAACACCGTCGTTGCCCTGAGCATGTCGCGTCTGGAAAGTTTACTATCTCGCATGTTCGGTCCTGCAGCCTATTCGGCGAAAACGCCGCGCGCCACGTTGAATGTAGAAAAGGATATCACACCGCTCACCACGCTGCAGGGCTGCTGTCATCCCGTCGCGAGGGGCGGTCCAATCAGCTTTTCATCGCCGCTCAGATGGACTCGGATCATAGGCGGCAGGAAGCTGAAGGTGCATGGGGGTGGCGGCGGTGCGCCCGGGTAAAGTATTCTACCGGCGTTGCTCGTGTCTCCGGATTTCTGGGCGACTTGAGAAGGGCGATCGAGCTCAAGTCACACGTGGGTGAAACGGGAAGCTTTGCGTGCTGATTGGAGCTTAAAAGGCAGGGAGGGGGGACCATTTTAATCCCCCCGGTCTCTTCCCTTTTTCCCACGCACTGTCGGCCTATAGCATACAAGGGCAACCCAAGGCCCACCTGCGGATACGGTAGATCGGACGGGAGCTATATACTCGAAAGTTGGTGATGGCCGCCGATGGTCGCGCTGATTGGCGCGAGCAGATCGTGGAGCGCGACGCGCGCGGCAGCGGAAAGCGAGCGCCGCGCAAAAGGCGCGCAACATCGATTCAAAGCACCGTTCAGTCGGATTCGATAATTGCTCTTTCGCAACGCAGCGAAGAGTTTTGCAACACAATCCGGCCCGAAACGGAAAGAGCCCCTGGATAACGCCAGCGGCCCTGACGGTCCGTACTTGCCCACGAGATAGCGATGTGGAAAGCCCATCGCGCTGCTATGCGCTGACCACTCGCGGCTGCCTCTCTGAAGAGAGATACCAGAGCACGCCAGCGGCCAGCAACAACGCCGGCACGTCGCCAACCAGGTGACGTATCTCATGTCCGTCATATATTGCCTGTGCTGCCATAATGCTGGCGTGCACGAAACTCGACCAGACGGTGAACGAGATCAGGCTGCGATGTTCGGAAGGATTACGCGCGGCAGCAATGAGATAAGCGCCGAGGACCGCGTAGACCCCACAGATCATCTGCAAGTAGTATTGGCCATGGCCGCCGTGCCACTGCCATCCCGACGGCCAAATGAGGCTGAGCGGGTAGATGGTGAAGAAGATTGCGCCGATTGCAACCAAGGCAATCTTGAGGAATTTTTCACGCGTGATGTTGTCCATGTTGAATCTCCTGTTCGTAAGACAGCCAGGACCGGTTGGGCTCGCTGGGAGCCTAGCTAACTGGTGCGGTATCTAGTGAGCAGCGGTGTTAGGACGAATGACCATTCGACCGTATCACGTGACTATTCGTCCAAATCTCGTTGATTGTTTTTCAAACAGCGGGGCTCGTCGTGACGCCACTACCGAACCCCGCCTGTGCGCAGTTGCGTTAGCCCGCCTTGCGCATCTGCGCTTTCGCTGGTTGCGGGATGCGCATGTCGGCGCCGGTCACACGTCTTACCTCGGTAATTGAGTCGTACGGCAAATTGATCGCTGCATGTGCCTTGCGGATGGATTCCTCGTCTGGGCCAGACATGAAGCAGAATGCCTTCCCTTCCTTTAGATTCACGTGTGCGGCGTGACCGAACACGCCGAGGTCCTTCGCAGCCTCCTCGAGCGCCGCGAATTGCTCGAAGAACTGTTCTTCGGTGAGTTCCAGCGCCGGGAAGCTGCCTTTGTTTTTGTCGTGGGTGTCGATGAAGTACTTCATGCTGATGCTCCTTCTTCGATTTGCTGAACATGTCGTGTAAATGCACGACTGGTGGAACGAATGTGTGCTGAGGCGACTTAATCTCTACATTGCGCACCTCCTTCTCGGGGCCATATCCCTGAAAAAAGATCGTTACGCAGCGCGAATGAGATCGTGCAGGTCGGCCATGATAACGGGCCATCTCCGACTGCCGAGTTTTTGTCGCAGCGTCGCCTGGGCCTTCTCCCAGAACGGCAATGCCTCGCGCAGTCGCGACCGTCCTTTCCGGGTAATTTCGACGGTGCGACTGCGGCGCCAGCCCTCGTTGCCCACCCGGATCAGACCCTCTCTTTCAAGCGGAGCCAGGTTTCGGGTCAGGGTTGACCGATCCATGCCCATGAATTTGGCGAGCGCGGTAATCGACATCACATCCTCGTTGCCAACTGCGACCAACACGGCCAGCTGGGTGGCGCGAAGTCCGACCGAGCGCAAATTGTCGTCATAAAACCGGGTCACGGCACGCGATGCCATTCGCGTCCGGTGGCACAAACAACTATCTTCGTACAAGCTTCCGCTCCGTAAAACACAGGTTAC
>DASRAF010000380.1:0-2398 GCA_035638295.1 Pseudolabrys sp.
TCCACGTGCCGTATCGCGGTGCAGGGCCCGCCCTCATCGACATGATCGGCGGACAGGTACAGCTCATGTTTGATACGTTGGTGGGGTCAATCGAGCACATCAGGGTGGCAGGTTGCGCGCGTTGGCTGTGACCGGCGCAACTCGTTCGGATGTGTTGCCGGACCTCCCGACAGTAGGCGACTTCGTTCCCGGATACGAATCGAGCGGCTGGCATGGCGTTGCCGCGCCCAAGAACACCCCGACTGAAATCATTGACAAACTCAACAAGGAAATCAACGTCGCCCTTACCGAACCCCGGATCAAGGAACGAGTTGCCGATCTTGGCGGTACGGTGTTTGCGGGCTCACCTTCTGACTTCAGCAAACTCATCGTGGAGGAAACGGAGAAATGGGCCAAGGTGGTCAAGTTCTCGGGCGCGAAGCCGGAAGGATGACGGGACCGCGACATATTCCATAAATCCCGTTCGGCGAAATCCCTCCATCGGCCCAAGGTGGGTACCCAGGAACGCGAAGGGGTCCGCTGTCCGCCCGCGCTGGCGAGGCGATCTCGCAACTCGCCGAGGCATTCCTTCGCGCCTAACTCCGCAAGTCGCTTATCGCGCCCAAAAGTCGCAAATGCCGCATCGATCTCCCTCGTGTCGGCATTGAGGAACGCGTGAGTCTCTGACCGGGACAGCGGTCAGTCGAAGCCCGGCGGCGGAGTAAAGCCGACGATTTCCTTTTCGATGAAGCGGCTAAAGGCGGTCGCGGTCTTGTCACGACCGCTTGCGGCGATGGCCTGGTAGCCGACTGGCAGCCCCGACTTGACGAGACCGGCAGGGCCCACCGTCGCCGGCAGATACACAAGGCTCGCATAACCTGCCCAGAAGAGCTGATCGGTCGATGCGACCGGATTGCCGTTGACCGCGATCTTGCGCTGCCAGCGCTCGCCCTCCTGGTCGTGCGGCCAAGCGGCGGAAGCCGCAGCCGGGCAGAGCAGAATGTCCCAGTCCGCAAAAAATGCCGCAAAGGCGCGCCTCAGCCCATGCCGCTCATTGTTGAGCTTCAGCCAATCCCGGTGCGGCAGCTTGTTGCCGCGCACCGTCAGATTGAGATAGGGCTCCTTAGCAGCGTCGATTTCAGTGAGCGTCTGGCCCCAGCGCTTGACGTCCTCCTCACTGGTCCGCACCGAAGTCGCCGCGCGTAACAAGAGCACGTAGACCTCGTGCAAACGGACGGTGTCGAGCTTCGGCTCGATTTCCTTCACCGTGGCCCCGCGCTTTGCGACCGCATCCACTAACGCTTGAAGTTTGTCGGCATATTCGGCGTCGACATCGCAATTGGGATCGCGCAGCTTTATGGCGATGCGCAGGTCGGCCAGCGACCTCGCGCCGCAAGGGGGCAGATCGAGCTTCCAGGCAACGCCGTCGATCTTGTCCGGCCCGGCCATCACGTCAAGCGCGAGGTCAAGGTCGGCAGCGCCGCGAGCGAGCGGCCCGACGACTGAGATGTCCGCATCGGCGTGCGTACCGGGCAGCGCCTGGCCTTTCGGCGAGACAACGCCCCAGGTCGGCTTCAACCCGAACACGCCGCAGTAGTGTGCCGGGTTTCGGATCGATCCGCCGATGTCGCTCCCGGCTTCAAGTCCAGTAAGACCCGCTGCGAGCGCCGCGGCCGATCCACCCGAAGAGCCGCCCGGCGTCCGGGTTACGTCCCAGGGATTGTTGGTCGTACCGTAGATCGCATTGTAGCTCTGCCAATCGGCGAGCATCAGCGGCACATTAGTCTTGCCAAACAGAACGGCGCCAGCCTTCTCCAGACGCTCCGCAGCGAGGGCGCTCGTCTCGGTCACGTTGTTGGCAAGCTTGGGATCGCCCCAGGTCGTCGGCGAGCCGGCGACATTGTAGCTCTCCTTGATGGTCATCGGCACGCCGTGGAGCGGGCCCCACACTTCGCCCTTCGCCAAAGCGGCGTCGGCCGCTTTCGCACGCTCCCGTGCGCGCCCGACATCAAGCCAGATGACTGCGTTGAGGTTCGGATTGTATTTTTCGACGCGGGCGAGGAAATGCTCCAGCGCCTCAGTGGCGCGCACCTCGCGTTCGCGAATGAGCCGGGCGATCTCGACTGCAGATTTGAAGTGAAGCTGATCCATAGGCTCAGACCGATTTGCTCACGCCCCAGAAGAACAACATCGGGCCTTGTACCATGCCGGTGACGTACTTGCGCCGGCATGTCACCAGCTGACCCGCATGCTGCCGTTGCAAGATTTCAGCCCCGGCCTACGTCAGTTTCGGGTCAGACTCGGTCATTCGGCGATGTCGGCTTCGATGTCCGGTTTGCCCGAAAGCGGACACTCGTCATACGGGTCGGCAGCACGCACAATTCGGAGTGAAATCATCGCATTTTGTTGCGTTTGGCGA
>DASRAF010000381.1:0-6163 GCA_035638295.1 Pseudolabrys sp.
CGAAATGTCGATGTACGCCGTGGTCTTGGTCATATTTCTCGCGGGCTTCATGTTCATTTATCGAATAATCCATTCGCCATTTGGCGAGGTACTTAAGGCTATTCGGGAAAACGAAGCGCGCGCGATTTCGCTTGGGTACAAAACAGACCGCTACAAGCTGGTCGCGTTTGTGCTGTCGGCGACACTTGCCGGTGTCGCCGGAGCTACGAAAGCAATTGTGTTGCAACTGGCCTCACTCACTGACGTGAATTGGCCGATGTCAGGGGAAGTTGTGCTGATGACCCTGGTCGGCGGTCTTGGCACCATATTTGGCCCGGTTGTCGGTGCCTTCGCAATTCTGGTAATGCAGTTCAAGCTTGCTCCAATCGGGGAATGGGTGCTTGTCATTCAAGGTGCGATTTTCGTTTCTTGCGTGCTGCTTTTCCGTCGCGGAGTCATAGGCGAGATTGCCAACAAGCTGCACATCCGCCTCTAGATTCTGACGGTCTGTAAACATCTACGAATCGGGGTATCTGCGTGCTCTAATTAAGCCGTTGTTTCCGTGCAATTTTCGGCGGTTGTTGACTGCCGCCGAATTGACGCGTGCCGGGGGGCAAACCAATGGCAATCGTGCAAGGTGCAGTTCGCTTCGATAAGATCGCTGAGAAATGGCATGGCCTGGCGCGCCGGCGGCTTGCCCAAATTCGCGATCTAGAGCGAAGCGGCCGATGGACAAGGTATTACACCAAGGAGCAGCTTGCGTGGCATCTGCACGAAGCAGAGCGCATCACTGCACTCTGGGCGGCACTGGCAAGTCGGCGATCTACATTCGAAAAGCGCGATTTCCCTCCGGCGGCTTGATACGAAGTGGAATGCTGGCCGCCATCATAACGGCCATGACAAGCGGACAGGCTGCGAACGCGCAGGATCTCAAACGCGGTGAAGCGTTGCTTGCTCGCGACTGCGCTTCGTGTCATGCAGTCGGCCGAACCGGAGACAGCCCGCAAAAGCTCGCTCCGACGTTCCGCAGCCTTGGCCAACGCTATCCAATTGAGTCTTTGGAGGAAGCGCTTGGAGAGGGCATTATGTCCGGTCATCCGGATATGCCGGAATTTTCATTCGATGCGGCGGACGTCGGTGCAATTATTGCTTATCTAAAATCCATCCAGCAGCGCTAGGTTCAGCGTTTACCAGCCAGAGTCGAATCCATCATGCCCAGTACCTTGTTTACGCCGTTGCGTTTGGCGGGCCTTGAGCTTGCCAACCGCATCGTGGTCTCACCGATGTGCCAATATTCCGCCGACGACGGCTGTGCCAATGATTGGCATCTCATGCATCTCGGTATGCTGGCCCATTCCGGCGCGGCGCTCGTGATTGTAGAGGCGACGCACGTCGAGCGGCACGGCCGCATTACTCACGGATGTCTGGGCCTCTATTCCGACGACAACGAGGCTGCGTTGACGCGGGTGATTGCGCAGGCACGACGCATGGGCAGCGCCAAATTTGGCATCCAGATCGCGCACTCTGGACGCAAGGGCTCCGCGCAGCGTCCGTGGGAAGGTGCGCTTGCGCTCAAACCCGAGGCCGACCCTTGGCCCACAATCGCGGCGTCACCAATTCCGTTTGGAGACGGTTGGCATACACCCCGCGAAGTTGCCGAAGATGATATGGAACGTGTGCGCGCGGCTTTTGTCTCTGCGGCGCAACGTTGCTTGCGCATCGGCTTTGATGAAATCGAATTGCACATGGCCCATGGCTATCTTGCGCACGGCTTTATGTCGCCAATTTCAAACAGACGTACGGATCAGTACGGTGGCTTCTTTGAAAATCGCATGCGTTTTCCATTATCAATTGCGCGCGCGGTGCGTGCCGCGGTTCCGAAAGCAGTTCCGCTGGGTGCGCGCATCACGGGAAGCGACTGGCGGGAAGGCGGGCTCACTCCTGATGATGCGGTTGCCATTGCCAAAGCCTTGAAAGGAGAGGGTATCGACTTCATTTGCATCTCATCAGGCGGAGTGGCTGCTGACATCCGCAATCCCGCCGAGCCTGGGTACAACGTTCCCATCGCAGCTCGCGTGAAAAAAGAGGCCGGGATTCCCACGCGCACCGTGGGTCTAATCGTGAAGCCCGGTCACGCCGAAGAGATTGTTGCCAAAGGACAGGCCGACCTGGTTTCGATGGCGCGCTGTTTTCTGGACGACCCGCATTGGGGTTGGCATGCGGCCAAGGTACTTGGTGCAGATGTCGTCCGCCCACCGCAGTATCAGCGGGCTGGCCCGAAACTTTGGGCGCCGGCGGCAGCAGCGAAGGCATAAGAGATCGTTAGATTACTGCGCCACTTGCAGGATCAATGAGGTGCATGTGGTCGACGTTGGCGTGCAGCTGCATTGTTGCCCCTGCGTCAGCTGCGCTGCTGGGCTCGACGCGCCCGCAAACTTCAGTCCCATTCAGCGTAAAGAACACCATCGTCTCCATGCCCAGCGGCTCGACGACGTCTAGAGTCACCGCGAAATCGGATCCGTCTCCCTGTCCATTCTGGCGAGGCTCCGTGATGTGTTCCGGCCTTAGCCCAAGCGTCACCGGCTTGCCGACAAACGATTGGTAGCGATTTGCACTCTGGGGCTGAACCGGCAGGCTGATGCTGTCGGATACACGGACACGCATGTTCGCGCCATTTTGTTCAAGTTGGCACGGAATAAAGTTCATTGCCGGCGACCCTATGAAACCGGCAACGAATTTGGTGCGCGGACGATGATAGAGCTCCTGCGGCGTTCCAATCTGCTCAATGATGCCTTTGTTCATCACCACCACGCGATCGGCAAGAGTCATTGCCTCAACCTGGTCATGGGTAACGTAAACAGTCGTTGTCTTCACCTTTTGATGGACGCGCTTTATTTCCGTCCGCATTTGCACGCGTAGTTTGGCGTCAAGATTTGATAAGGGCTCATCGAACAGGAATACCTTGGGATTGCGCACGATCGCGCGACCCATAGCGACGCGCTGGCGTTGTCCACCTGACAGTGCCTTCGGGCGACGGTCGAGCAGCTCTGTGATGTCCAGGATACGTGCGGCGTGCTCGACGCGCTGACGAATTTCGCTCTTGGAAAATTTGCGCAGCTTGAGCCCGAACGACATGTTCTCGAACGCTGTCATATGGGGATACAGCGCGTAATTCTGGAACACCATTGCGATATCACGATCTTTTGGTGGCAAGTCATTGACGACTTCGCCCCCTATACAAATGTCACCTGAGGTTACTTCCTCAAGACCGGCAATCATCCGCAATGTTGTGCTTTTGCCGCAACCGGAAGGGCCGACCAGAACGACGAACTCATTGTCGGGAATATCGAGATCGATCGATCGCACCGCTTCGACATCTCCGAACTTTTTCACAACCTGACGCAACGCAACTTCAGCCATGGTGGTCAGCCCTTGGTGGCGCCAGAGGTTAGCCCGGCGATGTAGTAGTCCATGAGGAATGCATAGATCACCAGAGGTGGGGCGGCGGCGACGAGCGCGCCAGCCATCAGCATGCCCCACTTGTAGACATCAGCTCGGATTAGGCTTGTCACTGTACCGACGGTGAGCACCTGCTGGTCTGCCGAGTAGAGAAAAGCCATCGGATAGACGAAAGCTGCCCAAGACACCGTGAACGCGAAAATGGTTGCTGCAATGATCCCGGGCAAAGCTACCGGAATGAAGATTCTCAGCAGCATTTGCATGTGGCCAGCGCCGTCGATGAGGGCTGCCTCGTCAAGTTCCTTCGGAATGGATTGAAAGTACCCAATCATAATCCACGTGCAGAATGGCACCGTAAGGGTCGGATAGACCAGAACCATTCCCCAATAGGAATTAAGCAGGCCAATGGCCTTTACGATCTGGAAAAGGGGGATAAAGAGCAATGTGTCGGGCACGAGGTAAGTAAGGAAGATGCCCGTCGCAAGAATGCTTGATCCCCAAAATCGCATGCGGCCCAGCGAGAACGCCGCCAGCACGCTGACGACCATGGTAATGACCACCACGGCGACAGTGACGATGGCCGTATTTTTGAAAAAAATCAGAAAATCGGTTTGGGTGAAAAGAATCTTGAATTGGTCGAGTGTAATCCCATTCGCGATGATCCAGGGATTGGTCGCCATGTGAGCGACCTCGGCATCGCTCTTAAGCGAAGTCACAATCATGTAGTAGGGCGGCATCAGAAAGAAGATCGCAAAGATTACCAGGAATATGTAAGAGGTGATCAGTGCCCACCGGCGATTGCGTTTCAGGCTGGCTTGGCGCGGGGCGCCGGCAGCTTTCGGGACCGAAAGCGCGACCGAGGTCATGCGATTTCCCTCCCGCGCTTGCGCACACCGCGCAGGATGAATATGGCCGCGATCGCCAGGATCGGGAACATGAACAGTGATGTCGCGGCGCCTAAAGGCAAGTCGCCGGAACGAATGCCGAGTAGGAAGGAGTACGTTGCGAAAACGTGCGTCATGTTTCGGGGGCCGCCCGCAGTCATGATCTGCACTATGTCGAAATTGGCAAACGTCACGATAAGTGAGAAAAGCACGGTGATTGCGATGATATTTCGCATCATCGGCAGAGTGACATGGATAAACCTCTGCCAGGCGCTTGCGCCGTCAATCGCTGCAGCTTCATAGAGCTGCTCAGGTACCGATTTCAACGCAGCCAGATACATAATCAGAAAGAACGGCGCGCCGTACCAAACGTTGACCAGGATCACGGAAAAACGCGCCCAGTAAGGGTCGCTCAGCCACGCGACCTCATTGAAGCCAAGTCCGGTCAAGATCCAATTGAACGCGGAATGGGTCGGGTCGAACAGCCACCACCAGCCGAGCGACGAGAGAGCAAGGGGGATGACCCAAGGCACAAGGAGCATCCCGCGCCATTTGCGCTGCCCTTTGCTTGGCAAATTATTGATGAGATGCGCGGTGATCAGACCTATGAGTGCTTTAAAGAAAACGGCGGATAGCGCAAAGATGGCCGACTGTTGCACCACCATCCAAAAAACGTCGCGGGACAGCAAGAAGCTAAAGTTTCCAAGACCGATGAATCGTGTCTGGGCCTTGTTCAACATTGACAGATAGATCGAGTAGAAGGCCGGATAGACGACAAGGCTGGTGATGATCAAAATGAGCGGCAGACACATCACGAAAGCGATCGTCGAACGCTGCCGAAGGAGTTTCCCAAGGCCGCTGCGAGTGGGTACGCGCTTGCCGGCCTCCTGTAGAGCCGGAACCCATGTATGGACTGTATCTGCCATGCACTGCCTTTCGACGTACTAACGGTCGCCCCTGGCCTGTAGTTTAACGTCAGGTGTGCCGGCCAACTCGGCCGGCACACGATTTGTCACGACTGACTCCAAAAAAGGTCAGGCGCGAAGCGCGCCTTCAAGCTCCTTTTCCGCCCACTTGATGACGTCGTCGAGCTTCTCGTTACCTTGGGTGAGCTTAGCGACCATCACGGTATTGATGGCCTGGTTATACATCTGAGCACCGACTTCGGAGCGTGCAGGCGCTCCGAACATCGAGGTTTGCTCGTCACCGCGCGGTGGATAGCTGTAAACCACACCTTTCGGCGGCTCGACCGTCTTCCAAGTATCCAGATCGTACATGCTTTTGAACGAAGGCAGGTCATAGCCGACTGAGGCGGCAACCAATTGAGCTATCGATTCCTTCTGCGACACATGCAGCAACAGATCTTTGCCGGCAGCTTTGTTCTTCGAGAAGCTCCACAGACCGTAAAACTGCGGAAGTTGACCCACGAAGCGGCCCTTCGGACCTTTCGGCATCGCGTGTAACCAGATGTTTTCCGCAACCTTCGGATTGTCACGCTTGGCGACCGCCCAGGAACTTGGAGGATTCATAATTCCTGAACCTTTACCGGAAATAATCCACCGATTATTGCCTGCGTCGTCCCAGGCGTAGACCTCCGGCGGGTTCACCGCCATGAGCTTCTTCAAATATTCGAGGGCGACACGAGTTTCGTCCGAGTTGACCTTGATGTTGTCTTTCTCGTCGATCATCACCACGCCGTAGGACTTGAACAGCGCACCGACCCAGTCGACAGCGTCGCTAGGCTGACCCATCGGCAGGCCAACTGGGAAACCCGCCTTGTGTAGCTTTTGCGCGCAATCGAGATACAGATCCCACGTCCACCTGTCGGTCTTGGCTTTGTC
>DASRAF010000382.1:0-6649 GCA_035638295.1 Pseudolabrys sp.
GGCCTGCCGCGACTCGGAGTTCCGAATGTGAGCTGGCGCGAGGCGCTGCCGCTTCTCCCGGTGGCAGGTTCATGCTTTCTCATGATCATTGCGCAGAGCGCAGCGACGGCGCGCGCCTATGCGTCGCGCCATCACGAAACGCTCGACGCAAACGCGGATATCGTGGGTCTGTCAGCGGCCAATGCGGCCGCGGCATTGAGCGGCGCATTCGTGGTGAACGGCAGCCCGACGCAGACTTCGATGGTTGAAAGCTCCGGGGGCCGAAGCCAGATCGCGCACCTGGCCACTGCCGGGGTTGTCGCACTCGTGCTCCTGTTCTTGACCGGACCGCTCCAGTATCTGCCTCGGTGTGTCCTCGGGGCCATCGTGTTTACGATCGCCGTGGGGCTCGTCGACGTGCGCGGTTTGCGCGACATCCTGCGCGAGAGCCCCGGCGAGTTCCAACTCGCGCTGGCCACGGCCGCGGCCGTGGTGGTGATAAGCGTCGAGCAGGGCATCCTTCTGGCGATGGTGCTCTCGCTGCTTCGCCACGTGCTCCACAGCTACCGTCCGCACACGGCGGTGTTGGTCGAGGACGGCGCCGGGCAATGGCGGCCGACCGCCGCAGTCCCGGGCGCGCTGAGCGGGCCCGGGGTGGTGGTGTTCCAATTCGGAGCGGACCTGTTCTATGCGAACGCCGGCCGCTTTGCCGCGAGCGTGCAGGGCCTCATCGACGGAGCGCCCACGCCGGTGAAGTGGTTGGTGGTGGACGCCGGCGCCATCACGAATGTGGACTATTCGGCGGCTCGTGTACTGAGCGTTCTTCACAATGACTTGACCCGAAACGGTGTCACCGTAGCGCTCGTGCACGCGCAAGCGTCTATGTTGGTCGATCTCGAGCGTCATCGCTTGATCGATGTTATCGGCAGGCAGCATGTCTTCGGAACGTTGCATGAGGCGCTGACCATGACACGCGGGGGCATGTCGGCCGGCCCGAAGCGATGAAGAGCAAAATGCTGCTGGTACCGGTAGCCGGAGAGGCTTGATATGAACAAAGAACGGAAATTGATCATTATCGGAAACTGGAAGATGAACAAAACGGTCTCCGAGGCGCTCGTGTTGGTAAAGGATGTGAAGATCGAGCTGGCGAATCCAAACCACCTGGACATCGTCGTGTGCCCGCCGTTTACCGCATTGAGCGAAGTGGCTACCGCTGTCCGGAGCTCTCGTATCGGCCTCGGCGCGCAAAATATGAGTGAGCATGGCCCGGGCGCCCATACCGGCGAGATCGCAGCGGTGATGCTCAAAGAAATCGGCGTCCGCTATGTCATCCTCGGCCACTCGGAGCGGCGGCAGTATCAGAAAGAGTCCGACCAGCTGATTTCAAAGAAAGCGCAAGCCGCGCATGCCGCATCTCTCGTACCCATTGTGTGCGTCGGCGAAACCCTCGCAGAGCGCGAAGCGGGCCAAATGAAGACCGTCCTGGAAGCCCAGATGCGCGGGAGTCTGGCCGGCTTGAGTAGAAACCAGATGGTCGAAACGATCATCGCTTATGAACCGGTGTGGGCGATCGGCACAGGCAAGACGGCTACAACCGACCAGGCTCAGGAAGCTCACGCGTTCATCCGGGGCGTGCTGGTCACATTGTTTGATGATGGGACGGCCCGGAGGGTTCGTATTCAATATGGCGGCAGCGTCAAGCCCTCCAACGCCCGTGAGCTGATGAACCAGCCGGATGTCGATGGTGCATTGGTTGGCGGCGCGTCGCTGGAGGCCCAAAGTTTTGCCGACATCGTAAAGAATTCCCTTTAGAACAATCATGACCGAGGGGATTAAGAACACATGACCAAGGGGATTGAGAAAAGTCTGTTGGATCTCGACTTCGGGAGCTTGAGCCAACGAAAGTTCACGCCTTCCCCGGCCGCCTGGGAGGACCAGGTGCTTTATTTTTTGCTGATCGATCGATTCTCCGATGGCAACGAGAGCGGCGGCTATCGGGACAACGATGGTGGCCCGGTAACTGCGGGGACGACGCGGCTCTATAGCGAAGATGCAGGAAAGGTTGATTACAGTACCTGGTTCGATGCCGGCGGTACATGGCAGGGTGGGACGTTGAAAGGGCTCAAGAGCAAGCTCGGGTATCTTAAACGTCTCGGCGTCACGGCCTTGTGGGTAAGCCCGATCTTCCGCCAGGTCGCATTCGAGCCAACGAGCTACCACGGCTACGGCATCCAGAATTTTCTCGACGTCGATCCGCACTTCGGTACGCGCGAGGACTTCCGCGACTTCGTCGACGTCGCCCATCAGCACGGCATTTACGTGATCCTCGATATCATCGCCCACCACACCGGCAACGTGTTCACCTACGCGGCAGACCGCTACCCGGTGCGCGATCCAAACACCGGGGAGATCCACAACGATCCACGATGGGACGGTGAGCCTTACGCCGTAAACGGCTTTAACGATCGCGACGGTCGATCCTCGATTCCTGGCGATGCGCCCCATGCCGCTTCACTCGACGGTGTCTCACTCGACGCTGCCGTATGGCCGCGGGAGTTCCAGAACCTGCGCATGTTTCTCCGCAAGGGACACATTACCAATTGGGACTACCACCCGGAGTATCTCGAAGGCGACATGTTCAACTTGCGAACCCTGGATCTCTGGGCCGAGCAGGAGGGTCAATCACGCGACGTCTCCTCCGCGCTGGCGTGTCTCGTGGTCACCTATTGCTTCTGGATCGCCTATGCGGATCTCGACGGTTTCCGTATCGACGCGGCCAAACACATGGGCATAGAGGCGCTCCGAACCTTTTGCGATTCGATCCGTGAGTTTGCCCAGGCGATCGGCAAGGAGCGCTTCTTTCTGGCGGGCGAGGTTAGCGGCGGCCGAGTGCTGGCGTGGGAGGTTGTCGAGAAGACAGGCCTGGATGCAGCGCTGGGGATCGAGGACATCCCGGGAAAGCTCGAGCGGATGGCCTGCGGTTCCGGTGAGCCCGCGGATTACTTCTCGATTTTCCGTAACTGGATGCTCGACGACCAGTCCTTGCACCGCTGGTATCGGAACAGCGTGGTCACGTTGGTGGACGACCACGATCAGGTGCGCAAAGGCGCGGCCAAGTTACGGCTCGGCGGCGACAGTCGTTTTCGCGATCTGTCCTTTAACGTCGTCGCCACGCAGCTCACCACGATGGGGATTCCCTGCATCTATTACGGCACCGAGCAGGGCTTCGACAGCGGCGGCCGTCCGAGCAGCTCTGACCTGGTGCTCCGGGAGAGCATGTTCGGGGGCCGCTTTGGCGGCAAGTGCACCCAGCACCGCCACTTTTTCGACGAGGACGCCGCTCTCTACAAAGCACTCTCGGAACTGATCGATTTGCGCAAGAAGCTGCTACCGCTACGGCGCGGCCGGCAAATGCTGCATGAGATTTCCGGCGACGGGTTCGCCTTCGGGTTGCCTCGTCTTATGGGTGAACGGATGCGCTCCATCGTGGCTTGGTCACGTCTTTTCGTCGATCAGGAGGTGCTCGTCGCTTTCAGCACGGATCAAGAGCAGCCATTGACGGCATACTCGACAGTCGCTCCGCGTTTCCGTGCGCCCGGGGACTTGCTGAGGCTGATCTTCTGGCACACACCGGGGGCCTCTTCGACGCCATCGGAAGAGTTGGTCGTTGAGCGTCGGGGCGAGCGGCTTGTTGTTCGACTTACGGTACCGCCGGCCGGGTTCTTGATCTACCACGCGAACCCCGGCCTGGACCGGCCGAGCTCGAGGGGATCCGTCAGAGCTGCAACCCTTGCTAGACTCCTTCGTGGTTGAACTGAAGTGGGCGAGTCGGGACCGAACGAAGAGAGTAGTGAAACCGGGATGTGTTTGAGGAAGCTGACTCCGGCAGTGTCGGAATACAGCCCAGCGGAAGGAGGATCCATATGATGGCTGAACGAGCTCACATAGTGATTCTTGGCGCCGGATTTGGCGGCATCGGTGCGCTCAAGAGGCTACGCGATGCCGATGTCCGGATCACAATTGTCGACAAGAATGACTACCATACTTTCCAGCCACTGCTTTACCAAGTAGCTACAGATGAGCTGGGACCCATGGAAGTAGGCTTCCCCATCCGTGAACTGCTGCACGGCCGTCAGAACATCACGTTCCACCAAACCACCGTGCAAAGCATCGATTTGCAGGGTAAGCAAGTCATGGTGGAGGGCTCCAACCCGATTCAATACGACTACCTGGTCCTGGCGCTGGGCGGAACAGTCAACTTCTTTCACACGCCGGGCGCCGACCAATACGCCCTACCCCTCTACACGATGACCGATGCCATCCGTCTCAAGGAGCACATTCTCAAACGCTTCGAAGCCGTCGACAAGAACCCGGCGCTGGTTGATGACGGCGCACTAAACGTTTGCGTGGTCGGCGGCGGTCCTACGGGCGTGGAACTTGCGGGAGCGGTGGCGGAATTGTTGTCCGCCGAGTTGAAAGAGGACTATCCAAACCTGCCGGTAGACAAGGCGCAAGTGCTCCTCTACGAACACTCGCCCAATCTGCTGGGAACGTTTGCCCCCAAGCTTGAGACCTACGCTCGAGCGGCACTGGAGGAACGCGGCGTGAAAGTGCACACGGGCGCGAACGTCGCCAAGATTGGTCCGACGCGCATTGATTTATCGACCGGAGCAGCGGTGAAAACGCACACGACAGTGTGGGCCGCCGGCCTCCAGGCCAGCCCTGTCGTGAACTCCCTGGGCATCGAGCTGGTTCATGGCGGCCGCATTCCTGTTGGACCCGACCTCCAGGTGAAAAACCATCCGGGAGTCTTCGCCATCGGCGATATCGCGGCCATCACGGACGGCAAAACTGGTCACGTGCTGCCCGGACTCGGGTCCACCGCGCTTCAAGCCGGACGCCACGTCGGGGAAACCATCAAACGGCTGCTGGAGGGCACGCAACCCGAGCCATTCAGGTATTTGAACAAAGGGACCATGGCACAAGTGGGACGTGGCGCGGCGGTAGTGGAGCTGCCTATCGGTGGAACTCTTAGGGGACACCTGGCCTGGTTGGCTTGGTTGGGCGTGCATTTGGCCTTACTCAACGGCGCCGAAGAAAAGGCTGGCATCATCGTAGATTGGGGCTGGAACATCTTGACTCACAAGCGCGGCAAACGCATTACCCTGGGCGACGAGGATGTCGCGGCAATGTCGCCGAAGCAGACCAGACCGTAGTACGTAGCGGCGTCCTTGTCGGAAACTTGCCCGCGCGTCGCGGGCGAAATCCCTCGAGCTTCGCACGGCGACCAGCCTGGCGCGCGCGTGGCAAGCGCGCGGACGCGCCGCCGAAGTGTGCAGACTGCTCGGCGGCATCTGCCGATGGTTCGGCACGGGAACCGGGGGACCTGCTTTCGCGGAGGCGCGAGGCCTCCCCGGTCAGCTGCGAACCCCGAAGTCGCTCCTCGCGAAGCGAAGCCGAGCCGTCCCTCCGCACGACGCTAGGGCCGCTGCAGGGCTCCACCGGGCCTGATCAAGAATTCGACGGCCGGACCCTGCAGGCCGCTCTACGAGAATGGCCATTGACCCGACGCACAGGGGTTGACCATCGGGATGCGCTTAGATTGACGCGCCGACTTCGTCTGCTTCCACGAATTTTCCAGAAGATTTCCAGAAGAATGTCAAGACAACCTCGGGCATTCCAGCGATCCTGCGCGCCGTGAAAGCGAACATGAAAGCGAAGCGGACCCCGGAGCCGCGCCGGCCAGTGGCAGGCGCTAGCCACGGCACGCACGTGCGGCCGGCGTGGAAGGCCTTCGTGGTGCAGTTCAGCCGCGAGACGAACCCACGCACCCTCATCCATCCGAACTATCGGCCCGCGCGTCGAAGCAAGGTCCAATCGGTGGCGGCATGATCGAGACGCGTCCGGTGGCATACCTCGCGCGCCACGGCGAGACGGCGTGGAGTCTCTCCGGCCAGCACACCGGAGTGACGGATCTACCGCTGACCATGCGTGGCGAGGCCAACGCCCGCCGGCTGGCCGAGCGGCTCAAGGGCGTGGCATTCGCGAAAGTGTTCACCAGCCCGTTGCAGCGGGCGGCCCAGACTTGTGAACTTGCCGGCTTCGGCCCCCGCGCCGAGCGCGATCCCGATCTGGTCGAATGGAACTACGGCCGCTACGAAGGACGGACCAGCGCCGACATTCATCGCGAGCGGCCGGAGTGGGACCTTTTTCGCGACGGCTGTCCCGACGGTGAATCGCCGGACGAGATAGCCGTGAGGGCCGACCGCCTGGTAGACAGGGTGCGTAGCATCGACGGCAACGTCCTGCTCTTCTCGAGCGGACATTTCCTCCGGGTCCTGGCAGCGCGCTGGCTCGGCCTCCCGCCCGGGGGCGGGCGTTGCTTCTTCCTGGGGACGGCGAGCTTGAGCGAACTCGGCTACGAGCACACACGTTCCCGTCCCGTGATTCGACTGTGGAACGACACACGGCATGTCGGAGCCTGATTCTCGGGCGGAGGTGACGCGATGAAAGCAACCCGGATTCTTCACGATCTCGGCCAGAGCCTCTGGCTCGACAACATCACCCGTGACTTGCTCGAGAGTGGAACTCTCAAGCGGTACATCGACGACCTCTCGGTCACCGGGCTCACGTCGAACCCGACGATCTTCGACCATGCCATCAAGAACAG
>DASRAF010000383.1:0-2790 GCA_035638295.1 Pseudolabrys sp.
AACGCAACACTGCGGCGGCTAACGCCGAGGCACACCGTGTCTGATCCAAATTCTCTGATTGTCGCGCCGCTTTCTTGGAGACATTGGCACGCCCCGACCGCCGTCGACCGCTTAGACTAGTTTCTGTCGCAAAACGCTAAATATCCCGCAAAATCGGGCATCAATGGGATTGTCTACGGCAACGGTCTTCACTTGACAGCTACGTGTGTGTCGTTCCACACGGACATATGAATAAGAACGAATCACCCTCCGACATTATTCGCTGGCTTGAGGGTCAGTCGAGTGGTTTTTGGCCGGCCATTCTCGGATCGCTGAGCTTGCGCCGTGCGCCCTGCATCCGCGAGAACTGCTCGGCGTGTCGATCGGGCGAACAACATCAGAGCTGGGTCCTCTACGGCCGCGTCAAGGAGCGGCGTTTCTCCGTTTATGTTCCGGAGGACCTTGTTCCGGAAATACAGCGCTGTTTAGACAATGGCCGGGCTCTGCAGGAGATGCTGTTTGAGGCTGCGCCACGATATGTCCAAGCATTGAAACGCGCCAGGGTGAAATCGTCAAAGAAACGGGGGAAGTGAGAGTGCGGTCGGTGAATCGGCAGGCGAGTTTTGCCGACTTGGAGCTTGAGAAGCAGGGCGTGGCCATGGAGCCTGTACTGCAGACTATCTCCAACTTCCTTGATGATAATCGGGAGATCATCGAGAAAATCGGAGCCGATCTACGGCGTGGACTGAAGAACCCTGATACGGGGCGGAATGGGCTGACGCCGCAACAGGTCTTGCGCTCATTGGTTCTCATGCGCGTCAAGGATTTTGACTATCGCGAACTGCGCGAACGGATCGCAGATGGCTATACGTTGCGCCAGTTCACCGATTTCTATTCTCAGCCGGTTCCCAAGCATGATGCGTTCCAACGCGCTTTCGTGCGGCTGACCCCGGAGACACTCAACGGCGTCAATGATATGCTGGTGCAGCTTGCGGTTGCTCTGGGTCTGGAAGACGGCAAGAAGCTTCGTGTCGATACCACGGTTGTTGAGACAGACATTCATCATCCAACAGACAATACCTTGATTTGGGATGCGGTGCGCGTCGTCACGCGCCTGATCGGTCGCCTCGCCGAACTGCTCGAACGTCGGCGTATCAAGGGGTTCCGCGACCGCACTCGCTCGGCACGGCGCCGGATGTATGAAATCCAGCGGATGACCACGGCGCAGCGGCGCGACCACCTGATTGGCAAATATCGCGAACTCATCGGCATTGCCCAGGAGGTCGTTGAAGGTGCGCGACTAGCTCTTGAGAAAACTCGCAAGGCGCGCGGAAAAGACATCATCACTGACATAGCTATCGGAGAGTTGCGAACAGAGATTGAGCACTACTGCGGCTTGGCAGACCGAGTGATCGATCAGGCACGCCGCCGTGTACTCGGGGGCGAGCAAGTTCCCAACGCCGAGAAGGTCTACTCGATTTTCGAACCACATACCGATTTGATCAAGCGCGGCAAGGTCAGAACCCCGGTAGAGTTCGGACACAAAATTTTTCTTGCCGAAAGCGCCGTTGGTTTGATCACACAGTATCACGTGCTCAAAGGAAATCCCAGCGACGAAAGCCATGTGGGGCCATCACTCGAACGCCACAAAGAATCATTCGGCCGAGCCCCAGAACTGTACGGTTCTGATCGCGGCTTTTTCAGCGAAGAGAATGTCACGCTATGTGAACAAAGCGGCGTCAAGACCGTATGCCTCCCACAGCGTGGCGGCGCGAAGACGCCCGAGCGGGAGGCATTCGAGAAAAGTCGGGATTTCAAGAAAGGACAACGCTTTCGCGCCGGCATTGAGGGGCGCATCTCAGTACTATTTCGTGGGCGTGGCATGAAGCGCTGCCGTGCCGAGGGGTTGGAGCGCTTTGAACTGTTTGTCGGGGCGGCAGTGCTCACCAACAACCTGATGAAGATTGCGGATCTGCTCATCAAACGGTCAGCGCGCAAACGCAGAGCTGCGTAACATCTCCGCAGGCTCCCAGCTGACGCTCCCGCGTCGCGACGGCGCGCCCGCGAATGATTGCGGCCGCGGTTACGCCGCTGTCGGCTGAAATTATCTTGTTGCAGTTCGCTCTAGCAACAACTCTCGATGGTATATGCGCACTGATTGCATTGAAGTTTTGTCGTGCGCAGTGCAAAAGTCGGCGTTTTGCGACAGAAACTAGTCTAGTGGTGATCGCAACGACCACGACGTATAGAAAAGCACCTCCGATTAGCATCGCACCGACCAAACTCCTCGGTTCCAAAGGGCAATCTTGCTTTTCATGATGTGGCCGTCGGCATTGCCTCGGCCGAATTGGGCCAGGTATCGCGTGCTGATGCACCGGTGTTTCACCAGCAAGTGGGTCGTTACGCGGAGCGCAGCCGTGAGATTACTTCGCGATCTTCTGGGCCGCCGTAATGCCTTCGTTTTGGCACTCCTGTTCTTGCCGATTCGGTAGCGCCCCAACCGCGTCCTTGTCTCGGGGTCGGTGTTTTCGGTAGCAAGCGAAATACGTTTCGCTCCAAGCGGTCACTTGGGCACCTGTCCAATCGGATGAATCGACAGCGGGTTCGTGGTAGCCAGGTGACCCAGCCAACGCCGGGGTTACGATCAATAAAGCTGCAAGCATGATGGTTTTCATTGTGGTCACTCCTCGCTCGATGAAAGGAACAATTATCTGATCAGTTAGGCGTCCTCTCGACGAGTGAACGTCTGACGCTATCCCCAGCTGCGATCTTCGTGGTGCGCGGCGCGCTGCCGCTTGCGATGATGCCGAC
>DASRAF010000384.1:0-7613 GCA_035638295.1 Pseudolabrys sp.
TGGTCGAAGCATTGAGCGAAATCGCGGCCTGACAAGTCTCTTCAGCCGTGGACGCACGCTTCTTGAATCAATTCTTAAGCGACAGAATTTTCGGCGCACCGACATGTAGGTCAATACCGGTCAACTCGGCATCGGCGTAAAATTCTAGCCAGTCTTTAGCTTCCGACTTTTTGTTGAACCGCGAGAGTTGACCTCGCCGAACAAGTCGCCTATTCCCGCCAGTGGGACACCCCTCCCCAACGAGGGGCGCCTATCTGGAAGGATAGACCATGACAGCGACCAAGCCCGGCGTGCGGCCGGTGACCCCGCACTTCTCATCCGGCCCATGCGCGAAGCGCCCCGGCTGGAGCCTCCAAACCCTCACGGATGCGGTTCTCGGACGTTCGCACCGGTCAAAGGCCGGCCGTGCGAAGCTCAAGCGCGCGATCGATCTCACGCGCGAGGTGCTCGAAGTGCCGGCGGACTACCGCATCGGCATCGTTCCCGCCTCCGATACCGGCGCCGTGGAACTGGCCCTCTGGTCGTTGCTGGGCGCGCGTCCGGTGACAATGCTGGCGTGGGAATCTTTTGGCGAAGGCTGGGTAACCGACGTTGAAAAGCAGCTCAAGCTCAAGGGTGTCACGGTCATCAAGGCGCCTTACGGCGAATTGCCCGACCTGGACAAAGTCGATTTTTCCAACGATGTCGTGTTCACCTGGAACGGCACGACGTCAGGCGTGCGCGTCCCGAACGGCGAGTGGATTGCGTCAAAGCGACAGGGCCTTACGATCTGCGATGCAACGTCTGCTGCTTTTGCGCAGCGGCTCGATTGGTCGAAGCTCGATGTGGTCACCTTTTCCTGGCAGAAGGCACTCGGCGGCGAAGGTGCGCATGGGATGCTTATCCTCTCGCCGCGTGCGGTGGAGCGGCTCGAAACATACAAGCCAGCCTGGCCGTTACCGAAAATTTTCCGTCTGACCAAAGGCGGCAAACTCAACGAAGGCGTTTTCGCAGGCGAAACGATCAACACGCCATCGATGCTTTGCGTGGAAGACTACCTCGACGCTCTGCAATGGGCGAAGTCGCTCGGCGGGTTGAGCGCAACCATTGCACGCTCCGACGCGAACGCGAAGGCGCTGTCCGATTGGGTTGCCGTCACATCATGGGTAGGCCACCTCGCCAGGAATCCCAACGAACGATCCAACACGTCCGTATGTCTGAAAGTCGTTGATCCGGCGGTGGTGCGGCTGTCGGACGACGACCAGGCAGCGTTCGCCAAGACGTTGGCTGGTCTTCTCGAAAAGGAGGGCGTGGCCTACGACATCGCTTATTACCGGGATGCGCCACCCGGCCTGCGCATCTGGTGCGGTGCCACCGTTGAGCACAGCGATATCCAGGCTCTGACGCCTTGGCTCGATTGGGCGTTTGCCGAGGCCAAGGCCTCACTGACCAAAGCTGCGTGAGGCGCACCATGCCGAAAGTTCTCATTTCCGATGCGCTCTCGCCGGCGGCCGTGCAGATCTTCAAGGATCGCGGCATCGACGTGGATTTCCAGCCCGCGCTCGGGAAGGACAAGGACAAGCTTGCGACGGTGGTCGGCAAGTTTGACGGCCTTGCCATCCGTTCGGCTACGAAGGTGACCGCGAAAATCATCGAGCAGGCGACAGACCTGAAAGTTATCGGTCGCGCGGGCATCGGTGTCGACAACGTCGACATTCCGGCAGCAACGGCGCGCGGCATAATTGTCATGAACACGCCGTTCGGCAATTCGATCACCACCGCAGAGCATGCGATCTCGCTCATGTTGGCCCTGGCGAGGCAAATCCCGGAGGCGGACGCTTCCACGCGCGCCGGAAAATGGGAAAAGAATAAATTCATGGGCGTCGAGATGTTCAGCAAGACTCTCGGCGTTATCGGCTGCGGAAATATCGGTTCGATCGTCGCGGACCGTGCACTCGGCCTGAGAATGAAGGTGATCGCCTATGATCCGTTCCTGGCACCGGAGCGAGCGACCGATCTTGGCGTTGAGAAGGTGGAGCTCGATGAGTTGTTCAGGCGCGCTGATTTCATAACGCTGCACACCCCGCTCACCGAAAAAACGCGCAACGTCATCAGCGCTGCCGCGATCAAGACGATGAAAAAAGGTGTTCGAATCGTGAATTGCGCGCGTGGCGGATTGGTGGACGAGGGTGCGCTATACGAGGCGCTTAAAAGCGGACAGGTTGCTGGTGCAGCATTTGACGTGTTCGTGACCGAGCCGGCGACGGAAAATCCGCTTTTCAATCTGCCAAACGTGGTGTGTACGCCACACCTCGGCGCGTCTACTTCCGAGGCGCAGGAGAACGTTGCGCTGCAGATCGCTGAACAAATGTCAGACTATCTTCTGCGTGGTGCGATCACGAACGCGATCAACTTTCCCTCGATCAGCGCCGAAGAGGCGCCCAAGCTCAAACCATTCATCGCACTCGCCGAAAGACTGGGATCCTTCGCCGGGCAGCTGACCGAAACCGGTATCAGCAAGGTGCAACTCGCCTACGAGGGCGCGGTTGCGCAGATGAACACCAGGGCACTGACGTCGGCGGCACTGGCCGGTCTGCTGCGTCCGATGCTTGGCGACGTCAACGTCGTGTCGGCGCCGGTTGTGGCAAAAGAGCGCGGCATCGTGGTCGAGGAGGTCACGCGCGAAATGCGCGAAGACTACGAAAGCCTGATGACCATCACGGTGACGACCGAACGGCAGTCGCGGCATGTCTCGGGGACTGTTTTTGCCGATGGCCGTCCCCGAATCGTCAACATCAAGGGCATTCGGATGGACGCCGAATTCGGTCCCTCGATGATTTACATCACCAATCTCGACAAGCCAGGTTTTATCGGCAAATTCTCATCGACCTTGGGCGAGGCCGGAATCAACATCGCGACGTTCCACGTGGGGCGCGACGCGCCCGGCGGCAACGCAGTGGCTTTGATCGAGATTGACGGGGAGCTGCCGGAGTCGGTTCTGACCAAGGTGCGCGCGTTACCGCAGGTACAGTCGGCTAAGCCCCTCCGCTTCTGAAAATTCAAACGGAAAATCAAGCGATTGCGACTGCCGACGAGCGCTTGCCTCCGAGGGAAGCATCCTTTATCCGAGGGTGGACCTGGCCGGTGGCTCCCGGTTTCAAGTGTCCGGGGCTAGCGGAGGGAAGGGATTCTGATGGCGAATGTCGTGGTTGTTGGATCCCAGTGGGGCGACGAAGGCAAAGGCAAAATCGTCGACTGGCTATCCGAGCAGGCTGACATCGTCGTGCGATTCCAGGGTGGCCATAACGCCGGCCATACCTTGGTGATCGATGGTTCGACCTACAAACTGTCGTTGCTGCCGTCCGGGGTTGTGCGGGAAGGCAAGCTTTCCGTAATCGGCAACGGTGTGGTGATCGATCCGCAGGCCCTGATCGACGAAATTGCCCAACTGAAGAAGCAAGGCATCGTCGTGACGCCCAGTACTCTACGCATTGCTGAGAACGCAACCTTGATCCTCCCGCTCCACCGCGAGCTTGAGGCTCTGCGCGAGGCTGAAAATGCCGCAACACGTATCGGTACGACCAAGCGCGGAATTGGTCCGGCTTATGAGGACAAGGTCGGACGGCGCGCCATCCGTTTCATGGATCTGGCCGACCTCCCGGCCCTGCGCGGAAAGATCGATCGGTTGCTGGCGCATCACAATGCGCTGCGACGTGGCCATAATCTGCCCGAGATCCAGGCGAAGGCCGTCTACGACCATCTTGCTGGCATAGCGCCGAAGGTCCTGCCGTTCATGGATTCAGTCTGGTCGCTCCTTGACGGCAAGCGGCGTGAGGGAAAACGCATACTTTTCGAAGGCGCGCAGGGCGCGCTGCTCGATATCGACCACGGCACGTACCCTTATGTTACGTCGTCGAACACGGTGGCCGCACAGGCGGCGACCGGTTCCGGTCTCGGCCCGAATGCGGTCGATTATGTGCTCGGCATTTGCAAGGCCTATACGACCCGTGTGGGCCTGGGGCCATTCCCCACCGACCAGATGGACAATGCGATCGGGAAAACATTGGGCGAGCGTGGCTCTGAATTCGGTACGGTCACGGGGCGGGCGCGCCGCTGCGGCTGGTTCGATGCAGTGCTCGTTCGGCAAACCGTGCAGACATGTGGTATTGACGGCCTGGCCCTGACGAAACTGGACATCCTCGATGGGTTCGATGAGGTCAAGGTTTGCATCAGTTATCGACTTGACGGCCGCGAGATCGACTACCTGCCCGCAGGCGAACAGGCGCAGGCCAGGGTCGAGCCGGTCTATGAAACCATTGAGGGTTGGAAACAACCCACAGCGCGTGCGCGTTCCTGGGCGCAATTGCCCGCGCAAGCGATAAAATACGTGCGTCGAGTCGAAGAGCTCGTCGGTTGTCCGGTAACCCTGTTGTCGACCAGTCCAGAACGCGAAGACACTATCCTCATGAAGAATCCGTTTGAGCTATGATTGCTGAAAAAAGACATGAAGCGACGCCAAGCAGGAACTCCGGGGGGGCGGAGGCCAGTTTTCGAACGGGTGCTTGCAAGCACGATAGCGCGCAATGGCTGACTACTACGCTTTGATTGACCGCGCCGTTGGCGGCCTTGATAAAAACACGGGCGAGCACCGCCGCGCGCTTTATGATCGTGCGCGTGCTGCGCTGGTTTCCCAATTGCGCGGTGTCCATCCGGCGCTGGACGAAACCGACATCACGCGGGAGCGATTGGCGCTCGAGGAAGCGATCCGCAAGGTGGAAGCGGAAACGGCCAAGCGCACCCGGGTCGACAGTCAGGACGATGTTTTCGGCGAATCGTCGCTTCGCGACCGCGGTTTGCGGGATTTCCGCGAAACCGTGGCCGAAGCCAAGGGTCTAGGGAGTGCCGCAGCGGAGGCAAAGCGGGCGGCACACGCGACCTACGATGCTGTGCCCGATGCGTCGCCGCGCAACTTCGAGCATCACAGCGCCGACTCGGACCGGGGTTCAGAGCCACGGCTCACCGAAGAGTCTTTTCAAGAGAGCTACGCACCATCTCCCTCGGGGCCGGCACCTTATGAGGATGAAGAGCTCTACGCGCGACCCGCGCGCTCTTACAGCGGCATCATCAAATGGGCCGTCATTCTGGCGATTTTGGCAGGAGGCGCCGGCGCAGCCTACTGGCAGCGTCACGCCATCACGTCGATGGTTGCAAGCTTCCGTTCGCAGCCGGCGCCGAAACCTTTAGATGTTGCCCAACCCACAACCCGTCCGAAGATAGCGGACCGCATCGGGCAGTCCCAGACGACTCCCGATGCAGCGAACGCGCCGGCCGCGGCGGTTGCGCAAAAGGTTGTTCTCTACGATGAGGATCCGAACGATCCGCAAGGCAAGCGCTACGTCGGCTCTGCCCTCTGGCGGACGGAAACCGTGTCGCCTGGGCCAGGGCTTGCGCCTGAACTTGCCGTGCGTGCCGACATCGAAATACCGGAACGCAAATTGCGGATGACCTGGTCGCTGCGCCGCAACTCCGACAAGGCATTGCCGGCGAGCCACACCATCGAGATCATGTTTACGTTGCCCGCAGATTTCCCGGAAGGCGGGATCGGCAACGTACCCGGCGTATTGATGAAACAGAGCGAACAGGCGCGCGGCGTGCCGCTTGCCGGCTTGGCAGTGAAAGTCACCAACGGATATTTCCTGATCGGGCTGTCGGCGGTCGAGGCCGACCAACAGCGCAATATTCAACTGCTTAAAGAGCGGGACTGGTTCGACGTCCCCGTCGTGTACACAAGCGGAAAGCGCGCAATCCTGGCGATGGAAAAAGGCGCGCCGGGCACTCGCGTTTTCGAGGAAGCCTTTCGCGCGTGGGGGCAGTAGTTCCCTGAATGAAAGCTCAAAAAGCTAAGGCCGGGCTTCGGACCCGGCCTTTTCATTTGAGTTTTTCGCGCGCGTTTTAGTGCGCGGCGATTGCCTGTGCTGCCGCCGGCTGTTCCATCGCAGCCATCCGGCTCTTTACGGCCTTTTGCACCTTTTCGAATGCACGCACTTCGATCTGTCGTACGCGCTCGCGCGAGACACCGAATTCGGCTGCCAGTTCCTCGAGCGTGATCGGATCGTCAGCCAATCGTCGTGCCTCGAAGATGCGCCGCTCGCGTTCGTTCAAAACGTCCAACGCGGAGATCAGCGCCTTGTGCCGATTGTCGCTCTCTTCACTCTCGGCAAGGATGCGTTCCTGGCTTGGTGCGTCATCAACTAGCCAATCTTGCCACTCGCCGCTCTCACCGTCGTCGCGGATCGGAGCGTTCAGCGAGGCATCGCCGCCGAGACGGCGGTTCATGTCAACCACATCCTGTTCGGTGACGCCGAGGCGTTTGGCGATGACCTGCACCTGGTCCGGGCGCAGATCGCCCTCCTCAAGCGCGGAAATCTTGCTCTTCGCCTTTCGCAGATTGAAGAACAGCTTCTTCTGGTTGGCAGTGGTGCCCATCTTCACGAGTGACCAGGAACGCAGGATGTATTCCTGTATCGCCGCTTTGATCCACCACATCGCGTAGGTGGCCAGACGAAAGCCCTTTTCCGGTTCGAAGCGTTTGACCGCCTGCATCAAGCCGACGTTGCCTTCCGAAACGACCTCGGAAATCGGGAGGCCATAGCCGCGATAACCCATCGCGATCTTGGCGACGAGACGAAGATGGCTGGTGACGAGTTTGTGCGCAGCCTCACGGTCGCCGTGCTCGCGCCAGCTGCGGGCCAACATGTATTCTTCCTGCGGCTCCAGCATTGGGAACCGACGGATCTCGTCCAGATATTGTGAAAGACCGGATTCGGCCTTGAGTGCCGGCAATGCGGCGGTACGGGCCATAGTTAGCGCCCTCCTTACTTGCCCCCGTTTTATCGGCAGGCGGGTTGTCGCCGCCGCTCCCCGAGCCGACGGCACATCTATGTTGCGACCGCGAAAGTCCCTCGATCGCAAGTGCAGCATACCGGCTTGGCCGCGTAAAAGATAGGAGCGCGGCCCTCACGTCACCGTGACGCTTTTTCGCGCCACTGTAGTTAGCCAAATGATTGATTTGGCTCGCCTATTTGCGTTTTATGAGCCCGGCTTCACGGCTCTCCGTGTGCAAGGCTTCACGTAAACGACGCAAATCGCCCGGCAGTTCCAACTGGAACTCCAGGAAATCGCCGGTTTCGGGGTGTTCGATTGCTAGTAAATAGGCATGCAAAGCCTGCCTGCCAAGGCCCTCCAGGGCGTTTCGCGCCTCGGAGGAGAGGCGGTTGGATTTGGTCTTGAACCCGGTCCCGTAGGTCGCGTCCCCCAGAATGGGGTGTCCGATATGGGCGAGATGGACCCGGATCTGGTGGGTACGCCCCGTTTCGAGGGTACAGGCGAGAAGGCTGGCCAAGGGCTTTCCGTCGGGTCCGGGAAAGCGTTCCAGCACCTGCCAATGGGTAACCGCGTGCCGACCGTCCTGACGCACGCTTTGTTTGTCTCGGGCGTGGGCGTGACGTCCGAGTGGGGCGTCGATCATGCCCTTCGGGCGATCGGGCGCACCCCAGACGAGAGCCAAATAGCCCCGCTTGAGCGGACCATCGGCCTTTTCGGCGAATTGCTTTGAAAGGTCGCGATGGGCCGCA
>DASRAF010000385.1:0-2428 GCA_035638295.1 Pseudolabrys sp.
GATCACGTTCGAGAACACCGCACTTTCGCCGGCTGAGGGGAAAACGCACATGGCGAGAACCGTGCGCGCGGGAATCTCCGGACTCGTGAAAGCGAAGAGATCGGTGATGTCGGCAGGCGGGTCGCCAATCTGCCGTGGACCATCAACGTGATCGGACATCGTCAGCCTCGTTCACCAGTTCTTTTTGACAGTCGCTGTTTTCGGGCGGCCATCACGTCGCGGCATCAAGCAGCTCGTTGACCGCTGCGCTCAGGCGCTTCATCTTCGCCACGTCCCGGACCGTGACATCCGGGTTGCGAACAAAGAAAAGGTCGCATTCAAAAGCAGCGCCCAAGAGCTCCTCGACGGATTTGCGGTCTTTGGTGCCCTTGAACCCGTCCCACACGCCGAGAAAGATCTGATCGAGCCAAGGGGCCGCTTCCTTCAGAATGTCCTCGACGTACGGCTTGAAGTCGCCATCGTAAACGATGGTAAAGAGGATGCGGGTATCGTTGTCGATGAGCATTACCCGAAAGTCGTGAACCGTGCCGACCCGTGTTTCCCAGTAAGCGGCCTCAGCCTGGATTTGTGGCAGTCGTTCGCGGAACAGTTTTGCTCCGCCTGGGGCGACCTTGCCGATGCCGGAAATCTCCCCCTTTTTCCCGATGCGCTTGCCCGGCCCGTCGGGCTGACGCGTCATGTGTTGCGACATTGCCGTGCGTTCGTTCTCGATTACTTTCGCGTCCATCGTGTTCTCCATGGTTAGACCCGTTCGATTGGCGCAAAGCTCGCCGGCACCATCAGGCTGTTCCGCTGATCAACAAGGAATCCTGCTTCGTCGGCAAGCTTGAGGTACGTTTGCCATTCTGGATCAGCCATCATGGCAGCGCGCTTGCGCGCGCGATCAGCCGCATCCTCGAACACCCATAGGTGCACGAGCGTGTTGATGTCTCCGCTCTCGCCATGCAAATAGGCGAGGGGGGATCCTAGATGACGGACCTGTGGAGCGAGCCCGCGCTTGTCATAGAGATCAAGCTCTTGAAGCATCTTTCCCGGTTTAACGCGATAGGTGCGCACATCGACGATCACGTGGACATTCCTTCGTCTCGAATGCCTCGCATCTTAAGTAGCGGAGCGCGCGGGCTGCATCGAATAAATGCTGCCTAAGCGATGCAAATCTTTGTAAAGAGCGGAAGGCATTCACCTCGATGAGTTGAGAGCGGCAATCCATCGCAGCGCGCGCAGTCCCGGCATGAAGCAATATTCGCCGCCACGGACGTAAACGAAGCGTGGCAATCCTTTCAGGCGCCGCCGAACCGGAGCTCGCGGGATGGTGAAGACACCTTCGCCCTCGTTGTTGCCGATGAGCGGATCCTGCTCGGTTCCGTGGCCGATGAAGTTGCCGTCGGTCACCCACTGCGACTGAATAAACTCGAACTGCCGATGCAGATGCGCGCCGATCAGTAGGAAGACGCCGCCGCGCTCCGCGCCGTCATCCTCGAGCACGCCCTCCGGCAAGGGTGGTCCATAGTTTGTGCCGCGGCGCAGGAAATGGTGGAGATTGACAGCGACAATGTCGTTTTTCAGGGCATCGCGCGGATTCACACGACGAATGTGTGCGCTGAACGGGCATTTCAAGCCCTTCATGTCATCCGCATAACTAAAATCGTTGTTGCGATTTCCATCCGTGCCCAGCGCGGGATCGTCGCGGTCCGGCGCTAGCACGAGGGGAGCGCCGCTGCGCCACCGGCCCACCATTTTAGCAGCGATCAGTTCCTCTTCCTCCGGCGACGAGGCCTGCGCCCGTAGGTATCGACGAAACGCGGCAACATCCATGTGGAATTTGCGGATCGCGACGAAAGTGCCGTTGTGGCGCAGCTCCACCGGAATCGGGGCATCGGCGGTTTCCCCGCGCTCGTCGGGATAGCCCATGACGAACTCGCCGGGCTTGATGGATTCTTCTTTACCGGATCCCGCTGGACCGCTGCCTTCAACGTGAGGATTGTGCAGCCCATCTTTGAAGCCGAACGGGTTGCGTCCTTCCGGCAGTTCGCCGAACTGCATACGGTACACAACCGAAATTTGCGGAAGATCGTGATGACTCTTGCGCGCGAGGTCCAACACCTGCTGTAGGTTTTGATTGTTTTGAGCGTATATCGCCAAGCCGACGTGCACGTCCGGGGTACCGAACGGATGTTCCCAGTTGGCAGGCGCGTTGGCGCCTAAATCGTTCAGGATCTCGGCGCGCGCCGCCATGCCTTGTCGGAATTCGATCGGAAAACTGTCCAAGGACGTTTGCGGCACTCCCAACGCCTTGAGACCCTCGAACGTGAAAGCAATCCCCAACCAGCCGGGCAATGACGGCACCCACCATTCGTCAGCGGGCGCGACGTGCGGAAGGATGCGACGCAGCATCTCGCGTCCCTGCTCGGCGTGGCCTATCCGGAGG
>DASRAF010000386.1:0-3115 GCA_035638295.1 Pseudolabrys sp.
CTTTCCGTCCTGTGCTTTTCCCCGCTGGCCCGGGGGCGGACCGACGAAGCAGGACGCGCGATGACGAAACCGCTACACGTTTTCATTCGGAAGCAAGGCAATCATTTTCGCGTCTTGTATCAGCGTCATTATCCGAATGGCCTGCTCGAAGAGGTCATGCTGACGCACTGCGGACGAAGCGCAAAGTTATGCCGACTCTGGCCTACGCGCTCAGCGTATCTACCGCGCCTTGACGCCGCGTCGGTCGCCCGCGAGTCATCCACACATCGATCTGTGGAAACGGTAACTCCTACAAGAATGATCAAAAGATATTCCCGTGCGACTGCATATCACGAGGCCGGACACGCAGTGGTGGCTTGGTCACTGGGATTGCCGATCGGAGCGGTCAGCATCAGCGACGTTGATGCCAACGGCAAGTCAGAGATCGGCTGGACCGGTCATTTGTCGCTTGTCGAACAAGTTGCGGTTTGCTCCGGCGGTATCGCCGCAGACGCGATCTTTGGACATCAGACCGACAAACACGCGGGCGCTTATGATCGCATGAAAATAATGCAGCTGATCAAAGACAATGGGATTTCAGAAGACGAACGAGGCCCATCGCTTCGCGCTGAAGGCGAAAACTGTGCCCGTACCCATTTAGAAAAGCATCGGAGCAAGGTCATTCAGTTGGCCGAATGGCTGATCGAGCACGGCCGGATAGAAGATAGCGAACGCTTGTTGCAGACTGACAGCTAATCACGCGGCGTCGATCCGCTGGACCAGACCGCTCAATGCGAGCTGCGCGACGTCGAGCAGGTCGCCATCGCGATAGCCGTCGCGACCGCGCCGCAGTTCGAGCATGGCGGCAATCCGTTGCAGATGCAGAATCGCGCTTCTCCACCGGCAAGCTGCGCGCGCCGCCCTACGATCTTGATTTGATTATCACTGAGCCCGAGAGTCATGACTTATGACATTTCGCGGATAGGAAACGGAAATTTGTCGGACGGGCCAACACTGGTCCGGGATTTTAACCCTCTGTTGTCCATATTAACTTTGTTAACGTGAAAACAGATCACCTGCCCTATTTTTACTGCGGGGTTGCGAAATTGTTTGCTTGCAAAACCAAACAATGAGTAGCCCCATGCGTCGCACAGAATTTTTCGTTCTTGCTGCCGCAGTATTCAGCTTAGGTGCCGTCGATGCTGCGTCCAGCGGAGATCTAGGCCCACGGGTCTATGCGCCGGCTCCACCGGCACCACAACCGTACAATTGGACAACATGTTACGGCGGTCTAAATGCCGGCGGCGTTTGGAGTCCCGGCATGGATGCCTTTGGCTTCACCGGCGGTGGTCAAGTCGGTTGCAACTGGCAGCCATGGACGAGTTGGTTCGTGTGGGGCGGTGAGGCTGACCTACAGTATACCGGTCTTGATGGCAGCCGCGACGTATTCGCTCCTGACGCTAGCGCTCATCAAGATTTCAGCAGCAGGTGGCTCGCAACAGTCCGAGGACGGGCTGGATGGCTGGCCGCTGACAATATGTACCTCTATGCAACGGGCGGTTTGGCGCTTGCCAATGTCAACACTGCTTCCAGTGTCAACTTCAACGGAGCCTTCAGTAACCTGTCAGACTCGACAACACATGCGGGGTGGACGGTCGGTGCCGGTTTGGAATGGATGTTCGCACAACGGTGGTCGGCCAAAGTAGAATATCTCTACGTAGATCTCGGTCACGCCACCAACCCATTGCCGCTTACCAATAACGAGCTTGCACTCACGGAGAACATCGTCCGCGTCGGTATCAACTATCATTTCTGGTGAGATTATTCGCTACAACGGCAGCGCTCTTCGCGCTCGTCGAGCTGGTGCTTTGGTTCGCGCAATCAGAAAGTTTGCATAAAAAAGGCATTGGTCGCTTTGGTCAAAAGCAGACAAAAGCATATCATTACGAATTGCGCCTAAAATGATTTTCTCCGACTGTCAGGTCCATATCACGCAAAAAAATCAGGCCGGCCTGAAGGGAAAATGGAGGAGTCCTTCAAGTTTGTCACCGGCTCAGAGGGTATCGGCGTGTCTTGCTTGTCCCGCTGATCCCTCGCGGGACCGTGATTAAGCAATCCACAAATGAACGCGTTGGGCTAAACCGACAGGAGTATTCAATGGATCTTCGACGACGCCGATTTCTAGTTCTGACTGCAAGCGCCGCCGCTGTGCCGTTCGCGAGGACTGCAAAAGCGCAAATCTACCCGGCGCGACCCGTGCGCGTGATCGTGCCCTTTTCGCCCGGAGGGCCAACCGACGTTTTTGCACGGATTGTCGCCGAAAATCTCTCACGCAGTCTCGGTCAGCAGTTCTACATCGAGAACCAACCAGGCGCTGGTGGAAATTTTGGCATGGGTATTGGAGCGCACGCGTCTTCTGACGGCCACACCGTCGTGGTTGTCAGCACCAGCTACGTCGTCAACCCCAGCCTCTATGCGAAAATTCCCTACGATCCATTCAAGGATTTTGCCCCCGTCACCTTGGCAGCCGCGACCCCCAATGTAGTGCTCGTGCATCCATCCATTCCGGTGACCACCGTCAAAGAGCTCATTACGTTCCTCAAGCAAAACAACGGCAAGTATAGCTACGCCCACTCCGGCACCGGCACCACCTCACATTTGTCGGGGGAAATGTTCAGACTTTCGCAAGATCTCGATCTGGTGCCGGTGCCGTTCACAGGTGCGGCGCCAGCTGTTCAGTCGGTGCTTGGCGGTCATACGCCCATTGCCTTCACCGTACTCACGCCCGCCATTCCGCAAGTTAGGGAAGGCAAGTTACGTGCATTGGCCGTGACGACGCCAAAACGCACGCCGGCGCTGCCTGATGTGATGACGATGGCAGAAGCAGGACTGCCCGGTCAGGAGTCCGACACGATGTCGGGAGTTGTCGTCCCCGCCCACACGCCGCCTCCCATTATCGAACTGCTCCATCGCGAGATCGGCAAGGCGATGATTGAGCCGGATGCCGCTCGGAAACTTGCATCGCTAGGGTTTGATACCGTCGACAGCACGCCGGAAGAATTCTCCAACCGCATTCAGATCGAAATCCCGAAATGGGCGAAGGTAATTCAGACCGCTGGCATCAAGGCCGAGTAGA
>DASRAF010000387.1:0-3234 GCA_035638295.1 Pseudolabrys sp.
CCGGTTATGGATAGCTTGACCGCTCGCCCGCGCTCGCTCGACACCGTCGAAACGCGATCGACGGCGGCTTCGAAATCCTTCTTGTCAACGATCAGGCTCTTGTCGTTGTTGGCCGGGATCACCCGCGCGTAGTCGGGGAAGGTGCCATCGATCAGTTTGGACGTCAGAACTACGTTGCCGATGGTGAAGCGAATCTTCCCGGTGGAAAGCTCTATCGCAACATCTCCTTCGCCTGTCTCGATCAGGCGCTGGACTTCGCCAACGGCCTTGCGCGGTACGATGATGCCGGGCATTCCGGCGGCGCCCTGCGGCAGAGCCAGATCCACTTGGGCAAGGCGGTGCCCGTCGGTTGCCACCGCGCGCAAGGTCGGAGACTTCGCGGTGCCTGCGGTGTGCAGATAAATGCCATTGAGGTAGTAGCGCGTTTCCTCGGTCGAGATCGCAAACTGCGTCTTGTCGATCAGGCGTTTGAGATCGGTGGCGGCGAGTTTGAAGGAATGACTCATGTCGCCGGCGGCGAGATCGGGGAAATCGCTTTCCGGCAACGTCTGCAACGTGAAACGCGAACGACCCGCGCGCAACGAAAGCACGGCGCGGTCGCCCGACCCTTCGAGGACGATCTGCGCACCGTCAGGCAGTTTGCGCACGATGTCGTAGAACATATGTGCCGGCACGGTCGTCGAACCGCCGGGGGAGACCTCGGCTGCAGCCGAGTCCGTCACTTCAAGATCGAGATCCGTGGCTTTCAGGCTCAGCTTGCCGCGGTCGGCCTTCAGCAGGACGTTGGCGAGAATTGGAATGGTATTGCGGCGCTCGACCACGCGATGGACGTGGCCCAGCGACTTCAAAAGCTCTGCACGCTCTACGGTAACTTTCATGGAAATCCCGCTCCGGCGCCCTCGAAACGACCCCTGAAACCAGGCGCAACGGCAAGCCGGCGATCGCGGAATGCGAAGCCGGGGGGCAAAGTTGACGAAAGCGCGCGTTTTTCGCAAGGGCGCGTTTAAGGCATGGTGGCATATCCCCAGGCGTCCACACCCTCTACACAGCAAAAAGGCCCCGCCCGAACCGCGGACGGGGCCTTTTCTCCGATTGTAGGCGCCAGCCTATTCCTGCAATTGCCGCTTAAGAATCTCGATTTCCTCCGCAAGGGCCATGTCGTTGCCGACCAAGCCTTCGATCTTGCGCACCGCGTGCAGGACCGTCGTGTGATCGCGCCCGCCGAAACGCCGGCCGATCTCCGGGAGCGATCGCAAGGTGAGGGTCTTCGCGAGATACATTGCGACCTGTCGCGGCCGCACGACATTCGCGGTGCGTCGCGATGAGAGCAGGTCGGAACGGCTCACATTATATTGTCGCGCCACGACCCGTTGGATGTCCTCGATCTTCACCCGCTTGGGTTCCTGCGGCCGGATCAGATCGCGTACCTCGCGCTCGGCCATCTCGAGCGTCACGGCATGACCCGTCAGTTTGTTATGGGCGAGCAGCCGATTGAGCGCGCCTTCGAGATCGCGGCCGTTGTGCGTGACGGTCTTTGCGATATAGCCAAGCACCGGCAGAGGCACGTCGAAGGCCGGGTGATGCGCACGTGCAGCCAGCACGCGGGCCTTGAGAATTTCAAACCGCAACTCCTCGCCCAGCGGCCCCATTTCGACGACCAATCCGCCGGCCAATCGGGAGCGCACGCGATCATCGAGGCTCTCGAGATCGGACGGCGGGCGATCGGAGGCGATGACCACCTGACGGCCGGCATCGATCAGGGCGTTGAGCGTGTGGCAGAACTCGGCCTGGGTCGACTTGCCTTGCAGGAATTGCAAGTCATCGATGACCAGAACGCCAATGCCGCGCAACGCTTCTTTGAAGGCCAGGGCGGTCTGGGTGCGAAGCGCCGAGACGAAGCCGTACATGAATTTCTCGGCCGTGAGATAGAGCACCTTCCGCTCACCCACCGCGTTGCCGGCCCAGGTCACCGCCTGCAATAGATGTGTCTTGCCGAGACCCACACCCGAATGGATGTAAAGCGGGTTGAACATCACAGGGTCGCCACGCTTTGCGCTTGCGACCTGCTTTGCGGCGGCGTGGGCAAGGGTGTTGGAACGGCCGACGACGAACGTGTCGAATGTCAGACGCGGGTCGAGCGGGGAACCACCGAGCGCTTCATGCACGCTCGGGTCGCCCACCATCAGCGGCCGGCCGTTTCCACTACCATTCGTATAGCGCGTGCCCATGTCGCCGACGCCAAGGTCGGGCTTAGCCTTGGGCAACATCGCGGACTTCAGGACCGCCGAGCGTACGATCAACTCGACGCGGGTGACCTTGTTGTCCTGGGCCTGCCAGCAGGCCAGAACGCGCTCAGCATAATGCGATTGAATCCAGCTTTTGAGGAAGCGGGTCGGCACTGACAGGCGTACCGCACCCTCCTCGATCGCTTCCAGGTCCATGCGCGCGAACCAGCTCGAGTAGACGTCATCGCCGACCTCTGCGCGCAAGCGTTCTTTGACCCGCGACCAGCTCTCCTGCTCCCCGTTCGACATTAATTTGTTCTCGATCCGATTTATAAGGTTGGGCGGACTCGGTTCTGCCAAACACGCCGGCAACGGGACGCAACAACACTCGCCTGATGATCTGGAGATGCGGTCTCCACCGCAGTAGCAAGGTCCGGCGGAGCGCATCGACGAAAAGTCGAGGAGCGTTGCGCGTTCAGCCCACGGGTGGCGGAGTAGCGCCTCGGGTCCCGACCGCGAAAGTGGACGCCGTACGGGACGTATGACGGCTGAAATCAACGATGTACGACAATGAAGCTGACCGACCGGAAACACGGGTCTCAGCGACACATGAACATGTATTGGACGACACCCATCCGACGCCAGAAAAGTTGGTCGCCGAAACTGTCCCTGCGCCTGTCATGACATCACCCCTCGAATTGACTTCGGGCTTCCGCCCTGTGGTTTTGTTATTACATCTATCGGTGCAGGCCGTTCTTTAAACTTGAGTGCTGCGACCGAACTCACTCTTAATCGAATACTGCTTCAACGCTTTGACCCAACCAACCAGACACTCACACGGGCAAACCAAAGGCGTTCTCATCCACCAATGAGCGTGAAGTGGAACCTTGTTTCTGAGCGCGCGCGTAGAATTCCCGTGCGTGGTTTTGAAGATACACGAGCGAAGGTCGGTCGCAATGAAATTTGCGCCCGTGGCGGTAAGCGAAACCACAATTCAAGTAGGTGTGGC
>DASRAF010000388.1:0-6005 GCA_035638295.1 Pseudolabrys sp.
ATGTGCCATGTCCATGTCTTGACGGTATGATGAGTGTTCTGGAGCAAACGGAATCATGATCGGTCGTCTCAATCACGTCGCCATCGCCGTAGGCGATATTGCCAAAGCGTCCAAAGTTTACCGTGACACGCTGGGTGCCGAGGTGTCGGCCAAGGTCGCGCAGCCTGACCACGGCGTTTCGACGGTTTTCATCACGCTGCCGAATACCAAGATCGAGCTCCTCGAGCCTTTGGGAGCGGACTCACCGATCGCAAAATTCCTTGAGCGCAATCCCGACGGCGGCATTCATCACGTTTGCTACGAAGTAGCGGACATTCGCGTGGCCCGTGAGAAGCTCAAGGCGCAGGGTGCGCGCGTTCTCGGCGACGGCGAACCGAAGGTCGGTGCGCACGGCAAACCGGTCCTGTTTCTTCATCCCAAGGATTTCTGCGGAACGTTGGTCGAGCTGGAACAGTCTTGACGCGAGCGATGAGCACGACCACCGCGATCGCCATTTATTTCCTGATCTGGTGGATCACGCTGTTCGCAGTATTGCCGTGGGGGGTACGCAATCAGGAAGAAAGCGGCGAGGTGACGCCGGGGACTGATCCCGGAGCGCCAGCAATACATCGGGTCTGGCACAAATTAGGTTGGACCACGGTTGTGGCCACTACAATTTCTGGAATTCTCTACGTCGCATACACGCGGGGCCTCATCCCGTACGATTTCCTGATCGCGATCTCCAGCCCACCGCATCGCTAGACAAAACAGGTCGAAAAAAAGAGCAGGGCGCGGAGCCCTGCTCGTCGATTTCTGTGTCCTTTGCCCCGGCAATTTTTGTTTTCTGGGGTGGGCAGCGGTTCGCGCGCCCGGACTTGCTTCTCTCCCAAGACTTGGACCGCAGGTGAGGAACCGGTCTTGCGCCCGGGTTCCGCTCGTACGGACTTGGGCGGACGCTACCCGATCGTCGAAAGCGTGTCAGCACATTTGTGACAATTCAGCGCTCGATCACGATCGGAGCGTCGAGCAGGATCGTTTCTCCTGGTTGCGGAGTAATGGTGACCTTTACCGTCCAGATGCCCGGCTCCGGAATGGTAATATCGCTGACCTGCCAAAGCCCGTCTCCGAGGCCGGCAGCCTGTCGTTCGAAGGCCAGACGGGACGGCGCTGGCGGTTCGAGACGAAGGCGCACCTCCTTTACCGGGAAAACCGTAAAATCCTCGCGCATTACGCGAATCGCCGCCTGGACGGATCCAGCTCGCCCGGGGGTGATCGTCACCTCCGCCATGGCCTCCGGGGCATGGATGTGAACAAAGGCAGCGTCCGGCGTCCGGTCTTCACTTGTGGCCTGCGGATGGGCGGTCGGCGACAAGGTTCCTAACGCCCCGACAAAACCAAGCACGCAGAGACCGATAAGGATTTCGGCAAGGCTATTGCGTAGCAGGGAACGGATTGCGCCGCGTTCCGGCAGCCGCGGCGTGAAGTAAAACTTGTTCGCCGCTGCAATGACGAGCATCGCAATAAACAGTCCTGCTTTCAGCGCTATCAGACGCCCGTAATCGGTTGTGAAGAGCTCGCGCGGACTGCCCAGCAGGTTCCAGCTGTTGATCAATCCGCTCCCAAGCAGACCGCTGACGCTGAGAATGGCGACGGCAGAAAAGCGTCGGGTAGCGCGCGTCGCGAAAGCATCCCAGGCGGGCTTTGCGTTCCGTTGTGCCTGCCAAAGCAGCAAAACGAACGCCGGCAGGCCGCCGAGCCACGCTCCGGCCGTCAGCAGATGCAACGTGTCGGAGGCGAGATGGATGTCGCCGGTCAGACCTGGCGTCGCACCGGCATGGCCAACCATTCCAGGCAGGCAAAGTAACAGGGCAGCGGTCGCGAGTTGGAATCCTTTCGGGAGCGGACGAAACAGCGAAAGCGCGAGCACCAACGCCAGAGCGAACCGCGCGCACCAGACGAGACCGAAGCGAGTTTCGAAAAGCACCGGCCAGGCTCGGCCATGCAGGCAGACCTCGAGGAGCGGCGCGCCAAGAATATCGGCAGCGAGCAGGACCAGCCAGACAGCGCCCGAGAGAATGGCGACGACGAGCACAAGCAAAATCAGAACCGACAGCCGGCTGCGAAGCGGCTGAAAATCAGCAGGTACTTTGGCGGGCTCCGCTACCAGGTAAACGAACCCGATCGTGCCGCATGCTGCCAACGTCGCGGCGAAATGCACGCCGCGAACGAAGATCAACGGATCCGCCATGAAGGGGGACCCTCCGCTCTACGGTCCGACGCGAAACGAGAAATCGCCCTGCGTACGGTGCGTGTCCACGGACAATACACGCCACATCACCTTGTAGCTGCCCGCAGGCAAAGCCTTGAGCGGCACGCTCATTCGCGCGCGGTTACTGCGGTCGACAACGGCCTTGCCCGCCTGCACGGAGGCACCTTTCTCGTCGCGCACCTCGATGCTGCTGAAGGCCGGCTCCAGCTGATTGGTGAACCAGAGCACGACCTCCTTCGGCGCCGGAGTAACCGTACTTCCAACTGCGGGGCTTGCCCGATCAAGATGCGCGTGCGCGAAAACAGGGCCCGAAGCAGCGAACAGAAATGCGATGGATGCGATGATGATACGCATGGCTAGCGGCCGAACATCGGCCTCCCTGTATTGATAGTGTTCGCGAAGATGGGTCGTCCGAGCGTATTCGGAAATATGTCGTCAAGGTAGAAGTGGAGCTGGCCGATAATGCCAACACTCGTACCGCTCTGACGATTCACAGGGATCATGGCCTCCACCGCCACCTGGTAGGTTTTGCCAGTGTAAATGATCCCCGGATTGATCGTGCCGGTCGTCACGGTGCCGGACGTCGCGGTGTTCGAGACTGGAGTCTGGAATGATGCCTCAACAATCGGAATCAGCCGATTGATGAAATCGGGCAAACCAAGATCGACCACTGCCGATTTCAGGTACGGCATGCTGTATTGGAGCGTGGCACCCCAATTGAAGACACGCGGGATGTACTCCGAATCGATATCCTGCTCGAGGGTATCGGGATCAACCGTCGCGGTGACGACCTTCGACACACCGGGAATCGAATAGCCGAACTGGCCCGTGATTGCGAACGGCCGCGCCCAATTCATGCTTGGCGGAAGGTCACCGAAGCCTTTTCCGAAATAAAGTGTGGGCGTGTAGACGTTGAAACGCTCGGCGCCCACGCCCTGTGCACCGCTTCCGCCCCATTCGATTTCCAGTCCTGCCGACAGCACGAACTCATGCTCGGCATTCTTGTAGAGTCGGTACTTGAACAGCGTCTCCACATTCTGGAAACCGCGTGCGCCATTCATCGTAAGACCGCCGGGTGCATAGAGACGCGACCAAGTGGGGGCAATCGAGACCGCAAAATCCTCGGTGATGCGTTTGGCGTATTCCGCCGAGATATCCAGTTGCTTGAAGGACGGAATATCGCCGGTTTTCGACATGGAGACTGTCGGCAAAGCCAGTTCGTCGGTTACGCCGGGGTCGTCGATGGCGAGCGTCGCTGGGAAGAAACGATTGCCAACGATCTCGTGCGCGCGCGCAGTAGACGCTGCCAGTGTGACAGCGAACATGACCAAGGGCCATGAGTTCTTGAACATGGGAAACCCCAGTATCGCGATGACGGAGAAGACAAGCGGCGCTGAACGCGGCAACGACGTCAGGCAATACTGGGGGGACCTCGCGCAAGACCGGGCTCGCCGACAACTGCATCGTGCCGGGGACTATCGATGGGTGGCGGAACTGATTCCGGGGCCGGCGTGGCGTAAGCGGCGATCGCAGTGCCGTGCGGCAAGGGCGGCGCAGACACACTGCAAAGGTTGCAATGGTCGCAGGCGTGAGTCGGTGCAAGCGGGCTTTGGTCGTACGCCGGATCCACCGCGGCGGACGCGTCGTTGTGGCAGATGACTGAGAATGGATCGACCGATGCAGGCTCGGACGCAGGGACAATGCCCCACGCGACCGTGTGCAAGGCAAGCGCCATGGCCGCCACAGCGCCCAGAAACTGCCTGATGCCTACTCGCATGTTCTCGTCGGCCTCTATTGTTGCCAGGCTAACATGGATATAGATGCGGCAGCATCCGATAAATTCCCGAAAAAGCGCTCTGGCCCTTGTGTTTTTGCGAGCGATCCGCTTTCTCTGACCCCGTCATCCTCGAATCCTTTCAGATACCATGCGCCTGTCCCGCTTCTTCCTGCCGATCCTGCGTGAGACCCCAAAAGAGGCGGAAATCGTCTCGCACCGACTGATGTTGCGCGCGGGAATGATGCGGCAGGAGGCCGCGGGCATTTATGCGTTCCTGCCACTCGGTTTCCGCGTGCTGCAGAAGATCTGCCAGATTGTGCGCGAGGAGCAAAACCGCTCAGGCGCGATCGAATTACTGATGCCTACCATTCAGTCGGCTGACCTATGGCGGGAGAGCGGACGCTACGAGGCCTATGGCAAGGAGATGCTGCGCATTAAGGACCGACACGAGCGAGACATGCTCTACGGTCCGACCAACGAGGAAATGATCACGGAAAGTTTTCGGGCCTACGCGCGCTCGTACAAAGATTTGCCGCTCAACCTGTATCACATCCAGTGGAAGTTCCGCGACGAAGTGCGCCCGCGTTTCGGACTGATGCGCGGCCGAGAATTCCTGATGAAGGACGCCTATTCATTCGACATTGATCAGGCCTCGGCGACACATTCGTACAACAAGATGTTCGTGGCCTATCTGCGCACGTTTGCGCGAATGGGACTGAAGTCGATTCCAATGCGCGCGGAGTCAGGACCGATCGGTGGAAACCTTTCGCACGAGTTCATCATCCTCGCGCAGACCGGCGAGTCCGAGGTCTTCTGTCACAAAGATTATCTCGACATGGCCGTGCCGTCGGCCGATGTGAATTTTGACGACGTCACAGGTCTTCAGAGCATCGTCGACAAATGGACGGCCCAATATGCGGCGACGTCTGAAATGCACGATGCCGCGGTCTTTTCCCGCGTGCCAGCGGAGAAGCAGGTCTCAGCACGGGGCATCGAGGTTGGCCATATTTTCTATTTCGGCACCAAATACTCCGAGCCCATGAAGGCCGTCGTCGCAACGCATGACGGCAAGGAAGTTCCCGTCCACATGGGCTCTTACGGCATTGGCCCGAGCCGCCTGGTTGCGGCCATCATCGAAGCATCCCATGACGATGCCGGTATCATCTGGCCGGAGCCCGTGGCGCCCTACAAGGTCGCCATCCTGAACCTGAAGCAGGGTGCATCCGATACCGATGCCGCCTGCGAGCAAATCTACCGTGAACTCAGTGCGAAGGGGACTGAAGTTCTCTATCATGACCTTGATGAACGGCCTGGGGCAAAATTTGCTACCGCGGACCTGATTGGACTTCCTTATCAGGTCCTGGTCGGTCCGCGCGGTCTCGCCGAGGGCAAGGTTGAGCTCAAAAAGCGTGCTGATGGCGGCCGGGAAAACCTAAGCCCAGCGGCTGCGATAGATCTGCTGTCCGGGTAATCGGTCGCGATTCGCTATTCCGCGGACCCGCGACAAGACGTCCAGAGCAAAAATCCTGTGTGTTGCCAATGGCTTTGCCCTCGCGCCTTTGGCACGAATCCGCCAGAATCTCTATGAACAGTCGAGCGCGGGACCAATCAACGATGAGCGAGCCCCAGGGGACGCGGGCCTTTTCCCCGTTCGAATGGATGCTGTCGCTGCGCTACTTGCGGGCGCGGCGCAAGGAAGGATTCATTTCGGTCATCGCGGGGTTTTCGTTTCTCGGCATCATGCTCGGCGTTGCAACCCTCATCATTGTGATGGCGGTGATGAATGGCTTCCGCAAGGAACTGCTCGACAAAATTCTCGGGCTCAACGGACACCTACTAATCCAGCCACTCGAGAAGCCTCTCACTGACTGGGAGGAGGTGGCCGCGCGCGTTGCCGGCGCTCAGGGTATCCGGCTTGCTGCGCCGATCGTCGAAGGGCAGGCGCTTGCGTCGTCGCCGTTCAATGCGGGCGGCGTCCTG
>DASRAF010000389.1:0-13278 GCA_035638295.1 Pseudolabrys sp.
TCGATGTTCTTGGCGCAGAACATCAGATGGATACAGAAGGTAATATTGCGCGGATCCTCCATCATGTAGGTGAGTAGCTCGCGGAACACCGATGTACAAACCGCGTCGATTTCCTCGTCGCCCCGCCATACCGCCATGGCCTTGCTGATATCGCGTCCGCCGTAGGCATCGAGCACGAGCTTCATCTGCTGGAGCACGAGGTCGGTCATGTGCTCGACGCCGCGGATCAGCTTGGGCGGCGGGAACTCGCCGTTCAGGGCCATCACGCGCTTGGCAATGTTCTTTGCCAGATCGCCGATGCGCTCCAGGTCGTTGGCGAGCCGTAGGGCCCCGACGACTTCACGCAGATCCACCGCCATGGGCTGGCGCCTAGCGATGATGAGCACCGCTCTTTCCTCGATCTCGCGCTGCAGGGCGTCAATATTCGCGTCGGCCATCGACACGCGTTGAGCGAGCGCAGTATCGCGCTTTGCCAGTGCGTCGACCGAGTCGGCGACCTGTTTCTCGGCGAGGCCGCCCATTTCAGCGACCATGCGGGAAAGATCCTGCAGGTCGGTGTCGAAAGCCTTCATCGTATGGTCGGACATTGTCATCTTTCGGTTATCCGCGTTTGGCGCATTAACTTTTCCCGCCTATCGGAGTCATGCGCTAGCCAAAGCGTCCTGTAATGTAGTCTTGCGTGCGACGATCGTTAGGGGTGGTGAAGATGCGGGTGGTCTCACCAAACTCGACCAGCTCGCCGAGGTACATGAAGGCCGTGAAATCGGATACGCGTGCGGCCTGCTGCATGTTGTGGGTCACGATGGCGATTGTGTAGTCGTCCTTGAGTTCGTCGATCAGCTCTTCGATCTTTGCCGTGGAGATCGGGTCGAGCGCCGAGCAGGGCTCGTCGAACAGGATCACTTCAGGCCGTACCGCGACGGTACGTGCGATGCACAGCCGCTGCTGCTGACCGCCGGACAGTGAAAGCCCGTTTGCGCCGAGCTTGTCCTTGACCTCGTCCCAAAGCGCGGCGCGCTCGAGGGCGTGCCGGACACGGTCTTCGAGTTCCGATTTCGACAGCCGCTCGTAAAGGCGAATCCCGAAAGCGATATTCTCGAAGATCGTCATCGGAAACGGAGTCGGCTTCTGGAACACCATTCCGACTTTCGCACGCAGGAGGTTGAGATCCTGCGAGGACGACAGAATATTCGCACTATCGAGCGTCACGTGACCCGTCGCACGCTGGTTCGGGTAAAGGTCGTACATGCGGTTGAGGATCCGCAGCAGCGTTGACTTGCCGCAACCGGACGGCCCGATGAAAGCGGTGACCTTGCCCCTGTAAAGCGGCACGCTAATGCTCTTCAGCGCCCGGTGATCGCCATAGAAGAAATCCAGATTCTTGACCGAGATCTTTTCCGTCAGTTCTTCGTCCTTCGACAGACTATGGGTTACGGTCGGAACAGTAATGGCTGCTACGCTCATGACGTTTTTCTCTGGGCGGTAAGTATCCGGGCGACGATGCTCAGAGCGAGCACCGCCAGGGTGATGATCAGCGCTCCAGTCCACGCGAGCTTCTGCCAGTCCTTGTAGGGACTGAGCGCGAACTGGAAGATAACGACAGGCAGGCTGGAAACCGGAGCATTCAGATTGAGGCTCCAGAATTGGTTGTTCAGCGCTGTGAACAGAAGCGGCGCGGTCTCGCCTGAAATTCGCGCGACCGCGAGCAATACGCCGGTGATCATTCCTGCGCGCGCGGCGCGATAGGCCACCCTCTGGATCATCAGGGACCGCGGCAGGCCGATGGAAGCAGCCGCCTCGCGCAACGTGTCAGGCACAAGCGTGAGCATGTCTTCCGTCGTGCGGACGACGACGGGGACGACGATCACCGCCAGCGACACGGCGCCAGCCCAGCCGGAAAAATGGCCCATCTGCGCGACCATGACTTCGTAGACGAACAAGCCGACCACGATCGATGGCGCGCTCAGCAGGATGTCGTTGATGAAGCGGACAACCGTGGTCAATTTGTCGTAGCGCCCGTATTCGGCCATGTAGGTGCCGGCCAGAATGCCGAGCGGTGTTCCAATCAGCACCGCAATGACCGTCATCACCAGGCTGCCGGCGATCGGATTAAGCAGACCACCAGCAGATCCAGGCGGCGGCGTCATCTCAGTAAAGACCGAAAGTGAAAGGCCGCTGAAGCCTTCCCACAAAAGAACCGCCAGAATGAGTACCAGCCAGCTCAGCCCGAAACCCGTCGCCCCGTAGGCGAGCGCCATGGTGGTTCCATTGCGGCGTCGACGCTTGGCGTAAAGCGATGCATCCATCGTCAGCCTCCCACCCGTGCGTTCAGGCGCAACAGCAATAGCCGCGCAATCGCAAGCACGATGAAGGTAATGACGAAGAGGATCAGGCCAAGCGCGATCAACGCTGATGTATAGAGGTCACCGACCGCTTCGGTGAATTCATTGGCGATGGTTGCGGAAATCGTTGTGCCGGGCGCGAGCAGCGAGCTGGAAATGCGGTGCGCATTGCCGATCACGAAAGTCACGGCCATCGTCTCGCCCAGCGCGCGTCCCAGGCCGAGCATTACGCCGCCGATCACGCCGACGCGGGTATAAGGCAGCACGACATAACGTGCGACCTCCCAGGTCGTGCAGCCGAGTCCATATGCTGCCTCCTTGAGGACGGGTGGAACCGCCTCGAACACGTCGCGTGAGATGGAAGTAATGAACGGCAGGACCATGATCGCGAGAATGAGGCCGGCCGTGAACACGCCGATGCCGTAAGGTGGGCCCGCAAAGAGTGTCGATAGAATCGGGATTTCGCCGAAGATTGTGATCAGGAACGGCTGCACGTGTTGCTGCAGAAACGGCGCGAACACGAACAAGCCCCAGATGCCGTAAATGATACTGGGAATGCCGGCGAGCAGTTCGATAGCGATGCCGATCGGCCGGCGCAGCCACATGGGGCACAACTCGGTCAGGAACAGTGCGATGAAAAGGCCGACGGGCACTGCGATCAGCATGGCAATAAACGAGGTAACGATGGTGCCGTATATCGGAGCGATCGCCCCGAATTTCTCGGTCACCGGGTTCCAGACTTCTTCGTAGAGGAAGCTCACGCCAAAGGCGCGCAGGGCCGGCAACGACCCCCAGATAAGTGAAATGATGATGCCACCGAGGATAATGAGGACAGTGGCCGCGGCCGCGCGGGTCAGATGGCGGAATGCCACATCGCTCAGCCGCAACCGCTGCAGAACCTTTCCCCGGTCGAGATGGGCGGTCGTCGAAACGCCCGCACCCTGCAACGCCACATCAACCACGGATCGCCTCCCCACTGATTGCATCGGGCTCTCCCTGGCCAATTCGCCGCTGTGGAGAGCTACTCAAGCCGCCTCCCGGCCCCAGCACAAGTCGCCTCTCGGCCGGGGTAGAACGAGGAAAGGGCGCCAAGCCGGCGCCCCTTCCCACAACCATTGGATTAATTGGTCATCGCGAACAAAGGCTTGCCGCTCGCGTCCTTGATCTCAGTCGACCAAGTCCTTTCGACGTCTTTTACGACATTCGCAGGCATCGGAACGTAGTCGAGTTCTTCAGCCATCTTGCCGCCGTTCTTATACGCCCAGTCAAAGAACTTAAGCGCCTCGCCTGTGGCGGCCGTGTCGCTCGGCTGCTTGTAGATGAGGATCCAGGTAGCTGCCGTCATCGGCCATGAGCTGTCGCCGGGTTGATTGGCGAGGATGACGCCGTAGCCGGGCTGCGACTTCCAGTCGGCATTGGCGGCCGCAGCCTGAAACGCTTCCGAGGTCGGCGCAACGGTCTTGCCGGCCTTGTTGACCATCTTCGTATAAGTCAGCTTGTTCTGCTTGGCGTAGGCATACTCGACATAGCCGATCGAGCCCTTGGTGTTGGCGACATTGTTGGCAACGCCCTCATTGCCTTTCGCGCCAATTCCGCTCGGCCACTGCACCGAAGTGTTGACACCAACCTTCGATTTCCAGTCCGGGCTTACGTCGGCCAGATAGTAGGCGAAGTTATAGGTGGTGCCCGACCCGTCAGAGCGATGCACGATCGCGATCGCCTGGCTCGGCAGCTTCACATTCGGATTGAGCTTTTTGATCGCCGGATCATCCCAAGTCTTGATGTCGCCGAGGAAGATCTTGGCGAGTGTCGGACCGTCGAGGACGAGGTCGCCGGGGTTTACGCCATCGAGATTGACGACCGGCACGATGCCGCCCATCACCATCGGAAATTGCGCAAGGCCGGCTTCGTCCAGTTCCTTGCCCGGAAGCGGTGCATCGCTCGCGCCGAAGGTTACGGTCTTCGCCTTGATCTGCTTGATGCCGCCACCTGAGCCGATCGACTGATAGTTTAGTCCGTTACCGGTGACTTTCTTATAGGCGTCTGCCCATTTGGCATAAATCGGATACGGAAATGTCGCGCCGGCACCCGAGATGTCGGCGGCTTTGGCCGGGGCAAGGGCTGCGGCGGCGATGAGGCCGGCTGCCGCAAATGTGGTCCAATGTTTCAAGGGCTCTCTCCATGTTTACGGTCGTAGGCGAGCGCAGACCGCCGTGCGGCCCACGGTGATGGTTCCGTCGCGCCCATTCGTTCACGCGACCGCTGTTGACCTAAAAAACGCTCTCCACGGGTGGCTTCGGATATTTTGTTGTTGTTCCGCGCTCGAAATTCCGAGGCCGTGGTCAGCGATAAGCGTGGCATGTCACCGTTCTATAAAGCTTTGGTGACAGTCACATGACAGTCTAACACTTTGAATTTTATCAGGATTCTCCGCTGGACGCGGAATCCTCGGTGAGCAGCGGCAAGTGGATAGTGAACGTGGCGCCGGCTCCGAGAGTGCTCTCAATCGTGAGGCGGCCGCCGTGTCGGTTGAGCACATGTTTGACCAGCGCGAGCCCCAATCCGGTGCCGCCCTGGGCTCGGCTGTCAGTCACGTCGACCCGGTAGAAGCGTTCGGTGAGGCGCGGCAGATGTTCCGGCGGAATACCCGGACCGTAGTCCCTTACCGCAACGCGCGCCTCAGGCGCTCCGGCGCGCGTTTGTCCGCGCGCAACTGTGATGTCGACACGCTTGCCAACCGCACCGTACTTGAGTGCGTTTTCGACCAGATTTTCCAGCGCGCGGATCAGTTCGTCGCGATCGCCCAACACCAGGAGCGCGTCCGAGGGTATCGTCACCTTGATGTCGACGCCGCGATCGCGCGCCAGCGTCTGCAATCCGTCGACCACCTGTCGCACGATCGGCGGAAGATCGACGGGTGTGTTCGGCTGCAAGTGAGCGTTGAGTTCGATGCGCGACAACGACAGTAGATCGTCGATCAGGCGCGCCATCCGTGTCGCCTGGCCCTGCATGATATCGAGGAACTTCCCCCGCGCGACAGAATCGTCCTTGGCCGTTCCCTGCAAGGTTTCGATGAAGCCGAGCAAGGCGGCAAGCGGGGTGCGCAGCTCGTGGCTGGCATTTGCAATGAAGTCCGCGCGCATCTCCTCGACCCGTCGCAACGGGGTGAGATCGTTGAACGTCATCAGCAGGAGATCGACGTTGGGTTCGCCGCCGGCGCCGATCCGCACCGGTGTGATAAATGCCTCCATCCAGCGGTCGAGCGGCACCCGTTCGAAAAACTCGACGCGTTGCGGCTCGCGTCGTCTCGCCGCGCGTCGGACCGCATCAACAAGTTCAGGCATGCGCAGGCCAATCAAGGCGAGTTCGCCGCGGCTTAAGGCCGGCGCGATACCCGTGGCCGCCTCGTTGAACGCGACCACGCGCCCTTCGCGATCAAGCACGATCGCCGCACTCGGCAAGCCGCCGATGATCTGCTCGATCAGCTGGGCCTGTGGAGTGCCGACGGCCTGCCCGGCCGTGCGCGCGACGGCGGCGCTCTTGATGATTGTCGGCGATCCGAACAAAGCATGCCACGCACCGCGCAATCGGCCCGCCAGGCCGTTGGCGGAGGAGACATCGCGGCGGTCGTCTTCAATCGCCATGGTCAGTCGGCGTCGGTCTTCCCGGATTCAAGTTCAGTACGGATTGGCGCGGTCACGGACCTTATCATTTCGGGCTTGCCCCCACGACGCGCGCCTTTGAAATTCAACCAAAGCTCGCGTGTGCCGAGTATGATCAAAGCAAACGCGAACGGCACGATGTAATAGAGCAGTCGGAAAAGCAGGAGTCCCGCCAATACGGATTCCTTGTCGAATTGCCACAGCGCGACGAGCATCGCCGCGTCGAACACACCGAGACCGCCGGGCGCGTGACTTGCAAATCCAAGCAGCGTCGCCGAAACGAACACGACCGCGATCGTCACGAAGTCGATTCTGGGTTCGCCCGGCAGGAGCATGTACATCGCAAGCGCGCAAAAACCGAGATCGAGGATCCCGATGCATATCTGCAGCAGCGTGGACGGCCCGCTCGGCAAGCGCACCTTCCACTCCCCCTGGCCGATCTCACGCGGCGCGCTCCAGACCCACATCACGTAAGACACCAGTACGGCCAGCATCGCGACGCCGATGACGCGATTGAGCCAAGGCGGCAACTGGTCGATCGGCACGGCGGCTTCCGGATGATAGGCAACGCCGAGACCGAGAACGGTGGCATTGCCGAGCCAGAACGTGAGACCGGCGATGAAGCAGATTTTCGCAACCTCGATCGCATCGAGTCCGTACATCGAATAGATGCGATAGCGCACGGCGCCACCCGTGAACACGGTCGCACCAATGTTGTGGCCGATCGAATAGCTGGTGAAACCTGTCAGCGCGGCAATGCGATAGGGAATTTCAGTGCGGCCGATCGTGCGCAGCGCGAACAGATCGTAAAATGTGAGCGTGAAATAGCCGCAGGCGACAAAAAATGCGGCGGCTGCGATGTGCTGAGGCTTCGTCGCCTTCAACGCGGTGAGCACTTCGTTGGTGTCGATGTCGCGCAGCATGTGAAAGAGCACCACCGCCGCGATGCTGATAATAGCGATGCTCAGCAGGACGCCGATCCGATTCCAGCCGATCGTTTTCTGGAAAAACCGCGCCACCGCGCGCAAAGAATTGAGCATCATTCCTCCGGCTTGACGCCAGTTATATCGGTCTTGAACGTCGCGAACGCCATAATGGCAGGGCCAGACGACCCCTAGCAGAAGTACTATCACTGGGCGAGTAGACTGCCCGCAGTTCCAGCAGACTGCTAGAATGTCCTTAATAAGGCGTACGGCCGAGTGGTTGCGGGCCGGCCCGTTCAGGAGGTGTTCATGATGGAATCCGACCGTGTTCTGCCACGTCGTACGGTTCTCAAGACGGCCGGATTGGGCGTTGGCGCGGGCCTGTTCGCTGGCGTATCTGCGCCGGCGCAAGCTGCGGCCGATAGCGACATCTGGAGCGCTGAATACTGGGCGAAAAAGGGCAACGTTCCCCTCTATATATTCCGTAAGCGGCTCGGCGCGCCAAAAGCGGGCGAATCGTCGCGGCCGGTTCTTTTCCTTGTGCACGGCTCCTCGGTGACGTGGCGGATTTTCGACCTCGATACGCCCGGCCATGGCGAATACTCGATGATGAATGTGTTCGCGTGCTGGGGCTTCGATGTCTGGACCATGGACCATGAAAACTACGGGAAATCGGGTCGCACCAGCGCCAATTCCGATATCGCAAGCGGCGCCCAGGATCTGAAAGCGGCAATGCAGGTGGTTACGCGCGAAACCGGACAGTCGAAGGCGCATTTCATGGGTGAATCGTCCGGCGCCTTGCGTGCCGGCCTCTATGCAATGACCGAACCGGACGACGTCGACCGCCTTGTGCTGGCTGCCTTCACCTATAAGGGCACCGACTCCCCGACTTTGAAAAAACGCGCCGAGCAGCTCGAACATTTCCGTTCACACAATATGCGACTGCGCGACCGCGCCATGATCGAGAGCATCTTCACGCGCGACAAAGCTGGCACGACCGATCCGGCCGTGGGGAAAACCCTTGCCGATGTTGAATTGCAGTTCGGCGATCAGGTGCCGACCGGCACATACCTCGACATGACCGCCAATCTCCCCGTCGTCGACCCGAAGAAAGTTCACGCGCCAGTCCTGCTCGTACGCGGCGAATATGACGGCATCGCAACGGTGGAAGATCTAGTCGATTTTTACCGGCAGCTTCCGCATGGCGACAAGCAACTGGTCATTTTACCGAATACCGCGCATTCGGTGGCAGTTGCGATCAATCGTCATTTGTTCTGGCACGCCGTGCGCGGCTTTCTCGACATGCCGGCGCCGACGGCCATCTGATTATTTGGCGGCAAAGAACTCGCGCAGCGCAGTGGTGGTTTCAGCCGGCGCTTCATCGGACAGGTAGTGTCCGGACGGAATGGCCTTGGCGGCAACGATATTGTTCGCGTAGTTGCGCCAGATGTCCGCGGGGCCGGGATTGTGGTTGCGCCCCACACCTCCGGTCGCACCCCATAAAAGAAGTACGGGGCATTCGATCCTGCGTCCGGCCGCAAAATCTTTTGCGTCCATCTCCAGATCGATACCGGCTGCGGCCCGATAGTCCTCGCAAATCGCATGGATGGTTGCCGGATTGCGGAAGCAGCGTTTGTATTCGGCAAGCGCTTCGGGATCGAAGAAACTGAGACCTTGCTTGGTCTTTGCGAGCTTTTTTTCGATGAACCAGTCGGGATCGGCGCCCATCATCCGCTCGGGCAAGTCGAATGGCTGGATATTGAAGAACCAGTGCCAGGAGAACGTCGCCCATTGCTTGTTGATGTTGTTGTACAGGTGATGTTGCGGAATGATGTCGAGGATCGCCGCGCGCGGTACCTTCTCCGGATGATCAAGGCACATGCGGTGCAGGACGCGGGCACCGCGATCGTGCCCAGCCGCGTAGAATTCGTCGAAGCCAAGCGCTGCCATCACCTCAACCTGATCCTGCGCCATGGCCCGGAACGAATAACCTGAGTGATCCGCACCGCCCGGTGGCTTCTCGGAATCGCCATAGCCGCGGAGATCGGTCGCAACGACAGCGAACTCGCGTGCCAGCGTCGGCGCGACCTTGTGCCAGTTCAGGTGCGTGAAGGGATTGCCGTGCATCAGCAGCAGAGGTGGACCACTCCCACTTGTCACTGTGACAATACGCGCGCCGCTGGTCTTGATTTCAGATCGCTTGAAGCCGTCGAGCATGGATTCAGGATGGAGGTCGTGCCTGCTTTGAGGCAAGCATAACAAATTCCCGCTCACGGCAAGAGGTGACGATCGAAAAAGAAATCCCCGGCCTCGTGGTGAAGCCGGGGCTATTTCCCATCCATGGTTACTCGCTCAATTGCAGACCGTGATGCGGCGGACGCGCAGTCCGAACGGCGTCTCGACGTTGACGGGAATTCCGAAGGGCGAACTCGCCAATGCCGTGAAGAAGCTGCACCAGGACAGAGTTGTCAGCTTCATCGCCGGCATCTTTGAGATCGTTTCATGCGCGCAACACGAACCGCCCTGCTCTGCCTGCTTGCCGCGCTGACCGCTGGATCGGCCGACGGCGCTTTTGCGCAAAGAAACCTCTGGGCGCGGCCCCTCGCCGTCGGCTAGGCCGATGGGCCGCAGTGGTGGGCTCGTGCCAGACGAGGTCGTGATCAAGCTCTCCAACTCTGTCAGCCCATCGCAAGTCGAGGCGCTGCAGCGCAGGTTCGGAATGGCCCGCCTGGAAAGCCAGACGTTCCAGCTATCCAATTCGACGCTCTATCGCTGGCGCATCCTGGACCGCCCCTCCGTGACAAGCGTCGTGCGCGCTCTCGAAGGCGACCGGCTCGTAGCCTCGGCGCAGCCGAACTATCTCTTCGCTCTGCTGAGCAGGTGACACGGATACACTTGCGGTCGCAGCCCGGTGCTGCCAATTGTAACGACGATCAACCGGTAGACACGAATGATGACCGCCGCTCCGCCTCAAACAATGAAACTGCGTGTAACGCGCAACGACACGATCGCTGACGGAATCAACCTTTTCGAATTTCGTGATGCGGGCGGAAGCGAGCTGCCGCAATTTTCCGCCGGTGCGCACATCGCCATCCACGTGCCGAACGGCATGCTGCGCAAATATTCGCTGTGCAACGACCCCGCCGAACGCGACCGCTATCAGGTCGCCGTGAAGCGAGAGGTCAATGGACGTGGCGGCTCATCCAACCTGATCGACGATGTGAAGGCTGGAGATGAACTCGCTGTGGTCGCGCCAGTGAACGATTTTGGTCTGCCGCCGCGCGCGCAGGATTTTCTCTTCATCGCCGGCGGCATCGGCGTGACGCCGATGGTGGCCATGATCCGGCAGGTGATGGCGGAGGGCAAACGCTTCCGCCTTTACTACTGCACGCGTTCGCCGGAGACGACGGCGTTCCGCGAGGAGCTGAGCGCGCCGCAATTCAAGGACATGGTCACGATACATTACGATCAGGGCGATCCCTCGCGCTCGCTCGATCTGCGCCCGATTCTGGCCGAGCGGAAGAACCGCGAGCATCTCTACTGCTGCGGGCCGCGCCCGTTGATGGAAGCAGTGCGCGCGATGACCGACCACTGGTCGCCGACTGCCGTGCATTTCGAAGCGTTCAGCGAAGCCGAGACGCACAAGCCAGATGACAAGCCGTTCAAGGTATGTCTCGCGCGCTCCGGCACGGTGCTCGACGTTTCGACCAGCATGACAATCCTCGAAGTTCTGCGCGAGCAGGGGCTTGAGGTGCCTAGTTCCTGCGAAACAGGGACCTGCGGCACTTGTCGGACAAGATTGCTGGCCGGCGAAGCCGATCACCGCGACCTCGTGCTCGCCGAACACGAGCGCAAGGACACGATCATGATCTGCGTCTCCCGCGCGCGTGGCGACGAGATCACCATCGATCGCTGACATTCATTGCTGGATCACACGCAGATAGGCGCGGACCGCAAGCGCGTCGTCGTGGCTGAATTTGAATTCGGGCATGTCGGGATGGCCGCCGGAGATTCCGCGTTCGAGCGTGCGCGGGAATTCGTCAAGGTCGATGCTGCGGCCGAGGTTGCGGAAAGGCGGCGCGTCGGAGTGCCGGCTTTTGCCTTTGACACCGATGGCGTGGCAGCGCCCGCAAAATTCCGCAACCAATGCCTGGCCACGAGCCACCGGGTCCTGCGCCTGCGCGGAGCCGGCAGCCAGAACGACAATGAGTGAGAAAAACGACGGAAGGTTTTTCATACGAGAACGGCAGACGAGATGACGATACTGCCCATCCCGCGCCGCCGAAATCAACCCATGAATAATCGCGCCCGCTGAGACCGCGGCCTACGCATAAGGATCATAGGGATAGCCGGCGTAAACAAGATTCGCTCCACTGACGTTCGACAGACCTTCCATTTGCTGCCCCGATTGATCGACGGTCTTGCGCGATCCCCTCGCTCGAATTTTCCTGGGACGTGAAAACGGCATGGGGCCCCTCCGAATCCTCGATCGTCGCAGGGACTAAAACGCTGCTGTGGCTTTGATTGTGAATGCGCTCACTGACCGCGCGATTTAAACGGGTGCAATTCGTCAACCCCGGATCCCCCGCTGCGATTGAAGACAGCAATAGCGCCAATCACTTCTTGCCACAGCGCACCCTGAAACCTGCGTCTTTATCGGGCTTTCCGAGCGCCGGGTCGGCATTGGACTTGTGTCCAACTCGAAATCCATGTGGCAGTCGGCAGAATCGGAGGTCGGCCAATGGATATGCCCATGCTCATCAAGATCGTTGCCACAGTCGCGGTTGGTATCGTGGTCACAACGAGCGCATTCGCCCAAGGCGCAAGCGCAAGAGACCCGCCCGGCGCCGAACACCACATCGCGAAAGTCGGCGACATACGTTTTCACTACATTACCGCAGGGACCGGCGAACCAGTTCTGCTGCTTCCCGGGTGGCCCGAAAGCTGGATTGCGTGGCGGAAAGTCGTGCCTTTGCTCGTCAACGCAGGCCGCCGCGTCATCATTCTCGATCCGCGAGGTTTCGGCGAGAGCGACAAGTCGGCGGGCGGATACGACCTCGATACGGCCACAGGCGACCTGCATGGCTTCCTGCAAGCGACCAACCTCGCAGCCACCGAAGGAATCGACGTCGTCGCCCACGACGTCGGGATCTGGATCGCGCACGCGCACGCCGCCAACTATCCGGCGGACGTAAAACGACTAGTGCTGACCGAGTCAAACATACCCGGGGTCACCGCGTTTGCGGGAGGACTTCCAAGCGAGGCCGCAAATCTGAAGAGCTGGCAATTTGCTTTCAATCGGCTGAACGATCTGCCGGAGATACTGACCCAGGGGCGCGAGCGCGCCTACCTGGCCTGGATCTTCGCGACGAAGAGCACGCGGCACTACGCGATCGATTCGGCCACGCTCGAGGAATATACACGTCAGTATTCCGAGCCTGGCGCCATGCGCGCCGGTTTCGCGTGGTATCGCGAGAACTTCAGCGCGGACGGTCTGGCGCAGGCGAAAACACGCGCGTCCAAGCGATTGACCATGCCTGTCCTTGCACTCGGAGGATCCGACGGAGTCGGTGACGCGCTTCGCGCAACTGTCGCCACGATCGGCGATCGAGTGCAGGGAGGACCGATCGGCCCGGATTGCGGTCACTTTCTTCCGGAAGAATGTCTTGTTGAAATGACCGACGCTGTTCTCAAATTCTGGCAATTGACACGATGAGCCAGGTGCTTGACCTCAGCATTTCGAAATCTGACCCGCATCCACGAGGGTTTCACCAATGAACACCCCCAAAATCGTTGAAGAAATTGACTTTCGTCGCCGTGACCTCGTTGGCGGCGCTGCTGTGGCGGCTACGGCCGCTCAGCTCGGCATCTTCAGTTCCGCAGCGGCACAGACAGCTGCCAAGACCCTGCCCGCCGTCACGCCGGGCGCGCGCACATCGTTCGGACCGCTGAAGCAAATCGACGCCGGAGTTTTGAATGTTGCATACGCCGAGGCGGGTCCGGCAGATGGCCCACCGGTCATCCTCCTGCACGGTTGGCCGTACGACATTTACAGCTTTGTCGATGTCGCGCCTGCGCTGGCCTCGGCGAGTTTCCGCGTGATCGTTCCCTATCTGCGCGGCTATGGTGCGACGCGTTTCCTTTCAAACGACACGTTCCGCAATGGCCAGCCATCGGCGATTGCCGCGGACGCGATTGCCTTCATGGATGCCCTCAAGATCGACAAGGCGGTTCTCGGCGGCTTCGATTGGGGTGCGCGAACCGTGAACATCGTCTCAGCGCTTTGGCCGGAGCGGTGCACAGGAACCGTGTCCGTGAGCGGCTACCTGATCGGCAGCCAGGCAGCCGGCA